>CAZUVO010000108.1:0-12690 GCA_964623955.1 uncultured Rhizobiaceae bacterium
CGGTCACCACCCCGTCGCCGGGAATGGTGAGTTTTTCCATGCCGAAATCGGCGCAGCGGTGCTCGACGAACATGTCATATTCCTCGAACGAATCCTTATCGAGGAGCAGTTCGATCCTTTCGCGCGCGGTCAGCTTGCCTTTCTTGTGCTGGGCCGCGATGCGCTTCTCGCCGCCGCCCTGGCGCGCCGCCGCACGTTTCTCTTCCAGCTGCCGGATGATGTCCTGCATGCACCTCTCCCGCTTTTCAGCGAATCAATATCGTGACAATGCCAGAAATTCGCCGGCAGCGGAAATCTCCCGTCGCAGGCCCTCAACGCGCGCCTCGAGCTCCTCATCCGCGCCCCAGCGCTCGAGCTGCCAATGCTCGTCGATATGGGCGGCCGACCAGGCCTGCTCGGCAGTGATTTCCCGCTCCAGAAGCGCGAGCGCGACAATCAGCGAGCCGGTCGCGGCGGTGGTGAAGTGAATGCCGGTCAAAGTGAGATCATTCTCGTCCGCGACAGCGGCGCAGAGACGCGCCAATGCGTCCGCGTCCTGCTCGATCGCCGTCATTCCGTCGGTAATCGCGAGCTTGGCGCCGTAGCGCGCCTCGGCCCAATCCAGCAGCGGCTGCCACGCATCGGCTTGGCGGCGCACCAGCTTCTCCGGCTCCGCCGCGCGGTAACAGAGGAGGTCCGTTTCGCCATATTTGGCGGTCTCCGCCACCACCGCCGCCCGCTGCGGCGCCACCCGGTCGAGCGAGGTGCAGACAAAGCGCATCATCGGCATGGTCTCTTGGCGGATTTCCGCTTCCTGCGCGCGCCATTCACCGGCTACCGCCTCGGCAAGTTCGCGCACCGCGATCACCAGGGGCTGCTTGGCCGGAGTTTTGATGGCGCGGCCGTCGAGCGCGACCGTATAGCCGCCCGCCGTCTCCGCGACGGCGGCGTCCTTGTAGAACCGCTTCGCCGGACCGCTAATCGAAGATGCCGAGGACATCGTCCATCAAATCCTCTACCGCTTCCTCCGGCGTCTCCGGCGGCCTGGTCCTTTTTTTGACCGGCTGCGGTTGCTGCCCGCCCTCGGCCGATTGTTCGAGCGCGGCGATGCACGGGTTCTCGTCACCGGTCCCGGCGCTCACCAGGGGAATTAAAATTCCGAACGGTCCCAATATGACGGTGCCCAACACGGCGCCGGCCAGACCGAGAAACGCTTCCTCTTCTTTTAGGCTGTAACCCAGGTCCATAAGCGGCCCGTCGATGACCACCGGGATGGCCAGACTGAGGAGCGACGGATCCTTGGGGCTCGGCGCGATGGTGATGTCGGCGGTCTCGCGGCCGAGATCGATCTGTCCCTTACCCGCGGTGGTGACAAGGGCGGTATCGAGCAGAAGGGCCTGGTTGAGCGCGATGCCGTCGGCGATATCGAAGCGTGCGACGAAGCAATTGAGCTGCGCCGCATCGCCCGCCGCGCCGCCGGGCACGATAAAGCGCAGCAGATCGGCGGCGATCAGATCGACATATTCATTGGGAATAAGGCCGGCGCCGACCACCATATCGATGCTGCCATCGAGGCTGGCGGCGATTTCATGCGCCGAGCGGCCCCGGCCGGTGACCGCGACATCCAGGTCGAGCGGCCCCTCGGCGATCTCGCTGAGATCGAACAGCGGCTTGATATCGGCGAGCCCGATTTCCGCGAGATTGAGATGTGCCGCAAGCACCGGTTTTTTGGCCTTGCTGTCGAGATCGAGCTTGGTGGTGACACCGCCCGTGCCGAGCCGGGCGTTGAAAGGCTCGATCCTGAGCCGCCCCGCTTGCAAATCGAGAGAGAGCGCCGCGTCCTCAAGCGTGATCCCGCTATAGTTCAGTTGCGCCACCCGGAGCGACACTTGCGCATCCGCCTGATCGAGCGCCGCGAGATCGAGCGGCTCGTCCGGGAATATTTTTTCCGCCGCGCCATCGCTGCCGGATGATCCTTCACTACCGTCACCTGAGCTCGTCTCCGCCGCAGCCGGTGTATCGTCTTCGCTCTTGGCCAGCAGCGCATCGAGATCGAGTTTCGATGACGTCAAATCCGCTGTCAGACGCGGCCGTTCGCCGGGCGCGAGCTCCATCCTGCCGGCAAGATCGCTCTCGGCGATCTTAGCCTGCAGGTTTTCGAAAATATAGATGCCGTCTTCGCCGCTGGAGAGGTCGCCTTCGAGGGAATAAGGACCGATGGGCGGAAAGGAGCCGGCGATCATGTTGAGATCGGAAAGCTTGTCTCCCCTGGTGCGGATATGCAGCTTCGGGTCCTCGAATTCGTCGAGCTCGCCCACCGTACCCTTGATCTCGGTCGTCGCGCCGAACATTTCAATGAGCATGGCGACCGGCACATCCGTATCGCCCGCGCCGATCTCGCCTTGCGCGGTGACGGCGCTGTTGTTCCGCACGCCTTCGAGGGCGAACGCGCCGCCGCCGCCTTCGCCGGTATTGGCTTCGGCGGAAGCGATCATGATGGTGTGGCGTTCGCCGGTCCGGCCGTCGTGATAGCGCAAGAGCGCATTGTTGATGCGCATCTCCTCGATCACCGGCAAGGCGCCCTCCTCCGCTTCTTCTTTTGCCGGTTCTTTCTCGCCGAACAGCCAATTGCCATGGCCGCCGCTGTCGGTCTCCGCCAGCAGGTCCATGTCTTCCAATATCAGCCGCTTGATCTCGATATTGCCGCCGAGCATGGGAAAGAGCGCGACCTCGGCCTCGACATGGCCGAGCTTGAGCATCTCCGGGCGCGAGCCCCATTCGGCATTCCCGAACGTCACATTATCCGCCGTGATCGACGGGCTGAACGAAATCGAAAGATCGAAATCGCCGGCGATGGTGAGCTCGCGGCCGGTCTCCTCGCTCACCTTCTCGGTGAGGAATTCCTTGAATTCGTCGACGTCCTGGACGCTGAGGAGAATGATTCCGACGACCAACACCAGGACGATCAGGCCGGCGAGCCCGGCCGGGATGTACCACCAACGCATGCGCTACTCCTTCTCCGGCCACCGCGCGACAAGCGGCGGCAGTTCGACCAATTTGTCCATAACCAGATGGGCCCCTGCGGCGTGCAGCTCGGCCACTTCGTGATAGCCCCAGGAAACGCCGAACGCGCCGGTGCCGGCATTCATGGCCATTTCCATATCGAAAACCGTATCGCCGATAAAGACGGTCTCCTCCTTGTCCGCACCGGTCTCCGCCATCGCCTGCTCGAGCATGCCGGGGTGCGGCTTGCCCGGCGCATCATCGACCGTCTGCAGAGTGGTGAAATATTTGCGCAGGCCATGGGTTTCCAGGGTGGCGAGCAGGCCGCGCTTGGTCTTGCCCGTGGCGATGCCGAGGACATAACCCTTCTCCTCCAGATGCGTGAGTATTTCCACCACATTCTCGTATAGAGGCTCGTTCAAATCCGGCTTGGCGCGCACGTCGATGAAACATTCCTTATAGGCCTCGACCAGATCATTGATGCTCGCCGGATCGCCCGCCGGATAAAGCCGGTGGATGGCTTCCGCGAGGGCCAGGCCGACAATGCGCCGCACATCACGGGGCGCGGGCGGCGCCAGACCGCGCGATTGGAACGCCATCTGCATGCATTCGGTAATGACATGCTGGCTGTCCACCAGGGTGCCGTCGCAATCGAACATGACGAGCCGCATCAGAGGTCGAGCTCCGCGAAGGGGTCCGTGGCGTTTTTCTCGCTGAAACCGAGATGGCGCCAGGATTGCACCATATGGGCCGGCAAGGGCGCGGTGAGATCGAGCCGCGCCCGGTGGGCACCGTCACCCCCCGGATGGGGCAGGCTGAGCGCCCGGGCGTGAAGATGGAGGCCGGCGCCGAAGCCCTTGCCGTCCGCCGTATCCGCCTCGGCCGGGTATTTGCGGTCGCCGAAGATCGGGCAGCGCAGAATCTCCGCGCAGTGGGCGCGCAATTGATGGGTCCGTCCGGTCAGCGGCAGCAGAGCGAGCCAGGCCATCTTGTCGCCGATCGAATCCAGGGTGGCGTAATAGGTCACCGCCTCGGCGCCGTCCGCCGCCGGCACGACCCGCTCGGTCCCGGGGGCGACGGTTTGTTTGGCGAGCGCCGCGTCGATTCGCCCGCGCTCAGGCTCGGGCGCGCCGACGGTCAGCGCCCAATAGACCTTGCGCAGCGACTTGCCGCGGAAATAATCCGCCAGCCGGCGCGCCGTTGCGGCGTCGCGCGCGAGCAGGAGCACGCCGCTGGTGTCCTTGTCGAGCCGGTGCACGAGGCGCGGCCGTTCGAGCGCATCGAACTTAAGGCCGTCCAACAGCGCATCGACATGGCGCGTGATGCCCGATCCGCCCTGCACCGCGATGCCCGCCGGCTTGTTGATCGCCAGCACATGATCGTCGCGGTAAATCACCCAGCTTTCAGCGAGGGCAAGGTCCGCGTCGCTCGGCTGGGGCCTGTCTCTTTTGCGCGCCGCAGATGCGGCATCCTCGGGCAGCGGCGGCACCCGCACCCGGTTGCCGGCGGCGAGGCGCTGGCCCGCCTTGGCGCGCCGCCCGTCGACGCGGATTTGCCCGGTGCGCAGCAGTTTTTCCAGCCGGCCATGACTGAGGCCGGGAAAACGCTTCTTGAACCAGCGGTCGAGCCGCACATCCGCCTCGCCGGCGGCAATGGTCAGGGTTTCAACACCGCTCATGACTGGCGTAGCTTGCTCCAATAGTCGAGGCGCTTCTTGATTTCCCGCTCGAAGCCGCGTTCGGCCGGGCGATAGAATTCTTGGCGCGCCATGTCGTCGGGAAAATAATCCTGGCCGGAAAACGCGTCCTCCGTCTCATGGTCATAGACATAGCCGTCGCTATAGCCGAGATCCTTCATCATCTGGGTCGGCGCGTTGAGGATATGTTTGGGCGGCATTTCGGAGCCGCTTTCCTTCGCCGTGCGCATGGCGGCGGCGAGCGCCTTGTAGGCGGCATTGGATTTCGGCGCGGTGGCGAGATAGAGCACCGCCTGCGCCAGGGCCAATTCTCCTTCCGGCGTACCGAGCCGCTCATAGGCCTGCCAGGCGGCGATGCTCTGGGGCAGGGCGTCGGGCTCGGCGAGGCCGATATCCTCCGAGGCGAAGCGCACCAGGCGGCGCGCGATATAGTTGGGGTCCTCGCCGCCGGCCAGCATGCGCGCGAGCCAGTAGAGCGCGGCGTCGGCATCCGAGCCGCGCAAGGATTTGTGCAGCGCCGAGATCAGATTGTAATGGCTCTCCTGGGCCTTGTCGTAGAGCGGCGCGCGGCGCTGCACCGCCTCGGTGAGGCCGGCGGTATCCATCTTCTCCTCGGCGCCGGAGGCGAACAGTTCCTCGATCATGTTGAACAGGAAACGCCCGTCGCCATCGGCCATGGCCCGGAGCGCCTCGCGCGCGGCATCGTCGAGCGGCAGCGCCCTGCCCTCGGTTTCCTCGGCACGTTCCATCAGGGTGGCCAGCGCCGCATCGTCGAGACGTCGCAGCACCAGCACCTGGCAGCGCGAGAGCAGCGCGCCATTGAGCTCGAAGGAAGGATTTTCCGTCGTCGCGCCGACCAGGGTCACGGTGCCGTCCTCGACGACCGGCAGAAAGGCGTCCTGCTGGGCGCGGTTGAAACGGTGGATCTCGTCGACGAACAGCATGGTGCCCCGGCCCGCCTGGCGCCGCTCACGGGCGCGCTCGAATACCTTGCGGAGATCGGCGACGCCGGAGAAGACCGCGCTCAAGGGCTCGAATTCAAGATCGGTCTGCTCGGCCAGGAGCCGGGCGATGGTGGTCTTACCGCAGCCGGGCGGCCCCCAGAGAATATGCGAGGCGAGCCGCCCCTGGGCGATCATCCGCCCCAGCACACCCTCTTCGCCGAGCAGATGATCCTGGCCGACGACCTCGCCGAGGCGCGCGGGACGCAGGCGCTCGGCGAGCGGCCGAGGGGCGTCGTTTTCGAACAGGGAAGGAGCGGCCTGTTTTGCCATCGCCGCTATTTTACTGCCGATGAAAGGCAAAGGGCAGCCCCATTGGAGCCGCCCTGGTCAAATGCCGGAATGGGAGTTCCCGCCGTCAGGCCGGAACCTCATTCTCAACCGGTTCCTCGATGCTCATGTCGGGACCGGAATCCTGGCCCTTGGCATCCTCGTCGCGGTCGACCAGCTCGATAAAGGCCATCGGCGCCGAATCGCCGTAGCGGAAGCCGGCCTTGAGCACGCGGGTATAACCGCCGGCGCGGTCTTCGTAACGCTCGGCGAGATCCTCGAACAGCTTGCCGACGATCTTTTCGTCCTGCAGATAGCTCAGCGCCTGGCGCCTTGCGTGGAGGTTGCCGCGCTTGCCGAGGGTGATCATACGCTCGACCACCGGGCGAAGCTCCTTGGCCTTGGGCAGGGTCGTCTTGATCTGCTCATGCTTGAGGAGCGCCGTCGCCATGTTGCGAAACATCGCCCTGCGGTGGCTCGACGACCGATTTAGCTTGCGCCCAGAATTGCGATGCCGCATTTGTCTTCTCCTTCAGCGTCGGCGGTGCGAGCCCTAATAGGACTCTTCCAGCCGTTTCGCCATATCCTCGATATTTTCCGGCGGCCAACTGGCGATCTCCATGCCGAGATGGAGCCCCATATGGCTGAGCACTTCCTTGATCTCGTTGAGCGACTTGCGGCCGAAATTCGGCGTCCGCAGCATCTCGGATTCGGAATGCTGCACCAAATCGCCGATATAGATGATGTTGTCGTTCTTCAGGCAGTTGGCCGAACGCACCGAAAGCTCCAACTCGTCGACCTTCTTGAGAAGGTTCGGATTGAACTCGGGCTCGACCGCCTCTTCCTCGCGGTGCATCTCGCGCGGCTCTTCGAAATTGATGAAGAGCTGCATCTGGTCCTGAATGATGCGCGCGGCGAGCGCGATGACGTCTTCCGGCGATACCGTGCCGTTGGTCTCGATGGTCATGGAGAGCTTGTCATAATCCGTGACCTGACCGACGCGGGTATTCTCCACCTTGTAGGCCACCTTTTTGACCGGGCTATAAAGCGCATCGACCGGGATAAAGCCGATCGGTGCGTCCTCGGGCCGGTTCAGCACCGCGGCGACATAGCCCTTGCCGGACTGAACGGTCAGTTCCATGCTCAAATTCGCCGCCTGATCTAGGGTACAGATTACCAATTTCGGGTCCATCACCTCGACGTCATGACCGGTTTCGATCATCGCCGCGGTTACCGGGCCGGGCTCGGTGGCTTTCAGGGTGAGCCGCTTGGGCCCCTCGCCATGCATCCTGAGCGCGAGCGACTTGATGTTGAGAACGATATCCGTCAAATCCTCGCGCACGCCGGGGATCGATGAGAATTCGTGCAGCACGCCGTCGACCTGAATCGCGGTCACCGAGGCGCCCTGCAGCGACGACAACAGCACGCGCCGAAGCGCGTTGCCGAGGGTGACGCCAAATCCGCGCTCGAGCGGCTCGGCGACGATAGTAGCGATCTTACTGTCGTCTCCGTCTGGTGTGATGGAGAGTTTCGACGGTTTGATCAGTTCCTGCCAATTTTTCTGGATCACGTATGGGACCTCACGGAATAAGTGAGCGGCTTACCGCTCCCTAACAAAATGTTTGCAACTCGACGCCGTCTTGGACGGCGGTTTCTGTACGCCGGAGCGCACCCGATTGTTCGTCAGACCCGGCGGCGCTTGCGCTGCCGGCAGCCATTGTGCGGAATCGGCGTCACATCGCGGATGGCGGTAATGACGAAGCCCGCCGCCTGCAGCGCGCGCAATGCCGACTCACGGCCGGAGCCCGGCCCCTTCACTTCTACTTCGAGCGATTTCACGCCATGCTCCGCAGCTTTCTTTCCGGCGTCCTCGGCGGCCATTTGTGCCGCGTAAGGCGTGGATTTGCGCGATCCGCGAAATCCCATTCCGCCGGCCGACGACCAGGAGATGGCGTTCCCCTGCACATCGGTGATGGTGATCATGGTGTTGTTAAAAGTGGCGTTCACATGCGCGATACCGGAAGAGATATTCTTCTTCTCGCGCTTGCGCCCGGTTTTCGGTTTGGCCATGGTGCGGTCCTACTTCTTCTTGCCGGCGATGGCGCGCGCCGGGCCTTTGCGCGTTCTCGCATTGGTATGGGTGCGTTGGCCCCGCACCGGCAGGCCGCGCCGGTGGCGCACGCCGCGATAGAGACCCAAATCCATCAGCCGCTTGATATTCATCGCGGTTTCTCGCCGGAGATCGCCCTCGACCAGATAGTCATGGTCGATGATTTCACGCACCTTGGCGACTTCCGCGTCGCTCATCTCATTTACGCGCCGATCGACCGGAACCCCGGCCTTATCGAGAATTTCGCGTGCTTTGGTGCGGCCGATCCCGAAAATATAGGTTAACGAGATACCGACTTGCTTGTTGGTTGGAATATTGACGCCTGCAATTCGGGCCAAGATCAGAACTCCTTACAGAACAAAAGGCGCGCCACGGAGAATTCCCGGGGCGCGTGCCCAAACCGGGCGGGATTATCGGCAAACAGACCAGCTAAGTCAATCATCTCCAACACCCTAAAAAAGCGCCAAAATCGTGTCGCCGACGGCATCGATATCGGCCATGCCATCGACCTCGGCGAGACGGCCATCACCCTTGTAATAGGGGATAATCGGCGCGGTTTGCTGGTGATAGGTCTCGAGCCGCGCCATCACGGTTTCCCGGTTATCGTCCTTGCGGCGCTCGAAATTCGTGCCGCCGCATTCATCGCATACGCCCTCGGTCTTGGGCTGCTTGAAGGAATCATGGTAGCCGGCGCCGCAATCAGCACAGCTGAAACGCCCGGAAATCCGCTCGATCAGGGCCTCTTCATCGACCGATATGGAGATCACCTTGTCCAAATTCAAGCCACGCTCGCCCAGCATGGCGTCAAGCGCCTCGGCCTGCGGCGTGGTGCGCGGAAAACCGTCGAGAATAAAGCCGTTGGCGCAATCCGCGCGGCCAATGCGCTGGGAAATAAGCTGAATCATGAGATCGTCCGGCACCAGATTGCCGGCCTCCATGATCGCCTTGGCCTCATTGCCGAGATCGCTGCCTTCGGCAACCGCGGCGCGCAGCATTTCGCCGGTCGATAGCTGCGGGATATCGAACCGCGCCATCAGGCGCTGCGCCTGGGTTCCCTTGCCGGCGCCGGGCGGACCCAACAACAGCAGATTCATCGCCGGGTTCCCCGCAATTTGGATTTCTTGATCAGCCCTTCATATTGATGGGCGAGGAGATGGGACTGAATCTGGCCAACCGTATCCATGGTCACCGTGACCACGATCAGGAGGCTGGTGCCGCCGAAATAGAACGGCACGGCGTATTGCGCGATCAGCAGTTCCGGCAGCAGGCTGACGGCGGTGAGATAGAGCGCGCCGACCACGGTGAGGCGGGTCAGCACATAATCGAGATAGGCCGCGGTGTTCTTGCCCGGGCGGATTCCCGGCACGAAACCGCCGTTTTTCTTCAGATTGTCCGCCGTATCCGCCGGGTTGAACACGACCGAGGTATAGAAGAAGGTGAAAAAGATGATGGCGGCGGCGTAGAGCAGCATATAGAGAGGCTGGCCGCGCCCGAGGATACCGGCGACATCGGTCAGCCAGCCCGGGCCCTGACCCGCATTCATGCTGATCGCGGTGATCGGCAGCAACAGGATCGAGGAAGCGAAAATCGGCGGAATCACGCCGGCGGTGTTGAGCTTCAGCGGCAAATGAGAACTTTCGCCGCCAAACATGCGGCGTCCCACTTGTCGCTTGGGATATTGCACGACAATTCGCCGCTGCGAACGCTCGATAAAGACGATAAAGGCGATTACGCCGAGCGCCATGACAATGAGGACGACAAGTATGCCGCCCGAGAGAACGCCCGTTCGGCCCAATTCGAGGGTGTTCACCAGGGCGCGCGGCAGCTCCGCGACAATGCCCGAAAAGATGATCAGCGATATGCCGTTGCCGACCCCGCGCGCGGTGATCTGCTCGCCGAGCCACATCAGGAAGATCGTGCCGCCGGTCAGGGTCACCACGGTGGTCATGCGGAAGAACATGCCGGGATCGAGCACGGCGGCACCGGTCGCGCTCTGATAGCCCTCGAGCCCGGCGGCAATGCCATAGGCCTGTACCGCGGCCAAAAATACGGTGCCGTAGCGGGTATATTGGTTGATCTTCTTGCGCCCGGCCTCACCCTCTTTCTTGAGCTGGGCGAGCGAAGGCAAGACGGCGGTGCCGAGCTGGATGATAATCGCCGCCGAGATATAGGGCATGATGTTGAGGGCGAAGATCGTCATGCGCCCCAGCGCGCCGCCGGCGAACATGTTGAACATGCCGAGAATGCCGCCCGACTGCTGCTCGAACACTTCGGCGATCACGGCGGTATCGATGCCGGGCAACGGAATATAGGTGCCGAGGCGATAGATAATCAGCGCGCCAAAGGTAAACAGAAGGCGCTTTTGCAACTCCTTCGCCTTCGCGAAGGAGCTGAAATTCAGATTCGCCGCTAATTGTTCGGCCGCTGAAGCCATGGGTTATTCGTCCGCCGGACCTTGACTGTCCTCACCGCCGCCGGATTCTTTCGCGTCATCCGCATCCGGTTTGGCGGCCTTGTTCTCCGCTTCCTTCGGCTCTTTCGGCTCTTTCGCGGCCTTTTCCTTCACCTTTTTAGGCTTTTTGCCGGCCTCTTCTTTCTCTTGTTTCGCTTTCTTGGAAGCCGATCTGTTGGCCTTTTTGGAATCCGCGGGCCGCACCTTGACCGGGAGCACGGTGATCTTGCCGCCGGCCTTTTCGATCGCCGCCACCGCGGCTTTCGAGGCGCCGGCCACGTCGATCGTCAGCGCCGCGGTAAGCTCGCCCTTGGCCAATACACGCACGCCGTCGCTGCGCCCGCGCACCAGGCCGCAAGCCTTGAGCGCCGCCTGGTCGACCGTCTTCTTGCCGTCGAGGCGGCCCTCATCGACGGCCTTCTGCAACCGCCCGGTGTTCACGACGTCATACTCTTTAGCGAAGATATTGTTGAAGCCGCGTTTGGGCAGGCGCCGGTAAAACGGCATTTGCCCGCCTTCGAAACCCTTGATCGCGACGCCGGAGCGGGACTTCTGGCCGTTATGGCCGGTGCCCGCGGTCTTGCCTTTGCCGGAGCCGATGCCACGGCCGACGCGCCGCCGGGCTTTGGTCGAGCCGGGGCTGGGAGAAAGTTCGTTCAGCTTCATGATCCGTTTCCTTCGCCGGCCGGCTCGACGCGCACCAGATGGGCGATTTTCTCCGCCATGCCGCGGACCGAGGGCGTATCGTCGAGCACCCGCGAGCGGTGCATCTTATTGAGACCGAGCCCGATGAGCGTCGCGCGCTGCGATTTGTGGCGGCCGATAGGGCTGCCGATTTGGGTGACGCGGATTTTGCCGCTTGACGATGAAGACATGATGTTAGCCCGCCTCTTGCGCGGTTTCCTCGCGGCCGAAAATCTCGCTCACCTTCTTGCCGCGCTTGGCCGCGATGGCGCGCGGCGACACGCAGCGCTCCAGCCCGTCGAAGGTCGCCTTGACCATATTGTGCGGATTGGAGGTGCCGATCGATTTGGCCACGACGTCCTTCATGCCGACCATCTCGAAGACAGCGCGCATCGGGCCGCCGGCGATGATACCGGTACCGGCGGGTGCCGCGCGCATGACGACGCGGCCGGCGCCGAAGCGCCCTTCGATATCGTGATGCAGCGTACGCGCCTCCCTGAGCGGCACGCGGATCATCTTGCGCTTTGCCTGCTCGGTCGCCTTGCGGATGGCCTCGGGCACCTCGCGCGCCTTGCCGGTGCCGTAGCCGACGCGTCCCCGCCGGTCACCGACGATAACCAGCGCCGAAAAGCCGAAACGCCGGCCGCCCTTGACCACCTTCGCCACACGATTGATGTGTACGAGCTTGTCGGAAAATTCGGGGTCATCCCGCTCGCCCCGCATACGGGCGCCCATGTCCGGTCGTGCCATGCGACTTGCTTCCTAAAAGTTTAGCCCGCCTTCGCGGGCAGCCTCGGCCAGGGCTTTCACCCGGCCATGATATTTATAAGCGCCGCGGTCGAACACGACGTCTTTCACGCCGGCGGCCAAGGCACGCTCCGCGATCGCCTTGCCGATCTTGCCGGCCGCTTCCTTGTTGGCGCCGTTCTTCATATCGGAACGGGCCTCTTTTTCCACGCTCGACGCGGCGGTGATAACGGCGCCTTTGTCGTCGTCGATCACCTGGGCATAGATGTGCTTGCCCGAACGAAATACCGAGAGACGCGGACGCCCGGCGCCCAGTTTACGCAATCTGGCGCGGGTGCGCTTTCTCCGGCGTTGAAACAATTCCTGTTTTCGCAACATGATCGAGCCTACTTCTTCTTGCCTTCTTTGCGGCGTACATATTCGTCCTTATAGCGGATGCCTTTGCCCTTATAGGGTTCGGGCTTGCGGAAGGAACGAATTTCAGCCGCGACCTGGCCAACCGCCTGTTTGTCTCTGCCGGTTACGGCAATATCGGTCGGCTTTTCGCATGTGATGGTGATGCCTTCGGGGATGTCGTAATAGACCGAGTGGCTGTAACCGAGATCGAGTTTCAGCTTCTTGCCCTCGACCGCCGCGCGGTAACCGACGCCTTGAATCTCAAGGTTCTTGGTAAAGCCCTGGCTGACACCCAGCACCATATTGTTGACGTTGGAGCGGAACAGCCCCCACATCTTTCGGGCGCGGAGGG
>CAZUVO010000109.1:0-12535 GCA_964623955.1 uncultured Rhizobiaceae bacterium
CCAGCCGGGATTTCTACGGCAAGGTCGTTCTCGAAGTTTAGCCGGAGCGGGGCGGAACGGCGAGATGGCGGATATCGCGCTTCGCGGTGTGAGCCGGACTTCCGGCCGGCGCTATCTCCTCGACAATGTCGATGCGATCATGCGCGACGGCCAACTCACGGTGCTGTTCGGCGACGCCGATAGCGGCAAGGTGACGACGCTCCGGGTCATCGCCGGGGTGGAGAAGGTCAATAGCGGCGAGGTCTTCGTCGCCGGCCGGCCGGTGACCAAACTGAAAAGCGGGCGGCGCGACGTCGCCATGGTGTTCGAGAAACAGGGCCTGCTGCCGCACAAGAACGTCCAGGAAAATATCGCCTTTCCGCTGCGCATGGCGAAGATGGACAAGGACGAGATCGCGCGGCGGGTGGCGGCGGCGGCGCGGCGCTTCGGCCTCGACGAGATCCTCGCCAAGAAGCCCAAGAAGGTCAGCGAAGAGCAGCGCCATCTCATCGGCATCGCCCGCGCCTGGGTGCGCCAGCCGGCGGCCTTCCTGTTCCAGGCCATCAATCCGAAGGGCGGCGTGGAAATCCGCAAGCGGGTGATCGAAGAAATGCAGCGCCTCGTGAAAGAGGAAGGCGCCACGGTCATCTATGCCACCGACGACAGCGGCGAGGCGCTGCGCATCGCCGACAAGATCATCGTCATGTCGTTCGGCGCCGTCGCCCAGGCGGCCTCGCCCAAACGCCTCTACCGCCGTCCGGCGGATATCGATATCGCCGAACTATTCGGCGCGCCGCCGATCAATCTGCTGGCCGGGGAGATCACCGCCCATGAAGACGGCATCGCGCGGGTGCGCCTCGCCGGCGGCAGCGAATTCGCCGTGCCGGCCCATGCCAAATCCTCGCTCGCAGGTGCGCCGGTCACTCTCGGTATCCGCCCGCCGCATATCAGGCTCGAAGAGGCCGAGAACAACATGATCGAAGGGCGGGTGATCGAGAAGCGGCTCAAGGGCGATAAGTCTATCCTTCAGCTCGAAATTCCGGATGGCGAAGTCACCGCGATCACCGGCGAGGTAGACACCGACCGGTTGCGCCTCCACTTCCCGGCCGATTATTGCATCCTGTTCGATTCCAAGGGCGACACCATCCGCGACAAACCGCCGAAGGCGCGGAGCTAATCCGGCTCGCCGAGCCGCTCCAGGAGATCGGTGCGGAGCTTGTGTTTTTGCACCTTGCCGGTGGGGGTCATGGGAAACTCCGACACCGGAATAATGTGGCGCGGGATCTTGTAGCTCGCGATATTGCCCTTGCAATGGGCGTCGACCGCTTCGAGGGTGACGTCGCAGCCATCGGCCGGCACGATGAAGGCGGCGGGAACCTCGGCGAGGCGTTGATCGGGATAGCCGATCACCGCGGCCTGATCGATCTCCGGCATTTGTAAGAGATACGCCTCGACCTCGGCGGGCGAGACGTTCTCGCCGCCGACCTTCAGCATATCCTTGAAGCGGCCGATGAAGCGGAGATGACCGTCGGCGCGCAGCAGGGCGGTATCGCCGGTATGGAGCCAGCCCTCGCTGTCGATCATTTTCGCGGTTTCCTCCGGCTTGTTGTAATAGCCCTTCATGGTCATATAGCTGCGCACCAGAAGTTCGCCTTGCTCGCCGGTCGGCATGTCCTCGCCGGTGGCGGGATCTATCACGCGGTATTCGAAGCCGGGCATGGGAAAGCCCGACGCCTCGACGCGCTGCTCCTCGCTGGAATCGGTGAAGGAGCTGGCGGCGAACGTCCAGCTTTCCGTCATGCCCCAGCCGGTGATGGTCGGCGCGAATGCCGTCTGGGTGCGGCGCGAGATGGCGATCGAGCTCTCCATGCCGGACGGGAAGGTGCAAAGGCGCAGCGAGGAGACGTCGCGCGCGCCCTTCGCCTGGCAATCGAGCAAATCCTTATAATGGGTATCGAAGCCGTGGATGATGGTGACGCGCTCCGCTTCGATCAGGCGCAGGGTCTCCGCCGCGTCGAAACTTTCCATCATCACCTGGCGCGCGCCCGAGAGAATAGCCGACATGGCTGACTCGCTGAAATCGTAGAGGTGGAACATCGGCAGATTGTTGACGATGACGTCCGCGAAGGTGATGCCGAAGCGGTTGATGCGGTCGATCTGGTTGCGGATGACAATATGGCTGTGCATCACCCCCTTGGGATGGCCGGTGGTGCCCGAGGTGTAGCAGATGATCACCGTATCTTCCGGGTCGACCGCGCCGCCGCGGGCGGCGAGCTCGGCCGCGCTCACCTGGTCGCCGGCCTGCAGCATGTCGTCCCAGGCCAGCATGCCGGGCTCGGGTTCGGCGCCGAACAGCACCATGCGGCGGAGGGCGGGAAATTCGGCGCAATTGAGGGCGTTCGGGTCCTGGCCGGCAATGTCGGGCAGGTTCTCGCGCAGCATGGCCAAAAAATCGACCGGACCGGAGCGCGCCATCGCGATCCAGGTGGCGCTGTCGGATTGTTTCACCGTATAGGCGACATCGGCGGTGCGGTAGCGCGTATTCAGCGGCACCAGCACCGCGCCGATCTTGGCCGTGGCATACATCAGGAACAGCCATTCCGGCCGGTTGACCATCCAGAGGGCAACATGCTCGCCATGGCGCACGCCGGCCGCCATCAATCCGCGCGCAACGCGGTCGACCTCGGCGTCGAACGCGCGATAGGTCCAGCGCTTGGCGTCAAACGACAGCGCCTCGCGCTCGCCCCACGGGCGCGCCGCAAGCGCCGGCAAATCGCCCATCTTCAGCTTTTCGAACCACTCGGCCATCTAGCTTCCCTGGTGGCTTTCGTTGCTTGCCCGGTGATATCCACTAATCTTTACCGCAGTAGAAAAGCCACAAGCGGCCCGTTCGGGCAAGCGCTTGCAAGCAAAAGGGAGAGAGGCATGTCGGAGGCGGCAATCTTAAGCGAACGCGAGGGCGCGGTCGGGATCATCACGGTCAACCGGCCGGACAAGTTAAACGCGCTCGATCTCGCCACCATCGAAGCGATGGAGGCGGCGTTCGTTGCGATGGAGACGGATCCGGAAGTGCGCGTGATCATCTTCACCGGCGCGGGCAAGGCCTTTGTCGCCGGCGGCGACATCGCCGACCTCAATTCGCGCCAGGGTCTGGCCCATTACCTGGAGTTCGCCGGGGAAATCCACGATCTCTTCCGCCGCATCGAGCTTTCCGACAAGCCGACCATCGGCGCGGTCAATGGCTGGGCGCTTGGCGGCGGCTGCGAGCTACTGCTGTCGCTCGATATCCGCATCGTCTCCGACAAGGCGAAGATCGGCGTACCGGAGATCAAACTCGGTCTCTTCCCCGGCGCCGGCGGCACCCAGCGGCTGATCCGGCAAATTCCCCTCTGCCGCGCCAAGGAGCTGATGTTCACCGGCGATCCGATCGATGCCGAAGAGGCAGTGCGTCTCGGCCTCGCCAACCGTGTGGTTCCCGCGGACGAACTGATGAGCGCCGCCAGGGAGCTGGCGGAGAAGATCGCCGGCCAGTCGCCGCTCGCGCTCAAAATGCTGAAGCGCACCCTCGGCGACGGCCAGGACATGTCGCTGCCGGCATCGCTCGCCCATGAGCAGGCGATGATCAGCCTGGTGCTCGACAGCCGCGACGCGCATGAGGGCTGCAGCGCTTTCCTCGAGAAGCGCGCCGCCGAATTCAACGGGAGCTGACGCCGTGGATTTCAGCCTCACCCCGGAACAGGAAATGATGGTCGAGACGGCGACCAAGATCGGCGAGGAATACGGTCTCGACTATTGGCGCGAGCTCGACGCCAAGGGAGAATATCCGCACGCGATGTGGCAGGCGATCTGCGATGCCGGCCTCTGCGGCGTGGCCCTGCCGGAGGAGCATGGCGGCGCCGGCCTCGGCATGCTCGACATGGCGCTCGTCGTCGAGGCGCTGTGCCAGGGCGGCGCCGGCAGCACCCTTTCGCAGCTTTATATGCTCAACCCAATCTTCGGCGGCGTTTCGATTTCGAAATATGGCTCCGACGAGATGCGCCGCACGGTGTTGCCGAAAATCATCTCCGGTGAAATCGGCTGCTGCATGGCGCTGACCGAGCCCGACGCCGGCACCAACAGCCTTGATGTGCGCACCTTCGCCGAGACCGACGGCAATGGATGGCGTTTGAATGGGCAGAAAATCTTTATCTCCGCCGTGCCGCAGGCGGCGAAGATGCTGGTCATCGCGCGCACCAAGAAGGCCGAGGACGCGAAGAAGAAGACCGACGGCATTACGCTCTTTATGATCGATGTCGAGCGCGAAGGGGTGAGCCACAGCGCCATCGACAAGGTGGGGACGCGCTGCGTGCCGGCGAGCAATGTCTTTTTCGACAATGCGCCGGTCTCCGGCGACGAGCTGATCGGCACCCTCGATGGCGGCTGGCCCGAGCTCCTTGACGTGCTCAACACCGAGCGCATCGTTACCACGGCGGGGCTCGTGGGCACGGTTCATCTCGCGCTTGGGCTCGCGGTCGATTACGCCAATGGCCGCAAGGTATTCGGCGACAAGCCGATCTCGTCCTATCAGGGGCTGCAATTCCCGCTCGCTCAGGCCCATGCCGAAATCGAATGCGCGCGGGTGATGAATTACCGCGCCGCCTCTCTGTTCGATGCCGGCGAGAATTTCGGCGGTTACGCCAACATCGCCAAACTGGTCGCCGCGCAGGCTGCGGCGGAGGGCATCGAACGCGCGATGCAGACCATGGGCGGCATGGGTTACGCGACGGAGATGCATGTCGAGCGGTTGTGGCGCGATGCGCGTCTCTTCCGCTTCGCGCCGATCTCGGAGGAAATGATCCTCAACTATATCGCCATGCACGAGCTCGGCATGGCGCGGGGCTATTGATCCCAGGCGTAGCCGAATTCGTCGACGAACGGCTCCAATTCCGGCCTGAGTTCCTCGAGGTGCGCGCGGTAGCGCCGCCAGCGATAGGCGGCGTGATCGTAAATGTCCTGCGTCACCTGATGGTAGCTCGGTGTATCGATCTTGCCGCGCTCGCGCGCCCGGGCAGCGAAATCGGCCACCGCCGGATCCCAATCGAGTTCGAGATAGTCGAGCAGCGCGCGGGCTTCGCTTTCGAAATCGCCGACGAGATTTTCATATTTGACGATGTGATGGTTGAGGCCGAGCAGCTCAACGCTTTTGCGCCATAGACTCATCACCTCGCCATAGAGCCGGGCGGAGTCTTCGAGCGAGAAGAAATTCGCCATCGCCGAATTGATGGTGAAATTCTGCATGAAGCAACTCAGGCATGCATCACACGGATGGCGCAGCACGAGAACGATCTTGGCGCCGGGGAAAACGCGCGCCATGGCGGCGGCATGAATAATGTTGAGCGGCATCTTGTCGACTATGCGCGCGTCCGGCAGGTTTGTGATATGCGGCGCGACGGCGTCGAAATAGACCCGGCGCAGCGTCTCGATTTGCTCGGGCGCTAGATCGCCAAGTCCGGCGGGATAGCCCGGCGCCTCCGCCAGCATAACGTCCAGGGTCGGCTTCTCGTCGATCGTTTGCAGCTTCGGATGCGCGGCCAGAATTTGCTCGGTAAGCGTCGTGCCGGAGCGCGGGAAGCCGACGATGAAGGCCGGCGCATTGTCCACCGGCGGGGCAGGGGGCCATTCGCCTGGCCTGTCCGCCGTCAGCACCGTGTCGATGGCGCGGATGAGCGAGCGGAACTCGTTCTTGTCGGCGCCCTGGTGGGCAGGGAGGTCGCGCGCTCGTACATTGCCTTCCGTGAAGGCGGCAAAAGCGTTTTCCGGAGCACCGAGCCGCTCGTGGAGTTGGCCGAGCTCGAAGGCGATGTCGATGGCGATGACATCCTCGGCGCCGTCGATCCGCTCGAGACGTTGCACCGCGGTTTCCATATCACCCTCGCGCCGTTCGCATTTCGCGGCGAGAAGATGGAGGCTGGCATCGTCGGGCGAAATTGCGAGGCCGCGCTCGATCGCTTCGCGGGCGATATCGAGCCTATTCGCGCGCTCGCCGAGGCCGGCGAGATTGATGCAGCTTGCAAGGTCGTTGGGCGCGAGATCGAGGGCGCGGCGAAAGGCGGCGATGGCATCGTCCAGCTCGCCGAGATCAAACAGCGCATGGCCGAGATTGTTTTGCGCCTCGATGAAATCGGGTTTGTGGGCGAGCGCCGCGCGGAAGGCGTCTGCCGCTTCGCCGAACCGGCGCAAATCGCGCAGCACGGTGCCGAGATTGTTGTGGCATTCGGGGCTGTCGGGGGCGAGAGCGAGGGCCTGGCGGAGCGCCTCCGCCGCATCCTCGTAACGGCCGAGTTTCTTCAGGGCATAGCCTAGATTGGTCCAGCCATCGAGATGATTGGGCGCCAGTTTGAGGGTGGCCTGGAGGGAGTTGAGCGCGCCCGCCCAGTCGCCGAGCGCGAGGAGCGCCGAGGCCAATTGAAAATGCGCCGCCGCATCGTTCGGATTGAGCGCGAGATAGTCGCGATAAGCCGCCGCCGCCTCTTTCGGGCGGGCCTGAAAGGTAAAGATATTGCCGAGATTGAAATAAGCATCGGCGAAATCCGGCTGGGCGGAGATCGCCTCGCGGAAGGCCTGGATCGAGCCTTCGCCATTGCCCGCCTGATGCTCGAGAAAGCCGAGCAGATTCCACGCCGCCGGATGCCGCGGGCTGTCCTTGAGCACGCCCAAACATTCCGCCTTGGCCTCAATGATGCGGCCTGCCTGCTGCATTTCCAGGGCGAGCGCCAGATTCTCGCTAGCCATGCCGCACCCCTGCCGAATTGCGCCAAATCAAAGTCAAAGGGGACACTCCTGCCGTAGATTTGCTATTCTCTATCAAAATATCGTTGCAAAATCTTAACTTGGGGAGAGGTGCGATGCCGGGCGGATATGCGGGACAATTACTTCGGGTCGATCTGAGCAAGGGGAGCTGGGAAAACGAGCCGCTGCCGGACGACGCGACATTACGCAAATATGTCGGCGGCATCGGCCTGGCGATGCGCATCATCCTCGACGAGACCACGGCCGATATGCAGGCGACCGATGCGGATGCGCCTTTCATGATGATGAACGGCCCGCTCGCCGGCACCTCGGCGCCGAGCTCGTCGAACCTCGCCGTCGTCTCGCTCAATTACGACACGCCTTATGCGGTGGCGACCGGCCATTCCCACGGTTATTGGGCGGCCTATCTCAAACATGCCGGCTATGACGGCATCGTCTTCAAGGGCAAGGCCGACAAGCCGGTCTATCTTTGGGTCGATGACGGCAAGATCGAAATCCGCGATGCTTCGCATATTTGGGGCAAGGACACGCGCGAAACGGAACGCCTGATCAAGCGCGAATTGGGCGATGAGGAGAAGATCAGCGTCGCCTGTATCGGCCCGGCGGGCGAAGCGATGCTACACGGCGCCTCGGTCAAGAACGACCGCAATCACGGCGCCCATAAGGGCGGCATCGGCGCGGTGATGGGCTCGAAAAATCTCAAGGCGGTGGCGGTGCGCGGCACCGGCACGCCGAAGCTGGCGGACGCCAACGGTTTTGCCGACGTAACCAAGGACTGGGACGATAAAATCACCGCCGAGCGCAAGGAAGGCGAAGGTGCGCCGGCGGTCGGCTCGCTCCTCAAGGATGGCGGCATCACCAGGATTTACACCTATGTCGCCGACAAGAGCATGATCGGCTGCAAGAATCTGACCGACCCCAAATGGGGCGCGGAATACGCTCAGAATTTCGTCGACCGGGCGGCAGCGGATTGGACCGTGACGCCGAAGGAATCCTACAATTGCTCGATCGCGTGTTCCTATGACTGCACCGTCAACAGCGGCAAGTTCGCCGGCTTTACCGCCAGCATGTGCGGCGGCGGCGAGAATATCGAGGGCGCGGCGGCGATGGTCGGCATTTCCAACCCGGACGAGGCGCTGGCGCTGACCGATTATTTCGACGGCATGGGGATCGATTCCTCCGTCGCCGGCTCATTGATGGGCATGTGCTTCGAGCTCTATGAGCGCGAATTGCTCTCGCCGCAGGATACCGGCGGGCTTGAGCTGACCTGGGGCAATTTCGACGCCGCCATGACGCTGATCGACCAGATGTGCACCGGCGAAGGCTTCGGCGGCAACGTACTGGCCAAGGGCCTCAAGGAGGCCGCATCGATCCTCGGCGCGCCGGCCGAGGCCTGCGTCCTTCACATCCGAGGCGGCGGCATCAATCTGCATGACTGGCGGCCGGCCTGGAGTGTGCTCCTGGGCCAGGTCGTCGCCGGCGCCGGCGTCTGCTGGCAGGGCCCGGGGGTCGATGCCTGGACCACCGAGCCGGACATCGGCTACACCGAATTCGGCGAGCCCTTCGTCCCCGAAGGCAAGGGCGTGGCCGTGGCCAAGACCCAGGCGAAGAAGCTATGGGAGGATTGCCTCGGCGTGTGCTGGTTCGCCTGCTGGGGCGTCAAGGACGTGGTGCCCAATTCGGCCAAGGCCATTGCGCTGGCCACCGGGTGGGACGATTTCGACGCCGACGAGGCCATCGCGGCGGGCGAGCGGATGATCAACATGCAGCGCATCATCGCCCTCAAGCGCGGCTTCACCGCCGCCGACGAGTTCGACGTCTCCGACCGCCTGCTCGAAGCCCCGACCGAAGGTCAGGCCGCGGGCAAAACCATCAAGCCCCATCTCGAACGCATGGTGAATGATTATTACGGCGAAATGGGCTGGGACGATGCGGGCCGGCCAAGCGCCGCGACGTTGGAAAAAGCAGGTCTGGCGGGCGAACTTTAATCGCTTAGCTAAGGGCAGCTCGGCGTGCGCGGGCCCGGCGCGCCGAGCGCGAGGTAACGCTCGCGTCCGAGGCCGAGGGTTTGATCCACTCCGGTCACCACCTTGGCCACCCTTTGGTGCAGCCGCTTGTCTTCGCCGAGAGCGATTTCGATAACGAAATTGCTGGCGATCGCCTGGCGGTTCTCGTCGAGCGAGACGCGCCCGGCCGGCGTCTCGAAGCTAAGCTCCGCAAGTTCCTCACGCAGCTCACGCTGACCGTCCGTCAGATCGCCATCCGCCTCTTCGAGGGCGAGGAGGGCGGCCTTTGTATTGACGTAGTAGTTGAAGGCGAAGAGCGAGGGCGTCTCGCCGGCGTCGGGGTAACGCTCGCGATAGACCCGGGTGAATTCTTTCCAGGCGCGGCTATCGTTGCCGTCGCTCAACGGCACGGCGGCGATCGCGCCGGGCAGGCGCGCGTGATAGAGCGAGTTGGAGCCGAGCAGAACCGGATCGAAGGTTACAGAGCCGCCGATGATCGGCAGCTTGCCGCCGCCCTTCCAATAATGTTCGAGAAAATTGGCGGTGTTGTTGCCGTCGAGCGCGACGAAGATCGCGTCCGCTTCGATATTCGCCATTTGCGCGGTAATCGCATCGTAAGGCTTGTCGCTGAGCGGCATCCAAAATAGCTCGGCGGCGCGCCCGCCCATGGCGCAGAACTCGACCAAAAAACCCATCACCTGGGTATAGGGGAAGGAATAATTCTCACCCAGGGTCACCACCCGGCGATAGCCCTTGTCGAAATATGCGTAGCTGCCGAGCCCCGCCATCCATTGCGCCGCATCCGTGGTGAAGCGGAAGAAATTCGCCGCCGGGTCCAGCAGAGTGAGGTCGCGCGCCGCCGAGGCGCCGTTCAGAAAGGTGATCCCCGGCGCGGATTTGGCGAATTCCTTCAGCGCCCGGCCGTCGCCGCCGGTGAGCGGCCCGACGATCAGCTGCGCGCCCGCCTCACCGATAAGCCTTTGTGCACGCTGGCCGACACTGCCCGGCGCGGTATCGCCGGCCTCGAACACCAGCTCGACGGTTTTGCCGCCGGCGCGGCCGTCGAATTCGGCCAGCGCCATTTCCGCACCGCGCTTGGCGTCGCGGCCATATGCCCCATAGGAGCCGCTCTGTTCCGCGAGCACGCCGATCTTTATGCCGTCATCCGCCTTCGCCCCAATGGCGGGAGTGCCGCCAATCAAGAAGAAAGCGATGAGGAGCGTGGCAAGACGGCAGATATGGTTCATAAACGCGCGGAAGAGAATCGGGTTCGGAAACAGTAAGCATGGGCTCCCGGATAGCGCAACGCGAATTGAAATTAGATCGCGCCGCGATACGCGATATAGTCTCTCGCGTTCGTCGAAACTCCAATAAGACGCGGACCTTATGAAGTTCAGAATCGCCGTCGATACCGGCGGAACCTTTACCGATATCGTCGTCGCCGACGCTGCCGGTGCTCTTTCCCTCGGCAAGGCGCCGAGCACGCCGGAGCGAAGCTCGGGTGGCGTCATCGAGGGCTTGCGCGACGCGGCGCGCAACATGTCGCTCGATCTCGACACGCTGATCGGCGGCGCGGAGGTGCTGATCTACGGCACCACTTGGGCGACCAATGCGATCATCACCGGCGCCACCGCCAAGACGGCGATGCTGCTGACCGAAGGCTTTCCCGACATCCTAGTCTACCGCCAGGGCGGCAAACTGCATCCCTTCGAAATGCAGATCGACCCGCTCAAGCCCTATGTGCCGAGGAGCCTCACCGTCGAAGTACCCGAGCGTATCAACGCCGAGGGCGGCATCGAGAAGGCGCTCGACGAGAAGGCCGTGCGCGCCGAGCTCGGCCGGCTCAAAAACCTCGGCGTCGAGGCGGTCGCGGTCTGTCTCCTTTGGTCGATCAAGAACAGCGCCCACGAGGCGCGCATCGGCGAGCTGATCGAGGAAGAGATGCCGGGCGTGCCCTATACGCTATCGCACCGGCTCAATCCGATCCTGCGCGAATATCCACGCGCCTCCTCGACGGCAATCGATGCATCGCTGAAACCCCGTATGCAGGCGCATCTCAGCGAATTGCAGGCCGATTTGGCGGAGATCGGCTTTGCCGGCGAGCTGCTCGTCAGCACCGTCTCGGGCGGGGTGATGCATGTCGAGGATGTCGCCGAGCGGCCGATCTATATGGTGAAATCCGGCCCCGCCATGGCGCCGCGCGCCGGCATCGCCTATGCCGAGGCCGAGAAGCTCGCCACGGATGTGCTCGTCGTCGATACCGGCGGCACCACTTTCGATGTCAGCCTGGTGCGCGGCGGCGAGGTGAAATTTACCCGCGAGACCTGGCTGGGGCCGCTCTTCTACGGCCACAATCTCGGCCTTTCCTCCGTCGATGTCCGGAGCGTCGGCGCCGGCGGCGGCTCCATCGCCTGGATCGATTCGGGCGGCCTGTTGCGCGTCGGCCCCGATAGCGCCGGCGCCGTGCCGGGTCCGGCCTGTTATGGCCGCGGCGGCGAGAAAGCCACGGTCACCGATGCCGCCGTGGTGCTCGGCTATATCGACCCGGAACATTTCCTCGACGGGCGCATGCCGCTCGATGTCGCGGCGGCGCGGCAAGCTGTCGGCGCCATCGCCAAGGCGCTCGACTTGCCGCTCGACGAGGCGGCATTTTCGATCCTCCGCATCGCCAGCGAATCCATGATCAAGGCGATCGAAGAGATCACCGTCAATGAAGGGGTCAATCCGCGCGAGAGCATCCTCGTTGCCGGCGGGGGTGCTGCCGGGCTCAACATCCTGCCGATCGCCGAGGCGCTTGGCTGCCGCAAGGTGCTGCTGCCCAAGACCGCCGGTGTGTTGAGCGCGAGCGGCGCGCAATATTCCGATATCGTCGCCGAATTCAGCGCCAGCCAATATATCCGCACCGATCATTGGGATGCGGAGATGGCTTCCAGCACCCTGGCCGATCTCCGGCGCCAGATGGATGAATTCGCCGAGGGGCTCCGGCAGCGCGGTATCGAGAAGTTCGACCGGCAATTCTTCGTCGATGCGCGCTATCTCAATCAGCAATGGGAAACCGAAATCGAACTCGATAGCGAGGATTTCTCGTCTGAAGGCGCGCTCGAGGCGCTGATCGACAAGTTCCATGACGTTCACGAGCGGCTCTATGGCGTCAAGGAGGAGGGCGGCATGCTCGAATGCCTCCATTGGAAGGGCCGCTTGAGCGCGCGCCTCGACCGGCCGACGCCGCAGGCGAGCGGGGCCGCGGTAACCGGCAAGGCCGAGGCGGCGCGAACCATGGAAGCCTATTTCGGCGCCCATGGCCGGCTTGAGACGCGCATCTACCGCGCCGAGCACTTGCCGCCGGGCTCGGACATTGCCGGCCCCGCCATCATCGAGGAGCCGACAACCACCATCGTCGTCTATCCCGGCACGGCCGCCCATGTCAGCGCCGCCGGCAATTACATCCTCGACACGGCGCCCGACGCCAAGAGCGCTGCTGTAGACGAAAACGCGCCGATCGATTCCGTCGATCTCGCGATCATGGCCAACCGCATCGACGCCATCCTGCGCGAAATGCAGGGGGTGGTAATGCGCACGGCACGCTCCGCCGTGATCGGCCAGTCGCGCGATTTCTCCTGTTCCATCGTCACGGCGGAGAACGAGCTATTGGCGACCGCCGAGGGCATCCCGGCGCATATCTTCGGCTCCCATCTGCAAACCGCCGCCATCGCCCGCGAGCATCCGGATTACCGCGAGGGCGATGCCTATCTCCACAACGA
>CAZUVO010000110.1:0-12423 GCA_964623955.1 uncultured Rhizobiaceae bacterium
CACCGGTGCCCGAGACTCTATCAGGTAGTGGTACATAGAACGGGGGCTTTACAGTAGAGGGTGCCAGGGACGCATCCATCGTCATCCCATACGCAGAGACGCAGAACCGACACAGGGATGGACGCAAGGTGGGAAGACAGGAACAAAACGCAAAAAAAAACGAAAATAGGGTAGAGTGTGATGATGCAAACTCTACTTACCACCGTTCCCCAACAGTCCATTACCGTCGAATGAGTGAACTTTCCGGTGCGGTCATCGATCTCGAAAACAACTACGAGGAATTGCGCGAGCCGGTTCGCGCGCTCTGCGCCAAATATCCCGGCGAATATTGGCGCGAGAAGGACCGCGAGCGCGCCTATCCGGCGGAATTCGTCCAGGAGTTGACCGATTCCGGTTTCCTCGCCGCGATGATCCCGGAGGAATATGGCGGCAGCGGCCTCGGCGTCGGCGCCGGCGCCGCGATCCTCGAGGAAATCCATGCGTCCGGCTGCAATGGCGGCGCGTGTCATGCGCAGATGTACACCATGGGCACGGTGCTGCGGCACGGCTCGGCGGAACAGAAGGAAAAATATCTCCCCAAGGTGGCGAGCGGTGAATTACGCCTGCAGGCCTTCGGCGTGACCGAGCCCGGCACCGGCACCGATACCACCCAGCTCCGCACCATGGCCGAGAAGAAGGGCAATGATTCCTATGTGGTGAACGGCCAGAAGGTGTGGATTTCGCGTGCGCTGCAATCCGATCTCTTGCTGCTGCTCGCCCGCACAACGCCCAAGGAAGAGTGCAAGAAGCGCTCGGACGGACTCTCGGTCTTTCTCGTCGAGCTCGACAAGGCGGTCGGCAATGGTCTCGAAATCCGCCCGATCCGCACCATGGTCAACCATTCGACCAATGAGCTCTTCTTCGACAATCTGGAAATCCCCGCCGATAGCCTAATCGGCGAGGAGGGCAGGGGTTTTAAATACATCCTCGATGGCATGAATGCCGAGCGCATTCTGATTTCCGGCGAGTGTCTCGGCGATGCGCGCTGGTTCATCGACAAGGCGAGCGCCTACGCCTCCGAGCGCGTCGTGTTCGACCGCCCGATCGGCGCCAATCAGGGCATTCAGTTTCCCATCGCCAAGGCCTATGCCAATGCGCAGGCCGCCGAGCTGATGACGAAGAAGGCCGCCGCTATGTTCGATGCCGGCCAATCCTGCGGCGCGGAAGCCAACATGGCCAAGCTCTTGGCGTCCGAGGCTTCGTGGGAGGCGGCGGATGTCTGCATGCAGACCTTTGGCGGCTTCGCCTATGCCGAGGAATATGATATCGAGCGCAAATTCCGCGAGACGCGGCTTTACCGCACCGCGCCGATCTCGACCAATCTCATTCTCGCCTTTCTCGGGCAGCATGTGCTCGGGATGCCGCGCTCCTACTAGACATCGCCGCCATGGCCGACCGTCTGAAGGACGTGCTCGTGGTTTCCGTCGAACAGGCGGTGGCCGCGCCCATGGCGACCGCGCGCCTCGCCGATGCCGGCGCGCGGGTCATTAAGATCGAGCGGCCCGAGGGCGATTTCGCGCGTAATTACGATCATCACGTCCACGGCGAATGCTCCTGGTTCGTCTGGCTCAATCGCGGCAAGCAGTCGGTGGTGTGTGACTTCAAGCAGCCGGGGGATGCGGCTTTTCTCCATCGCCTGATCTCGCGCGCCGATGTCTTCGTGCAGAACCTCGCGCCGGGCGCCGCCGCGCGGGCGGGCTTCGCCTCAGACGAATTGCGCAGCCTGCATCCCCGCCTGATCACCTGCGATATCAGCGGCTATGGCGAGGACGGCCCTTACCGCGACATGAAGGCCTATGATTTCCTCGTGCAATGCGAGGCCGGTATCGCCGCGGTGACCGGCACGCCCGAGGCGGCCGCACGGGTCGGCGTTTCGGCCTGCGATATCGGCGCCGGGCTCAACGCTTACGGCGCCATTCTCGAAGCGCTCTTCGCGCGCGAGCGCTCCGGCGCCGGCGAAGGCATCGCCATATCGCTCTTTGACGGCATGGCCGATTGGATGAACGTGCCGCTGATGCACCATCTGCACGGCCCCGGCGCGCCGGCCCGGAGCGGCCTCAGCCACGCCCTGATCGCGCCTTACGGCGCCTATCCGGTGGGCACGGGTGGCGGAGGCGGGCAGATCGTCATCGCCATCCAGAACAACCGGGAATGGGCGCGCTTTTGCACCGAAGTGCTGGGCGATGCTGCTCTCGCCGAGGATGCGCGCTTCCGCGACAATGCCGATCGGGTCGCCAACCGGGGCGCGATGGACGCGTTGATTATCGCCGCCTTCGCGCGCCACGACCGGGAATCGCTGGCGGCGCTTCTGCGCCAGGCCGGCATCGCTTTTGGCCGCCTCAACGAGGTGAGCGATCTCACCGACCACCCGCAGCTTCGCCGCACTCCGGTCGCCACTGCATCCGGTCCGGCCGATCTTGTCGCCCCACCGGCGCGTTTTGCCGGCGACAGCGGCGCGCTCGGCCCGGTGCCGGCTTTGGGCGAGCACACCCAAGCGGTGCGCGCCGAATTCGCATAAACCCAAGGGAGCCACACATGGCAACGCAAGAGACATCGGGGTTCGACGATTGGATCGGCACATCGCGCGAGCAGGCCGAGCGCATCGACACGGCGCTTCCCGCCGCCATGAGCGCCGCGCTCGACCGCGACGACTCCGCGCCTAAGGACGGCGATGCGCTGCCGCTGCCCTGGCATTGGATGTTTTTCCGCGATTGTACGCTGCAGTCGGAGCTCGGTTCCGACGGCCTGCCGGAACGCGGCGCGTTGATGCCGCCGGTGCCACTGCCGCGCCGCATGTGGGCGGCCTCCGAGATAAAGCTCAACACGCCGCTCCGGCTCGGCGAGACGGCGGTGAAGCGTTCGGAAATCGCCAGCATTGTCGAGAAAAGCGGCAAAAGCGGCCAGTTGGTCTTCGTCAATCTGCGCCACACGATCCTGAATGCCGCCGATGAGGTGGCGATCGAGGAGGAGCAAAATATAGTCTACACCGAGGAGCCGAAATCCGGCGCCATGCCGCCGCCGCGCCCCGCGCCCGAGGATGCGCCCTGGCGGCGCTCGCTTACGCCCGATCCGGTGCTGCTCTTCCGCTATTCGGCGCTCACCTTCAACCCGCACCGCATTCATTACGACAAGCCCTACTGCACCGGCGAGGAGGGCTATCCCGACCTCGTCGTGCATGGCCCGCTGACCGCCACCTTGATGGTCGATCTCTGCCGCCGCAGCCGCCCCGACGCGGCGATTACGGGTTTCTCATTCCGCGCCGTGGCGCCGCTCTTCGTCGGCAATGAAATGGTGCTGGGCGCGGCGCCTTCCGATGACGGCACGCGGGCAAGTGTCTGGGCGGCCAATCATGAAGGCGGGCTCGCCAGTCAGGGCGAGGTGACGTTCGCTTAGAACGCCCGCCGAACGGGGCAAGCTGCGGCAATTTGCCCACTTCCGGATACTGGAAGTAAACAAACCTTAACCATAAAATTGCTACTGTTAACACTGCGGGGGCGAGACGCCCCCCCGAGCGGCACGAACCCGTTTCGCCTCTTTCTTTCAGGAGAAATTCAATGAGCCTTCGACCGCCCGCCCGCTTCGCGCGCCTTTCTTTGAGCCTGCTCGTCATGCTCCTCGGCCTCGGCGTGTTTTCCGCCGCTTCCGTCGCCGATCAGCATGGCGGCGCGACGACGGAACATGGCAAATGGATCGAGACGGTCAAGGCCACCGGCGTCTTCTTCAGTGCGCGCTACCGTTTCGAGCATGTCGACGACAAGGGGTTTGCCAAGAACGCCAACGCCCACACCGTGCAAACCCATCTCGGTTACAAGAGCGACATTCATCACGGCGTGAGCGGTTTGATCGAGTTCGAGAATGTCGAAGCGATCGGCTCGGGCGATTACAACAGCACGACAAACCGCCGGACCAATTTCCCGACCGTGGCGGACCCGGAAAATTAGGAACTGAATCAGGCCTATCTTTCTTATCACGATATCCCCGACACGGTGGTATCGCTCGGGCGTCAGCGCCTGGTTCTCGACAATCACCGCTTCGTCGGCGATGTCGGCTTCCGGCAGAACCAACAGACCTTCGATGCCTTGACCGTGACCAATAGCACGCTGCCCGATCTCGGTCTCGCCTATGTCTATGTGAAGCAGATCTTGCGCATCTTCGGCGACGACAATGCGGCCGGCAGTTTCAATTCCAACAGTCATGTCCTGCACGCCGCCTATGGCGGCTTGGATATCGCCGATATCGTCGGCTATGGCTATTTTCTCGATGTCGACGATGACGCCGCGACGCTCTCGTCCGGCACCCTGGGCCTACGCGCCGTGGGCAAGCGCGCCTTGGACGATTCCTTCACCCTGCTCTACACCGGCGAATATGCCCATCAAACCGATTATGCCGACAACCCGAACGGCTTCGGGCTGAACTATTATCTGCTCGAGCCGGGGATCAAATATGACGCGCTCACGGTCAAGCTCGCTTATGAGGTCCTGGAAGGAAACTCGACCAGCGCCTTTCAAACGCCGTTGGCGACCCTGCATAAATTTCAGGGCTGGGCGGATAAGTTCCTGACCACGCCGGCCGACGGCATCGAGGATCTCTATGTTACGGCGAAATACGGTTTCGGCGGGGTCGGTCCGCTCGACAGTCTAACCTTGCTCGCCGTCTATCACGATTTCGAGGCGGAAGACAGCAGCCGGAATCTCGGCGACGAGATCAATATCGGCCTGTTCGGCACCTTCCACCACCGCTTCAATATCGCGCTGGAATACGCCGATTTCGACGCCGAGGATTTCTCCACCGACGCGGAGAAGATCTGGCTGACCTTGGGTATGAAGTTTTAGGAGCGCCTGGGCGGCGCGTCCGCTATTTGATGCCGAAATCCGCGAAGCGCTTGTTGAAGCGCGAGACCTGGCCGGCGGTGTCCACCAGGCGCTGATGGCCGCCGGTCCACACCGGATGCGACAGCGGGTCGACGTCAAGCGTCATGGTGTCGCCTTCCTTGCCCCAGGTGGAGCGCGTCTTGAAGGTGGTTCCGTCGGTGCGCACGACGTTGATTTCGTGATAATCGGGATGAATATCTTTTTTCATGATCTCGATTCCGCTCGCTGAGGGCGTTTGTATATAGCGAAGCCGGAATTCTGGCAAGTTCTGTTGTGGTTGGCCCGTGCCGCTCCGGCTGATATACCCATCGGCAGCGCAAAATCTCATGGAACGCATTGAAATTGAAGACAGTTGAAGGATTGTCATTGAGCCTTGCAGGGGCCGGCGCATGAGCATTTTCGGCCCCGGACGCGGCCGGCGCGACGCCCCGAGCGATCGGGAAAAGAGCAAGGATCTCAAGCAGATACGCCCGCTTCTCCGGTTCGTCGGGCCCTATCGTGCGGCGGTGATCGGCGCGCTCGTCGCGCTCACCCTCTCGGCCGCGGCGGTCCTCGCCATGGGCGTCGGTCTTCGCCTGCTCATCGATCAGGGCTTCAATGGCGAGAATATCGGCCTCCTCAACGATGCGCTGATCTATCTCATCGGCATGGTGGTGCTACTCGCGGCGGGCACGTTCGCGCGGTTTTATCTCGTCTCCTGGCTCGGCGAGCGGGTCGTCGCCGATATCCGCCGCGCCATATTCGAGCGGCTTCTCCGCCTCAGCCCATCCTATTTCGAGATCAACAAGACCGGCGAGTTACTCTCGCGCATCACCACCGACACCACCCTGCTGCAAACCGTTATCGGCAGCCAGGCGTCCTCGGCGCTGCGCAATCTTCTGCTGCTTACCGGCGGCATCGTTATGCTGTTCATTACCAGTCCGCGGCTCACCGGCCTCGTCTTCGTCCTCGTGCCGATTGTCGTGGTGCCGATCATCGTTTTCGGCCGCCGAGTGCGTCAGCGCTCGCGCGCGAGCCAGGACCGCATCGCCGATCTCGGCAGCCAGGTCGAGGAGTCGCTCAACGCCATCCACACGGTCCAGGCTTTCGGCCAGGAGACCAATGTCGAGACCAGCTTTGCCACCAAGGTCGACAGCGCCTTCCGCACCGCGATTGGCCGGGTACGGGCGCGCGCCTTCCTCACCGCTTTCGTCATCCTGTTCGTCTTCGCCGGCATTGCCGCCGTCCTCTGGCTCGGCGGTCATGACGTGCTCGATGGCCGGCTCACTGGCGGCGAGCTGTCGTCTTTCTTGTTCTTCGCCGTCGTCGTCGCCGGCTCGGTCGGCTCGCTCAGCGAGGTTTATGGCGATCTGCAGCATGCCGCCGGCGCGGCGGAACGGCTGGCGGAATTGCTGCGCCAGGAAAGCGACATCGTCACCGCCGAATCTCCCCAGCCCCTGCCGGAGCCGTCCGAAGGCGCCATAGCGCTGGACGATGTTACCTTCAGCTATCCCTCTCGGCCCGATGAGCCGGCGCTTGCCGACTTCACCCTGACGGTCGCGCCCGGCGAGCATGTCGCCCTGGTCGGGCCGTCCGGCGCCGGCAAAACCAGCGTGTTTAATTTACTGCTCCGCTTCTACGATCCCGGCACCGGCGCGGTGCGCCTCGATGGTATGAATCTGCGCGACGTTAAGTCGGAGGCGGCGCGGGGGCGCTTCGGCCTGGTGCCGCAGGACCCGGTAATCTTCGCCGCCGATGCGTGGGAGAATATCCGCTTCGGCCGCCCCGGCGCGTCGGACGAAGAAGTGCGCGCCGCCGCGCGCGCCGCCGGCGCCGAGGCGTTTCTCGACGCCCTGCCGGAAGGCTTCGCCACCTTCCTCGGCGAGAAGGGCATGCGCCTTTCGGGCGGCCAGAAACAGCGCATCGCCATCGCCCGGGCGATCCTGCGCAACCCGGCGATCCTGCTGCTCGACGAAGCCACCAGCGCCCTCGATGCCGAGAGCGAACGCGCAGTGCAGCAGGCGCTGGACACCCTGATGGCCGGGCGCACCACCATCGTCATCGCCCACCGCCTGGCGACCGTGCAGAAGGCGGACCGTATCGTGGTGATGGATGAAGGCCGCGTCGTCGCCGAGGGCACCCACGATGCCCTGGTGGCGGAGGACGGCCTCTATGCCCGTCTGGCGGCGCTCCAATTCGACCGGATGGAGAGCGAAGCGGAAGAGGTAAAGCCGAAACTCAGCGCTGTGTAAGCTTGAGCTCGATGCGCCGGTTGCGGCGGTGGCCGATCTCGTCGTCGCGCGCGTCGATCGGTTGGAATTCGCCGTATCCCGTGGCGCTCAGGCGCTCGGGCGGGATGCCCTGGGTGATAAGATAATTCACCACCTCGATGGCGCGCCCCGAAGAGAGTTCCCAATTGGAGGGGAAGCGCGGCGTTTGGATGGGGATGCGGTCGGTATGGCCGTCGACCTGCAGGATCCAGGGCAGGTCTTCGGGGATGCGCTGCATCACGTCTTTGAGTTCCGTCGCGAAGGTTTCGAGCCCGGCTTTGCCTTGCGGCCCGAGATCGGCCGAGCCGGAAGCGAACAGCACCTCGGATTGGAACACGAAGCGGTCGCCGATGATGGTGAAGCCCTGGCGGCCGGCGAGGACCTCGCGCAGCCGGCCGAAAAATTCCGAGCGGTACTCGGCAAGCTCCTCGACCTTGGCGGCGAGCGCGAGATTGAGCCGCCGGCCGAGATCGGCGATCACCACATTCTGCGCCTCTGTTTCGGCTTCCGAGGTTTGCAGCGCTTCCTCGATGCGGGTCAATTGCGCGCGCAGCGCCAGGATTTGATTGTTGAGCAGGCCGATCTCATCGCGTTGCCGGGTGGTCAAATCGCGCGACGCCACGAGCTGATTTTCCGACAGCAGATAAAGCTCCTGCACTTCGCGCAATCGAATCTCGCGATCCTCCAGCTCCTCCTGGGCCAGCGCCGTGCGCTCGCTTTCGTCGGAAAGCTTCGCCAGCAGCTCGCTCGAGCGGTCGCGGGCCGCAGTAAAGGCGGCATCGAGCTCCGCCTTCTCGCTCTCGCTGTCCTCCAGCAGCGCCGCGAGCTTGGCCGCCTGGTCCTCGCTCCGCGTCAGCTCCTCCGACATCTGCTCAAGCTCTTCCTCGCGGCCTTCGAGCGCCGCGGCGAGGCGCACCACATCTTCTTCCAAATCGCTGCGCACGGTCTCCAACGCGCCGATATCGCGCCGGAGCTGCTCCACCTCGCTCAGCATGACGCGGATTTTTTCCTCCCCCGCTTCGGCGCGGAGCAGCGCTTCGGTGGCCTTGCGGTTGGCTTCGGTGGCGTCGGCGAGCGCGGTCTGCGCCTCCGAGGTCATGTCTCTCAGGCGCAGGCGCAGCGTGTCGCTTTCCTCCTGCGAACGAGTGAGCGCGAGGCTCAGCGCGTCGCGCTCGGAGAGGGAATTTTGCAGCTCCGAGGAAAGCAGCGAAATATTGGAGCGCAGATCGCTGTTCGATTGGCGCTCGAACGCGAGCAGATCGGCCAGTTCCGCGACCTGATGGTCAAGCTCGCTCAGCGCCTCGCTCTTCTCCGTGACCGAGCGCTGCAGGAAATATTGCGCCAGCATATAGACGACGAGGAGGAAGATCAGAACCAGGAGCAGGGTCGACAGCACATCGACGAAGCCCGGCCAGATGGCACCGGAATCGCTTCGGCGGCGGCGCGAACGCGAGAGGTATGACATTGCCGCCGCCCGGGCGCGTTAGCCGCGGCCGTCGCGCCGTTCGCTTTCGGCAACGGCGGCGATCGTCCGGGCCAACAGTTTGAACTCGCTTCTGAGCTCGTTCACGCTCTGCTCGCGCCCCGCCACCATTTCCTCCAAGAGCCGCGCGACATAGACGTCGAGATTGCGCAGATGCGAGCGGCTGGCCTCGTCGAGGGCGACCGGCTGGCCCCCCCGCTCGGCGAGGCGCTCCAGCACCGGGCGCATTTCCATCTGGTTCTCGACCAGCTTGACCATCAGGTCCTGCTCGGCGCGCATCTGGTCGGTGAGCGTCGCCAGGCGCTCGGTGAGGGAGAGGATATTGGCGCTCGACGAGGCGCGGCTGTCCTCGCCGCGGGCGAGCGTTCGTTGCAATTCGTCGAGGCTGTCGGCGGTCTGCTCGAGCAGCGCGCTGACATAGGCCGGCACCGACTGATCGCCGCCCTCGACCGAAAGCGTGCCGCCGGTGAGGCGCGTATAGGAGGAAAGCCAGTCCTCAAGATCGTTGTAGAAGCGGTTTTGCGCCTGCGAGGCCTGCAATTCGAGAAAGCCCAGCACCAGCGAGCCGGCGAGGCCGAAGAGCGACGAGCTGAACGCCGTGCCCATGCCGGCGAGCGGCTCTTCCAGGCCCCCTTTGAGATCGTCGAACGCGGCGCCGAGATCCTGGCCGCCGACGGAAAGTCCGCCGATCACATCGCCCACCGAGGTCACGGTCTGCAACAGGCCCCAGAAGGTGCCCAACAGGCCGAGAAAGATCAGGAGGCCGATCATATAGCGCGCCAGTTCGTGGCTCTCGTCGAGGCGCGAGCCGATGCCGTCCAAGACGCTCCGCATGGAGACGGCGGAGAGCGAAACCCGCCCGCGCCGTTCCGCGATCATGGTGGCGAGCGGAGCCAGCAGGCGCGGCGTGCGCTGCACCGAATGGCCCGGCTGATTGGTGCGCGCGACGGTCAGCCAAGCCAGTTCCGGCGCGAGGCGCAGCACCTGGCGAAAGGCGAAGACGATGCCGATGATGAGAACGCCGATAATCAGCCCATTCAGCGCCGGGTTGGCGAGAAAAGCTTCGATCAAGGTGGAATAGAGCGCGCCGCAGATCGCGACGACAATTACCAAAAATCCGCTCATGCGGATGAGAAACGGGCGTAATTCGTTCATCGCGGATGCCGCGCGGCGTTCGCTGCGTTCACGGGGCTAGCGTTTGACCAGGATGACGTCCACCCGGTCGCTCACCCCGCTTTCCGATTTATTGCCGAGCGCCCGGACATCGATCCGGGTGCTGCGCACGCCTTGCTCGATCAGTTCCGAGCGCACGGAGAGGGCGCGCGAGAGCGACAGCCGGCGCGCATGCGAGGCGGCATCCGCCCCGCCGCCGGCATAGGCCTTGAGTTGCAGGCGAAGCGTCTCGTCCTGGCCGAGCCGCGCCGCGACGGCGGCGAGCGAGGCTTGCGCGCCCTGGGGCAGCACCGATTCGCCGGCGGGAAAGAGGATTTGCATGGCGTCGCCGGGGGCCTTCGGCGCATCAGCCGGATCGAGCGCGGCAATTTTCGTCTCCGCCGCCTTCGGTGCCGCCGCGGGTTTCGCGGGTTTCTTTTCTGCTTTGGGCTTGGATTCGGCAGGCGCTGCGCTTGCGCTGTCGAGCGCGGCATCCTCGGCGAAGCTGGTGCTGGAAACTTGATTGCTATTACGCTTGCGGGCGGCGTCATATTCCTCCGCCGTCATTTCCTCAACCGGCTTTTCCGCCGCGGCGGCGGGTGCCGGCTCGGGCATGGGCTCCGGCATGGGCTCGGGCTCCGGCATAGCTTCCGGCATAGGCTCCGGCTCCGGCGCCTTCAGTTTCGGCGCCGCCATGTCGCTCGTGGCGACCGCTTCGGTCTTCGCCGCCATTTTGACCGGCTCGCTCGACTTCTTGCGCGGCGCGGCGGCGGCAGGTCCCTCCGGCGGCGGACGCAGCACGACCGGGGCCAAGCCGCCCTGGGCGGCAAGGCCGGGGTGCTGCAGCACGGTGGCGATGCGGCGCGGCGCGGCGCGATACTCGAGGACGCCGAGGTTGATCTCCACACTCGATTGGCCGCTGCCGCCGATAAAGATGGTCTCTTGCGCGGGCGCGGGGCCGGCGGCAAAGAGGATGGCGGCGCCGGGCAGGAGAAAAATCGCACGCCTGGCGGCAAGCCCGGCGGCTCTGGCAAAGGTGATGCGCGGATGCAGGATGGCTAGCCTCCCATTTTTCTGCGCGCTTACAATAGTATAGCGGCTCTCAGCCGACAACAGCCTCGTCGCGGGGCGAATTGGGCGCTATTTTGCCGCCGTTTCGGCCGCTTCCGCCAGCAGGCGGCGCAGATCTTCGTGCAGGCGGCCGTTGGTGGCGAGAATATCGCCGGTTTCCATCATCGTGTCGCCGCCCGCCACATCGCTCACCATGGCGCCCGCTTCGCGCAGGATCACGAGGCCCCCGGCGATATCCCAGGGCGAGAGGGCGAATTCCCAAAACCCGTCAAAACGCCCCGCCGCGACATAGCAAAGATCGAGCGCCGCCGAACCGAAGCGCCGGACACCCGCCGCCGAACCGGTGACCGCTTCGAGCATGGCGGGGTATTCCGGATGGCTCTCGCGGCCCTTGAACGGCATGCCGGTGGCGATCAGCGCCTCGCTCATCTGATTGCGCGCCGAGACGCGCAGGCGCTTCGAATTGACATAGGCGCCGCCGCCGGTCTCGGCGCTGAACAATTCGTCGCGCAACGGATCGTAAACCACGCCGGCGAACAGCTTGCCGTCGCGCTCGAGGCCGATGGAAATCGAGAAATGCGGTACGCCATGGAGAAAATTCGTCGTGCCGTCGAGCGGGTCGATGATCCAGCGGTTGGAGCTGTCCGAGCCCTCGACCACGCCCCCTTCCTCGAGGAGAAAGCTGAAATTGGGCCGCGCGCGGCGCAGTTCCTCGACCAGGGTTTCTTCCGCCTTGTGGTCCGCCGAGGAGACGAAATCCGCCGGCCCTTTGCGCGATACCTGGAGCTGCTCGACCTCGCCGAAATCGCGGGCGAGGCCGCGCGCCGCCTTATAGGCGGCGTTGGCCATGATGGTGATGAGCGGGGAGCGGCGCGACAAGAGAGGTGATGCCCTAAGCGTCAGTCGCGCGCGCGTTCGACATAGCTGCCGTCGCCGGTATTGACCACCACCCGGTCGCCGGGATGGATATGGGCCGGCACCATGGTGCGCACGCCATTGTCAAGGAGCGCCGGCTTGTAGGAGGCCGCCGCCGTCTGCCCTTTGACCACGGGCTCGGTTTCCTCCACCGCCTGCACCGCCGTTTCGGGCAGCTCGACGCCGATGATCTTGCCTTCGTAGGATTCGACGGTCACTTCCATGCCGTCCTGCAGGAAGACGACCGGCTCGCCGACAATCTCCTGCGGCAGGGAAATTTGCTCGTAGCTTTCCATATCCATGAAAGTCAGCATGTCGCCGTCGGCAAACAGGAACTGATGGATCTTCTGGTCGAGGCGCACGCGCTCGACATTTTCCGAGGCGCGGAAGCGCTCATTGAGCTTGCTGCCGGACAGCAAATCCTTGAGCTCGACCTGAAGATAGGCGCCGCCCTTGCCGGGCTGGGTGTGCTGGATTTTGGTCGCGACCCAAAGCCGGCTCTGATGCTCGATCACCATCCCCGGGCGGATTGCGTTGCCATTGATTCTCATTGAAGCATCTCGTTGTGTGTTCCCTTTTTTTATCTGCCCCTCAAACGCCGGGCGGTCGCCTCCGCTCCCTTGGCTACCTCGCATAAGCTCGG
>CAZUVO010000111.1:0-214 GCA_964623955.1 uncultured Rhizobiaceae bacterium
TTCATTGGGTCCCTGGATCGCCTTATAGGGGCCCATATTCCAGTCCGAGAGCGAGCGGTTGACCGCGTCGGGCCAGACATCGAGGCGGCACACATGGCGGTAGTTCAACAGGGTGATCGCCGCCTCATACTCCGCATGGTCCAACGTGCCTTCCGCCTCGTGGCGCTGCATCATCGCTTCGGTCTCCGGCCCGAGCGCCTGGCGCAGCCGCTTC
>CAZUVO010000111.1:228-12116 GCA_964623955.1 uncultured Rhizobiaceae bacterium
GCCGTTGGCCAGCGTGATGGTCTTGAAACTGTCGTGATAGGTCAGCGCATATTCGATACCGAGCCAGGTGCCCCAGGATTGGCCATAAAAGTGTACCGGGCCGAGGCCCAGCGCCGTGCGCACGGTCTCGGTCTCCTCGACATAGCGCTCGATGGTCCAAAGCGATTCGTCGTCGGGCTTGTCGGAGGCGCCGCAGCCGAGCTGATCGAAGGCCACAACCCGGTAGCCCTTGTCGGCAAGCCAGGAATGGGCGTCGCGGACATAATCGCACGGCAGGCCGGGGCCGCCATTGACGCAAAACAGCACCTCGTCGCCGCTGCCAAAGCTGTAGGCGACGACATTGAAACCGTCGACCGTGACATTGATGGTCTCGTCCGGTTTGCGATCGTCCCACATGATGAGGTTGCCTCCCCGATATCCTTTTGTTCAGGAAAAAGCATAATCGGACCCGCCGGAGCGAGCCAGCACTATGAAAGGAAGCCGATATGTTGGGCAGCCAATTGACCGCCGGGGAGAAACGCGCCGCCTTCCGAAAGGAGCTATCGCAGGGCGGCCTGATGCGATTTCCCGGCGCCTTCGCGCCGATCGTTGCGTTGCTGGTGGAGGAAGCCGGCTTCGACGGGCTCTATATCTCGGGCGCCGGCATCGCGGCGGAGAAGGGCTTGCCGGATATCGGCCTCACCAGCCAGGAGGAGACCGTCTCGCGCGCCCACAATATTGCCCGGGTGAGCGACCTGCCGGCGATCGTCGATATCGATACCGGCTTCGGCGAGGCGATGAACGCGGCGCGCACCATACGCCGGCTCGAGGAGATGGGCCTCGCCGGCTGCCATATGGAGGACCAGGTCAATCCCAAGCGCTGCGGCCATCTCGACAATAAGCAGTTGATCGCCACCGACGAAATGTGCCGCAAGTTGCGCGCCGCGGCCGACGCCAAACGCGACAGCAATTTCCTCCTGATCGCGCGCACCGATGCACGCGGGCCGGAGGGCCTGGAGAGTTCCATCGAGCGCATCAAAGCCTATGCGGATTCGGGCGCCGATATGATTTTCCCCGAAGCGCCGCAATCGGAAGCGGAGTTCGAGGCTTTCCGCGCCGCGACCGATCTGCCGCTCCTTGCCAACATGACAGAGTTCGGCAAATCCCCCATCCTCGACGCCGCCCGGCTCGAAGCGCTCGGCTTCAACATCGTCATCTATCCGATGACCGCCATGCGCCTCGCCCTGAAAGCGATCGAAGATGGCCTCGCCACCCTCAAGCAAGACGGCTCCCAGGCTGCCCTGGTGGAGAACATGTGGACTCGCGCCCGCCTCTACGAAACCCTCGGTTATGAGGATTACAACCGCTTCGACCGGGAGATTTACAATTTTCGTCTCGATGCCGAGGAATGAGCTTTTCGGGTCTCGCGGCGCTCGGCCCATGCCGTTAAACTGTCGGGTGCCACAATTCGACGAGAAGTATTTTCATGCCCCTTGATCTTTCCGGACAGGCGCTGGCGCGCTTCAAGGTTCTCGATCTGACGCGATATCGCGCCGGCCCGACCGCGGCGCGCCAGCTCGCCGACTGGGGCGCCGATGTGATCAAGATCGAAATGCCGCCGGCGCCGGGCGATCAAAGCGCGGCCGATCCGATCAAGGCGCGCCATGGCCCGGATTTTCAGAACCTCCACCGCAACAAGCGGAGCCTCACGCTTAATCTGAAGGAGCCGGACGGCCTTGCCATCTTCAAGCGCCTCGCCGACCAATCGGATGTACTGGTCGAGAATTACCGGCCCGACGTCAAGCACCGCCTCGGCATCGATTACGAAACTCTGAGCGCAACCAACGCCCGTTTGGTTTATGCCAGCATTTCCGGCTTCGGCCAGGACGGCCCCTATGAGAAGCGTCCCGGCTTCGACCAGATCGCCCAGGGCATGGGCGGGCTGATGTCGATCACCGGCCTGCCCGGCCAGGGCCCGGTGCGCGCCGGCGTCCCGATCGCCGACTTGAGCGCCGGCATGTATTGCGCCCTCGGCATATTGGTCGCGCTGCTCGAGCGCGAAGTATCCGGCCAGGGGCAATGGGTGCAGTCCTCGCTCCTGAGCGCGCAGATCGCCATGCTCGATTTTCAGGCGGCGCGCTGGCTTGTCGACCATGAAGTGCCGCCGCAAGCCGGCAACAATCACCCGACCACCATCCCGACCGGCGTTTATCCCACCGCCGACGGCCATATCAATATCGCCACGGCGGGCGGCGAGATCTATGAGCGCCTGTGCCGCGTGCTCGGCGACGAGGAATTGATCACGCACCCGGATTTCGCCACCGGCAAGGCGCGCTCGGAGAACCGCGATGCCTTGAACGCGCGTCTCGACGAACTGACCAAGCAAAAGACCAGCGCCGAATGGGTCGACATTCTCAATCAGGCCGGCGTGCCGTGCGGGCCGATCTACGATATCGACGAAATGTTCGACGATCCGCAGGTAAAACATCTCGGCATGGCGGCGCCGGTCGCCCATCCGGCATTGGGCGATATCGAAATCGTCGGCCAGGCGGCTTCGCTCAGCCGCACGCCGTTCCGAATTCATACGGCAACGCCGGAGCTGGGCGAGCATACGGATGAAATATTGAACAGGCTCGGCTTCGGCGCCGATGAAATCACCGGCCTCAAGGAGCGCGGCATTGTCTAAAGCGGAACAGAAAACCTATGGCGACAAGATGATCGCCGAGAAAGACGGCGCCGTCGGCTGGATGATCTTCAACAATCCGGATCGTCACAACGCGCTCTCCATCAGCATGTGGCAGGCCATCCCTGAAATTCTCGACGATTTCGAGGCGGATGAAAATATCCGCGTGATCGTGCTGAAGGGCGCGGGCGAGAAGGCCTTTATCTCGGGCGCCGATATTTCCGAGTTCAAGGAGAATCGCGCCAGCGCCGATGCGGTGACGAAATATGACGAGATCGTCAAAGCGGCGAGCGAGCGTCTGACTCACGCGGCGAAGCCGACCATCGCCATGATTCGCGGCTATTGTATCGGCGGCGGGCTCGCCGTCGCACTGTCCTGCGACATGCGCATCGCGACCGAAGGTTCGCGCTTCGCCATCCCCGCCGCCAAGCTCGGCATCGGCTATCGGGTGAGCTCGCTGCAGCCGCTCGTCGCTCTGGTCGGCCCCGCCTTCGCCAAGGAAATCCTGATTACCGCGCGTCAGTTCGATAGTGCCGAGGCGGCCGCCATGGGCCTGATCAACCGCGCCGTCGGCGAGGGTGAATTGGAAGACTATGTCGCCGATTATTGCCGGCGCATTTCTGAGAACGCGCCCTTGAGCATGGCAACCGCCAAGCGCTCGGTCGAGGAGATCACCCGCGCCCGCGCCGATCTCGACAGCGCGATGTGCGAACGCCTGGTCGAGGAATGTTTTTCGAGCGAGGATTACGCCGAAGGCCGGCGCGCCTTCATGGAAAAACGCAAACCCGAATTTCACGGGAGATAATGATGATCGTCGAACAAGTCTGGACCGCCAATGCCTACCGCAATTTCAACTATCTCATCGCCTGCCCGGAGACCGGCGAGGCGCTGGCGATCGACCCGCTCGATCATCAGAAATGTCTGGCGGCGGCGAAGGACAGGGGCTGGAACATCACCCAGGTGCTGAACACCCATGAACATGGCGATCATACCGGCGGCAACAAGGCGGTCATCGCCGCGACCGGCGCCAAGCTCCTTGCCCATGCCAACGCCAAGGACAGCATCCCCGGTATCGACCGGGGCTTAAGCGCCGGCGACGTGATCACTGTCGGCAAGACGATCGAGCTCGAATCGCTCGATACGCCGGGCCACACCATGAGCCATGTGTGTCTCCTGTCGCACACCGATACGCCGGCGCTTTTCTGCGGCGATACGCTCTTTAATGCCGGCGCCGGCAATTGCCATTCCGGCGGTCATCCGGCGGAGCTCTACCAGACCTTCACCGGTCAATTGTCCAAGCTGCCGGACGAGACCCTGGTCTATCCCGGCCACGATTACATCGCCAACAATCTCGAATTCACCCTCGACCGCGAGCCCGACAATGCGGCGGCCAAGAAGCTGCTCGGCAGCGTCGCCGATCAGAACCCGGATGACCCCTTGGTCTCGACGCTCGCGCTCGAAAAAGAGGTCAACACTTTCTTCCGCCTGCACAGCCCCTCCGTCATGGCCCGCCTGCGCGAAACCTTCCCCGATCTGCCGTCGGAGATCGACGCCAAGACGGTGTTCCTCAAACTGCGCGAGCTGCGCAACGATTGGTGAGTTAGTCGAAGATCGCCTGCGCCCGGAAGGTGGCGAAATCCGTGTTGGCGCCGCAGACGATGGCGCCGACCCGTTTGCCTTGAAGCCGTTCGCGTAGCGGGCCGGTGAGGGCCGCCGTCGCCGCCGCGCCCGCCGGCTCGACAGCGAGCTTCATTTCCTGGAACAGGAGGCCCATGGCGCGGCGCAGTTCGTCGTCGCTGACCAGTACTATGTCATCAACATTTTGCCGGCACAGCTCGAAGGAATAGGGCAGCGCATAGGGTGCGCCGAGGCTGTCGGCGATGGTGCGCACCTTGTCGATGGTCTGCGGCGAGCCGGCTGCGAAGCTGCGCAGCATGCTGTCCGCCCCTTCCGGCTCGACGCCATAGATTTGGCAATTCGGCTGCACCAGCTTGAAAGCACTCGCCACGCCGGCGCAGAGGCCGCCGCCGCCGATGGGGACGATCAGCGCGTCGAGGCCCGGCGATTGTCGCGCGAATTCGAGCCCGAGGGTCGCCGTGCCGAGCGCCGTCAGCTCGCCCTCGAAGGGATGGACGAACACCCTGCCCTCCTCTTCCTCGATGCGGTTGACGATTTCGAAGGCCTGATGGACATCCTCGGCAAAGACGATCTCGCCGCCATAGGCTTCGCACTGCGCAACGCGGAACGGATTGGCGCCCTTCATCATCACCACCTTGGCGCTGGCGCCGGACATGCGCGCGGCAAAGGCGGCGGCAATGGCGTGATTGCCGGCACTCACCGCCGTCACGCCCTTAGCCAGTTGCGCGTCGGTAAGACTCAACAGATTCACCAGCGCGCCGCGCGCCTTGAAGGTGCCGGTGCGCTGAAAGAGCTCCAGCTTGAGCACGACCTCCGTCTCCGCGCCGAGACGCGCCCCCAGAAGGGGGCCTTTCCAACTTTGAGACGGTGTCACGACGATCTTGTCGGCGATCTTGTCGCGCGCCGCTTCGATCGCGGCCAGGGTAAGCGCCTCGGCCATGCCGTTAGCCTTGCGCCGCGAGGAAGTCGCTGAGCGCAGTGGTGAAGGCCTCGGGCTGCTCGAGATTGGAGAGATGCGAGGCGGGATCGAGCGCGACATATTGCGCGCCCGCGATCACCGCCTGCATATCGCGCATGCCGTCGGGCGGGGTGGCGATATCCTGGGCGCCGGCGATCAACAGCACCGGCTTGTCGACAGCACCGAGGCGCGACATGTAATCGACTTTCTGTACCGCCCGCGCACAGCCGGCATAGCCGACCGGCGGCGTAGCACGCACCATCTCGCGCACATCGTCGAGGAACGCCGGCGCCGTGTCGCGCAGCGCCTCGGTGAACCAACGGTCGATGGTCGGTGCGACGAGCGGCTCCATGCCTTCCGCCAAAGCCAGCGCGATACGCTCGTCGAACACGCTCTGAAATTGCGGCGTTACATCGGCGCGGGAATTGGCGATGGTCACGCTCAACAACCGCTCCGAATGGTTGAGGCCGAGGCCCATGGCGGTCATGCCGCCCATGGAAAGGCCAACAAAGTGGCAGGCATCGATGCCATGGGCCTGCATCAGGGCGGCGGCGTCGTCGGCGAGAAGGTCGAAATCATAATCGCCCGCCGGCGCGTCGCTTTGGCCGTGACCGCGCTGGTCATAGCGCAACACCCGGTAGCGCTCGGCCAGCACCGCCGCCTGACCGTCCCACATGGCAAGATTGGTTGCCAGCGAATTGCTCAGCATTACCCAAGGCGCGCCCTCGGGCCCGTCGATACGGCAGTTGAAGGAGAGTCCGTTGGCTTGCGTTTTCATAAATTCCCCGTCATGGCTGATGCGGTTTGTCGTAGTTCGACCAGGTCTGCACATAGCTGTGCGAACTGAGCTCGACGATATTGCCCCACGGGTCCTCGCAATAGCACACCTTGTAGGGCTTATCGTCGAACAGCTTCCACACCTTGGAACGCTGCTTGCCGCCGGTCTCATCGATACGCTTGGCGAGCGCCTCGATGTTCGGATCGGTCAGGCAGATATGGAAAATGCCGGCTTTCCAATATTCGAAATTGTCCTCGCGCAGCTCGGCCTTGGGGTTGGTGAACTCGAACAGCTCGATGCCAACGCCGTCGCCGGTCGCCAAATGTGCGAGCTTCATCACCTTGAAGCCGGGGGCGAATATATCGGCGATGATTTCGGCGAAATAGCTGCCATCATCCTCCGCCGCGATCGGCGCCATGAGAACCGTGCAGGCGAAGGTCTCGACATACCAGTCGACCGCCGCGTCAATATCGGTGACCGAAAGGCCGACGTGATTCATGGTGCGGGGATAGTTCATGATCTTCTCCTTATTTAAATTTGGCCGGGCGCTTTTCCAGAAAGGCGTCGACCGCTTCGATGTGATCCTCCCCCATCGCCAAAATTCCGTAGCCGGTCGCACCGATGTCGAGACTGGTCGACATATCGGCGCTCTCACCGGCGCGTACCGCGCGCTTGATCGCACGGATCGATTGCTTCGGCCCATCGGCGAGGCGCTCGGCCATGCCTCTCGCATGCACCATCAGCTCATCGTCGGGCAGTGCTTTGTTGATCAAGCCAATGCGCTCGGCCTCGGCGGCATCGATGAAATCTCCGGTCCACAGCATTTCGAGCGCCCGGGCGCGGCCCACCAGGCGCGGCAAAAAATAAGCCCCGCCGGCGCCCGGCATCAGGGCAAGCTTGACATAAGTCTCGGCGAATTTGGCGGAGTGCGCGGCATAGCGGAGATCGCACATCAGCGCGAGATCGAGGCCCGCGCCGGTCGCGGCGCCATTGATCGCGGCGATCACCGGCTTGTCCATCTTGTCGAGCTGGCGCGGGATGCGGTGAACATGGCCCACGAGTTCATCCTTGCGTTCCTGCGGACCAGACTCCTGGCCCTGCTTCATCAGCTCATCGATGTCACCGCCCGAACAAAACGCCTTGCCGGCGCCGGTGACGAGCACGGCATGAACATCCTCGCGCGCGGCACACTCCTCCAGCCGGTCCGCCCAGGCATCGATCATGGCGAGCGTAAAGGCGTTGCGCCGCTCCGGCCGGTTCAGCGTGATGGTGGCGACGCGCGACGCTACCTCGAACAAAATATCGTCTGACATAAAACTCTAATCCCCCTCGCTCTGGCGGGTGACGATGAGCGCGTCCAACGCTATCAGCCCCACCCCTTCCTCATAAAGCACCACCGGGTTGAGGTCGAGTTCCTGGATGCGCTCGCGGTTCTCGGCGGCGAACAGGCTGAGCCGCGCGAGAAGCCGGCTGAGTGCGGCGATATCGGCGGGCCGCGCCCGCGTGCTGCCGTCGAGCCGGGCGGCGGCGCGGAGCGAGCCGATCAATTCCCTCGCGCGGGTTTCGCCGAAAGGCGCCGGCGCCCAGGCCGTATCGGCGAGAATTTCCGCCTCGCTGCCGCCGAAGCCGACCATCACCAGCGGGCCGAAAGTCTCGTCCCGCGCGATACCGGCGATCATCTCCACGCCCTTCGGCGCCATCTTCTGCACCAGCACGCCATCGAGCGCTAAATTCTTAACCTGCTCGAAAGCTCGGCGCACATCCGCTTCGCCCGAAACAGCCAGCACCACACCGCCGGCCTCAGCTTTATGGGTCAGTTGCGGCGATTGTGCCTTGAGCGCGACACGGCCGCCCAGCGCCTCGGCGGCAGCGACGGCTTCCTCCGCGCTTTGCACCAGGCGCGCCTCCGGCATGGCGATGCCAAGCGCCGAGAGATAGGGCGCGGCGTTCCATTCGGTGAGCACGGCCTCGCCCGCGGGCAGCGGCGGCGTCTCCCGCGCCTCGGGCAACACATCGGCGGCGCGCAGGGAGAGAAAATCGGCGTAATCGGCGAGCGCGGCCAATGCCCGGGCGCAGCCTTGGATCGATGTGTAATAGGGCACGCCGGTCGCCGAGAGATGTTTGAGCGCGTCGTCATGGGGAATGGTGTGGCTGTAATAAAGAAGCGGCTTCTCCTGCCGCGCGTGAAGTGCTGCCAACTCGTCCTTTTCCGCCGCCACCGCCGAAGGCTCGGTCATGAAGGCACTGACCGCCACGCTGTCGATTCCGGGCAAGGAATAAAGCTGCTCGATGGCGCGGATATTGCCACCGAGCTCCAGCGCCTGCGCCGTGATATCCACCGGGTTCGATACACCGCCAAAATCGGGAACGAAACCACGCAGCGCCTGTTGGGTCTCTTCGTCCAGCTCGGGCATGTGAAGGCCGCGCCGCTCGCAGGCATCGGCCAGCCACACACCGACGCCGCCCGAGATCGTGACGATGCCGACATTCCGCCCGCGCGGCAGCGGGCAGGACGTGAACGCGGCGGCGATATCCAGGAGATCGTCCTGGTCGTCGGCGCGGATCACCCCGGCATGGCGGAACGCCGCGTCATAGGCGAAGGCCGCGCCGGTCATGCTGCCGGTATGCGACAGTGCACCGCGCCGCGCCGCTTCTGAGCGCCCGAGCTTGACCGCGATCAGCGGCTTGCCGCGATCCGCCGCCTTCTCCGCCAGGGCGAGAAAACGCTCGCCGCCGCGTATCTGTTCGAGCAACAGGATAAGCGCGCCGGTTTCCTCGGCGTCGAGCAGATGGTCGGCGAAGTCGAGCGCACCCAAATCGGCCTCGTTGCCGGTGCTCACCACATGGCTGAAGCGGATGCCGCGCTTGACGCCCCGGTTATAGAGGGCGAAGCCGAGGCCACCGCTTTGCGAAATGATGGCGACGCTCCGCCCCGCGCCGAACTCTCCATCGACCGAAGCGGCCGCCTTGGCGCTCGGGCTGAAGCTCGCATTGAGGCCGGCGGCGGCGTTCAAGATACCGACCGAATTGGGGCCGCAGACGAGAATACCGCGCGCCGCCGCGATCTCGGCGATACGCTCCTGCAGGGGCGCCGACGCCGTGCCGCTTTCGGCGAAGCCCGAGCTGAAGATCACCGCACCCTTGACCCCCGCATCGGTGCATTCCTCGAGCGCGCCGGCGACATGCGCGGCGGGAATCGCGATCAGAGCGAGATCGACCGGCGCGCCGATGGCGGCAATGGCGGGATAGGCGCGAAGGCCTTGGATTTCCTCATGCGCCGGATTGACCGGATAGATCGGCCGGGCACGACCGCCCGCTTTGAGCGCGGCGACGAGCCGACCACGAATTTTTTCTGCATCGGGCGAGGCGCCGATGACCGCGACCGCGCCGGGCGCGAGGAGAGCGTCGAGATCGGTCACGGGCGGTCAGCCGCTCCGCGCCACGAGGTCCGGCCACAACCCGCCGCCGCCGCTTGCCGCCACGGCGGCGCCGATGCGGGCATTCCAATATCCCTCGCTGCCGAACTCCTCGCGCCACGCCCAGAGCGCCTTGGTGAGACGGTGCAGATCATGCTCCTGGGTGAAGCCGATCGCGCCATGCACCTGATGGGCAATCGCCGCCGCCTCCCCGGCCGCCTCGCTGGCGGCGGCTTTGGCCGCAGCGGTGGTAAAGAAATTCGGCGCGTGCGCCGCCGCCTCCACCGCCGCGCAGGCCGCCGCCGTATGGCCGGCGAGCGTCGCCAGATGATGCTGGATCGCCTGGAACTTGGCGATGGGCCGGCCGAATTGCCTGCGCTCGCCGGCATATTGCACGGTCTTGGCCAACACCGCCTCCAGCGCGCCGGCAATCTGCGCCGCTCTTAGAAGCGCGCCGCCTTCGAACAACTCATCCGCCGATAAACCGCTTGCCGTCTCCAAAGCTTTCACGCCGGCGAGATCCACCTCGTCGCGCGGCTCGCCGGCGAGGTTGCGCCCCGGCGCAATTTCCAATGCCGCCGTCTCGAACAGCGCGAGAGTTCCATCGCCGTCAATCATGACGAGATGCGCCGCATGACGCGCCCAGGGTACGCGCGACAGATCGCCCGGCGCGACCGTCAATGCGCCCTCGGGTACATCGAGGCCCGCTCCTTCGAGCAGCGAGGCGGCGAGGATGGTTTCCGCGAGCGGGATGGGCGCGGCGAAGCGACCGGCGATGCGGGCGAGCGCCACGCCGAAGAGCGGCATCTCGGCGCGCTCGAAACCCGCCTCAGTGACGGCGTTCCACAACACCGCCGGCCATTCGCCGGCTTCGACGTCGTCATGCAGCGCCCCATCGACATGATCGGCGAAGAGCCGTTCGGCGGACTGGTTGATGAGGTCGAGTTCGTCGCTCATCTGAGACCCAACCCGCGCGCGATGATCGAGCGCATGATTTCCGTCGTGCCGCCGCGCAAACTGAATGACGGCTGACGCAGCACCGCTTCCGCCATCAGGCCGGCGAAATCCGGTTGATTGCCGCCGGCCCCGGGAGACGGCTCAACGGTGCAGACTTCTCGCGCGGTCTCCACCACCTCGCGCTCGAAGCGGTTGCCGAGATCCTTGACGATGGCCGCTTCGACATCCGGCGATTCCCCCGCCTCGAGCATGGCGGCAACCGAGAGCGACATGCGACGCAGTGTCCATACCCGCCCGGCGAGACGGCCGAGCGCCTCCGTCTGGCGCGCGTCCGGCTCCGGCCCGACGGCATCGACCAGGGCGCGGAAGATGTGAAAATTGCTCAGGAAGCGCTCCGGCCCGCTACGCTCATAGGCGAGCTCGCTCGTCACCTGCTGCCAGCCATCGCCTTCGCTTCCGATCAGCCGGTCCTCGGGGATCAGCACATCGTCGAACACCACCTCGTTGAACTCATGGGCGCCGAGCATGTTGACGATTGGGTTGATCTCGACGCTGTCCTGTTTGAGATCGATAAGAAACTGGCTGAGGCCGCCATGGCGGTCCTCGCCCGCCTCGCCGGTGCGCACCAGGGCGATCATGTAGTGATTGACATGAGCATTGCTGGTCCAAACCTTGGCGCCGTTCAGCCGCCAGCCATCGGCCACCCGTTCGGCGCGGGTGCGGACCGAGGCGAGATCGGAGCCCGAGTCCGGCTCGCTCATGCCGATCGAAAAGAAACATTCGCCGGCGGTGATGCGCGGCAGGATCGCCTCGCGCTGCGCCTCGGAACCGAAGCGCAGCAGAAGCGGGCCGCTCTGCCTATCGGCGATCCAATGGGCGAAGACCGGCGCGCCGGCGGCGAGCAGTTCCTCGGTGACGACATAGCGTTCAAGATTGGAGCGCCCGCCGCCGCCATATTGTTGCGGCCAGGTCATGCCGATCCAGCCCTTCTCGGCGAGCTTGCGGCTGAATTCGGGCGAGAAGCCGGTGCCGAAATCGCTGTTCGGCCGCCATGCCTCCGCCGCCACCGCGTCGCGCAAAAAAGCGCGCACCTGGGTGCGCAGCTCCTCGGCCTCGGGCGGGAGGGTCGGCGGCGGGAATCGCAGACTATCGGCGCTTACTTGCGGCACGGCGGACTCCTTCGCTTCCGCGCGCCGCGATTGCGGTCAGGCGCCGAAGCGGGCTTTGAACGATGCCATTTTCGCCTGCCAGTCGCCATTGTCCAATATGTCGCGGTTGACCAGGCCGCGCGGCTCGTCGCCCTGCTTGACGGCGAAGGTGGCGGCGATCGCCGCGGCGCCGATGCCGGCGAAACATTCCGCCGTCCAACAGAGCCCATGCGGCGTGACGATGACATTCTCAAGCTTAAGGATCGGGTCGTCCGCCTCCGGCGGCTCCGGGTCGAACACGTCGAGCCCGGCGCCGGCGATGGCATCGTCC
>CAZUVO010000112.1:0-4520 GCA_964623955.1 uncultured Rhizobiaceae bacterium
AGGAGTGCGCCGCGTTGCGGAAAGCGGGATGGGTGGTCACATCGTCGATGCGCTCGCCGCCGAGATAGACGGTGCGCCCGTCGCGCAGGGATTCAAGATAGTCCGCGCCGCTGATCTGCATATCCGCTCCCGGTCTTTCGATTTCGCCGAACCAGTTTGGCCGACCTGGTCTTATCGGTCCAACTGTTATAGGAGGGAGCGACCGGGAAGACGCACGAACAAGGGACATGGGCATGAGACTGGATGGCAAAATCGCTTTGATCACCGGCGGCGCGCACGGCGTCGCGGGGGAGATGATGGGGATCGGCGGCGCGGCGGCGCGCATGTTCGCCCAAGAGGGCGCGGCGGTGGCGATCGCGGATTTGAACATGGACGCGGCGCTGCAAAGCGCGGCGGAGATCCAGGATGCCGGCGGGCGGGCGATGGCGGTGCCGCTCGACGTTAGCGACGAACGACAATGGATTGCCGCATTTGAACAGGTCACCGCCGAACTCGGCGTGCCCGGCGTGCTGGTCAACAATGCCGGCATCGCCGAGCTGGCCAATATCGAAGAGACCACAGTCGAGCTGTGGGATCGGCATCAGGCGGTGCTGAGCCGGGGCGTCTGGCTCGGCACCAAATATGCCGCCGAGGGCATGCGCCAGATAGGCGGCGGCTCGATCGTCAATATCTCGTCGATCCACGCGATCACCGGCAGCCCGACGCTCGCCGCCTATCACGCCGCCAAGGGCGCGGTCAGGAGCTTTAGCAAAATGGCCGCCATCCAGTACGCAACGGAGAATATAAGGGTGAACTCGCTCCACCCCGGTTATGTGATGACGCCCCTAACCCGCCCGGGCTTCGAAGACCCGGTAGTCGGCCCGCTGGTGATGTCGCGCATACCGGTCGCGCGATTGGGCAGGCCGGAGGAGATCGCCGCCGGGATTCTGTTCCTCGCCAGCGATGAATCTTCTTATATGACGGGCGCAGAGCTGGTGATCGACGGCGGGGTGACCGCCCAATAGGGTTAGATTGGCGCCTTCGCACCGCTCGGCTTGCCAGCAAGAATATCGAAATCGCAGCCTTTATCCGCCTGCTGAACATGGGCGAGATGCATCGCGAGCCAACCACGCTCGGCGCCGTCATGGGGCGCGGGCGGGGTCCAGGCGGAGCGGCGTTTTTCCAGCTCCTCGTCGGAGACCAGCAGATCGAGCCGCCGCGCGGGGGTGTCGAGGCGGATGCGGTCGCCGTCTTGCACCAGGGCGAGCGGTCCGCCGATGGCGGCTTCCGGCGTGCAATGGAGGACGATGGCGCCGAAAGCGGTGCCGCTCATGCGCGCATCCGAGATGCGCAGCATGTCCTTGACGCCGGCGGCGGCGAGCTTTTTCGGGATCGGGATGTAGCCGGCTTCCGGCATGCCCGGCGCGCCCTTGGGTCCGGCATTGCGCAGCACCAGCACGTCCTCCGCGCTGATGTCGAGGTCGGGATCGTCGATGCGCCGGTCGACATCATCGATGGAATCGAACACCACGGCGCGGCCTTCGTGGGTGAGCAGTTCCGGAGTCGCCGCCGAATGCTTGATGATCGCGCCCTCGGGCGCGAGATTGCCGCCGAGCACGGCGATGCCGCCTTCGCCGTGTAATGGATTGTCGCGCGAGCGCACGACTTCCTGGGGCCAGGGTTCGGGCGCGGCCTTCAGCTCCTCGCCAAGCGTGCGGCCGGTGACGGTCATACAGTCGAGATCTAAGAGCGGCGCCAGTTCACGCAGGATAGGGGCGAGGCCGCCGGCCTTGTTGAGGTCTTCCATATAATGCTGACCGGAGGGTTTGAGATCGACCAACACCGGCGTCTCGCGCCCCAATCGGTCGAACGCTTCATAGTCGATCTCGATGCCGAAGCGCCCAGCGATAGCAGCGAGATGGATCAGCCCGTTGGTCGAACCGCCGATGGCAAGCAGCACGCGGAGCGCGTTGGTGATGGCGGCGGGCGTGATGATCTCGCTCGGCCGCGGGCCGCCACGCTCGATCATGGCCACGGCGGCGGCGCCGGTCGCGCTCGCATTGCGCAGGCGGTCGGAATGGAGGGCGGGAATGGCGGCGCCGCCCGGCAGCATCATGCCGAGGGTCTCGGTGATGCAGGCCATGGTGCTCGCAGTGCCCATCACCATGCAGGTGCCCGAGGTCGGCATCAGGCGGCCGGAAATCTCGTCGATCTCTTCCGCGTCGATGCGCCCGCCGCGATGTTCGCCCCACATGCGGCGGCAATCGGTGCAGGCGCCGAGCCGCTCGCCCTTGTGGCTGCCGGTCATCATCGGCCCGGTGATGAGCGAGATGGCCGGCATGTCGACGCTCGCGGCGGCCATCAATTGTGCCGGCACCGTCTTGTCGCAGCCGCCGATCAGGACCACCGCATCCATCGGATGGGCGCGGATCATCTCTTCCGTGTCCATCGCCATCAGATTGCGAAAGAGCATGCTGGAGGGCGTGAGGAAAGGCTCGCCGAGGGCGATGGTGGGAAAATCGAGGGGCAGGCCGCCGGCGGCGGTGACGCCTCGCTTCACCGCCTCGATGAGCTGCGGCACGGTGCCGTGGCAACTGACCAACCCGCTCGCCGTATTGGTGATGCCGACCACCGGGCGGGCCAGCTCATCATCGCGATAGCCGAGGGATTTGGCGAAGCTTTTGCGCAGAAAATAGGAAAACCCGGCATCGCCATAGGCGGTGAGCTTGCCTTTGAGACCGTCCACTTTCTTTTTCACATCTCCCCCGTCGAATCTCTCGCGGCGCGTTGACTGGGGGCCCGTTTGCCCCGATGATTTCGCCGCGCCGCATTGCGGTGAAGACACTAATCCGAGGGACGATAATGGTCGAGATCGAATGCGTGGTGGATTGTAAGAATGTGCTCGGCGAGGGGCCGGTCTGGTGCCCGGACGAGAAGGCGCTCTATTGGGTCGATATCAAGGGGAAATCGATCAACCGGCTGACGCCGGCGAGCGGCAAGGTCGAGACCTGGCCGGTCGACGAGGAGCCGGGCTCTCTGGCGCTGCGCAAGGATGGCGGGCTGATGGTCGCCTTCTATGGCGGCTTCCGGGCCTATGATCTGGCGAGCGGCGCGGCGGAGACGGTGCACGAGATCGAGGCCGATACGCCCACCAGCCGGCTCAATGACGGGCGCTGCGACCGCCAGGGCCGTTTCTGGGCCGGCAGCATGGATGACGAGATGGTGGATCCCCTGGGCGGCCTCTATCGCCTCGACGCGGACCTCAGTGTCCACAAGGCGGAAAGCAACATCATCTGCTCCAATTCGATCGCCTTCAGCCCGGACGGCGCCATTCTCTACTATGCCGATCTCGGCATCGACTCGATCTGGGCCTATGATCTCGACACCGCCACGGGCGATATTTCCAACCGCCGGGTGTTCGCCTCGACCAAGGATATGCAGGGCAAGCCGGACGGCTCCGCCGTCGATGCGGAGGGCTATTTGTGGAATGCCATGTGGGACGGCTGGTGCCTCGCGCGCTGGGCGCCGGACGGCACCCTGGAGCGCACCGTCGAGCTGCCGGTGCAGCGCCCGACCTGCCCGATGTTCGGCGGCGAGAATCTCGACACCATCTATCTCACCTGCGCGAGCTGGCTGTTGAACGAAGCGGAACTGGCCGAACAGCCCCAGGCGGGCGGCGTCTTCGCCATCACCGGCACCGGCGCCACCGGCCTGCCCGAGCCGCGCTTCGCCGGCTGAGAAATCGCGCCTATGAACGGGGGAGAGGCGCTGGTCGCGGCGCTATTGGAGCATCGCGTCACGGCAGGGTTTTGCGTTCCCGGCGAGAGCTATCTCACCGTACTCGAGGCCTTGCGCCAGGCGCGGGAGCGCATCCGTTTGGTGCTCAACCGCCATGAATCCGGCGCCACCCTGGCGGCGGAAGCCTACGCCAAAGCGACCGCGACGCCCGGCATCGCTTTCGTCACCCGTGGGCCGGGCGCGACCAACGCGTCGATCGGCCTCCATACGGCGAAGCAGGATTCGACGCCGCTGGTGCTCTTCATCGGCCATGTGCCGGTGCGCGAGATGGGGCGCGAGGCGTTTCAGGAAATCGACTATCCCACCGCCTTCGGCCCGCTAACCAAAAAAGTGATCGAAGTGCTGCGCCCGGAAGACTGCGCGGCGGCGGCGGCAGAGGCGCTGGAGACGGCGATGGCCGGACGACCTGGCCCGGTCGCCGTGGTGCTGCCGGAGGACGTCACGGAAAACGAAGCGGGCGCGGTCGAGATCGCCGCCGCCACGCCGCGCGCCGGCCTTGCGCCGGATACGGATGCCATCGCCGAGGCGGCACGGCTGATCGAGGCGGCGCGCCATCCGGTGATCATCGGCGGCGAGCAGATCAATTTCGAAAACGCCCATGACGCGCTCGCGCGTTTCGCCGAGGCGGCGGGTGCGGGCGTGGTCAGCGCCTTCCGCCGCCAGGACATCCTGCCGCACAATCACGACGCCAATCTCGGCCATTTCGGCCTCCGCCTCACGCCCTATCAGAAAGACTTCTGGGC
>CAZUVO010000112.1:4530-12078 GCA_964623955.1 uncultured Rhizobiaceae bacterium
GATCTCGTCATCCTGGCCGGCGCGCGGCCCGACGGCGCCACCCTGCAGGGCCATACCCTCATCCGCGACGACCAGACGGTGATCCATATCTACCCCGAGGCGGCGGCCTTCAAGGAGACCGCGCCCAAACTCGCGATCCGGGCCGATATATTGCCAAGCTTGGAGGCGCTCAGCGCCAGCCTCAACGGCGCGCCGTCGAACGCACGCTTGGCGTGGCGCGCGGCGCGGCACGAGAAACACATCGCGCAAGCCACGCCGGGCCGAGATGCGGCGGCGGCCTGTCTCGGCGATGTCGACATGGCGGAGATCATCGCCCATCTCAACCGCCGCCTCGCGCCGGATGCCTGCCTGGTCAATGATTCCGGCGCCTTTGCCGGCTGGCTGCACCGCTATTTCGAGTACAAGACGCCGCGCAGCCAGTTCGCCGCTTGTCTTGGCGCCATCGGCGCGCAGCTCGCGCGGCCTGCATCGCAAGTTGTCACCCTGGTCGGCGATGGCGGCTTTCTCATGACCGGACAGGAGATCGTCACCGGCGTGCAGCAGAACCTACCGTTCAAGGTGCTGCTGTTCGACAATGGCATGTATGGCTCGATCGCCACCCATCAATATCGCCGCGGCGGGCTGGACGCGCTCTATGGCACGGTGATGAACAGCCCGGATTTCGCCGCGCTCGCCACCGCATATGGCGCCGCCGCCTGGTGCGTCGAGCGGACGGAGGAGTTTCCCGCAGCATTCGACGCGGCGCTCGCGGTGAACGACCGGCCGTCGCTCCTCCACATCAAAACCGATATGCGAAATCTAAATGCCGACGGGCCGCAAATGGCGGGTTAGAGCAAATCCCGAGCAGGTGGAATCACCTGCGACGACGCATTTGCTTCAATAACAAAGAGTTAGAGCGTGTCGGGTGAGCGAGAGCGATCCCGACATGCTCTAACCGCCGTTCCACTTGCGCGACGTGGTGACGAAGCCGTTGAGCGGCATGGGCTTGGCGAAATAATAGCCCTGCACGGAGGAGCATTTTTTCGAGCTGAGAAATCTGAGCTGGTTCTCATTCTCGACGCCTTCCGCGGTGACATCGATGCCCAAACCGCTGCACAGGCGGATCACGGCGCGGGTAATCGCGCGGTCGCCGAACTCGCTTTCAACGCCGGCGATAAAGGATTTGTCGATCTTCAGCCGGTCCACCGGCAAATGCTTCAAATAGGCGAGCGACGAATAGCCGGTGCCGAAATCGTCGATTGCGATGCGCACGCCTTCGTCGCGCAGCTTTTGCAGCGCCGCGGCGGCATCCTCGAAATCCCGCATGACCGTATTTTCGGTCAGCTCCAATTCGAGGAGCCCCGGATCCAGCCGGCTTTCCTGCAGCGTCCGCAGCACGACGTCGACCATGTTGGAGCGCTTGAATTGAGACGGCGACACATTGACCGCAACGCCGACACCGCCCAGCCCCTGCGCCTGCCAGTCGACGCAGTCGCGGCAGGCGGTCAGCAGCATCCGCTCGCCCAACTGATCGATCATGCCGTCGGATTCGGCGATGGGGATGAACTCCGACGGCGCGACAAATTCCTGACCTTCCAGACGCCAGCGCGCCAGCGCCTCCGCGCCGACAACCCGCGTGCCCGACAAGTCGATGATCGGCTGGTAGTGGGCAGAGAGATCGCCGCGGTCAAGCGCTTCGCGCAGGGCGCGGCTCATGTGACGCTTGCGCTTGATCTCCGCGCTGAGATGGGCGTCGAAATAGCGGAAGGTATTGCCGCCGGCGGCCTTGGCGCGGTACATCGCCATATCGGCATTGGCCAGCAGACGCTCGATATTGTCCTCATCGGACGGATAGAGCGTGATTCCGATACTGATGCTGGTGTGGACCTGATGGCCGACGATGGTGAAATGGCTCGCCAGTGCCGACAGGATCTTGCGCGCCACCACATCCGCGCCGCTATCCTCGATGTTCGTGGCGACGATAGCGAATTCGTCGCCGCCCAGGCGGGCGACCGTGTCGGTCTCGCGGCAGCATTCGCGCAAGATATCGGCCACTTTCATGAGCAGATGATCGCCCATCATGTGGCCAAGCTCGTCATTAACCCGCTTGAAGCGGTCGAGGTCGAGAAAGAAGATCGCCAACTGGCCGCCGGTGCGCTTGGCCATCGCAATTTCGTGGCGCAGCGCGCCGAGAAAGTGCGAGCGGTTGGCCAAGCCGGTCAATTCGTCATATTCGGCGAGGGACGCGAGCCGCTGTTCGGTGCGCTTGCGCTCGATGCCATAACGGATCGCGCGCCCGAGAAGCGGCGCGGTCACCTGATCCTTGATGAAATTGTCCACCACCCCGGCGGCCATGGCCTCCGCATCGACATGGTGATCGCCGCCGTCGGTCAGCAAAATAAACGGCAGGCCGAGATTTGCCGCCGTGGTTTCGCGCACCAGATCCAATCCGGTTTTCTCATCAAGATCGAAATTCACCAGGCAGGCATCGAATTGGCCGGACTCGATCGCGCGCATGGCGTCGGCATGGTCGTCGACCGCGCGTATGTTGTAGGTGACGTTCTTGATTTTTTCGTAGGACGCGGCGTTCAGCAGGTGGTTGATTTCGTTACAGCCAACCAGAAGCACATCCAACTCGTCCTGCTTCCGTTTCGACGATATTTGCAAGGCGCTATCCCGAAATCCAACTCTGCATGATTTCCAACAGGGCGCCGTGGAGGGGCGCCCTCACCAAGCCCGAGAGGGCCGGTGCATAGGTCTGACATCTAAGCGATTTTAGTTAGAAATCGGTTAAATCGCCCCGGGCACTACTGGGGCTTTCCGCTCCGCTGCGCGGCGGGGCGCCGGCGTCAGGCGTCTTCGCCGCCGATCGCCAGGCCATATTCCGCCGCGGCATCCTCGAGCCAGACCCAGAGATAGGCGGCGAAACTCCAGGCGACATGAATGTCATAGGCCGGCGCATCGCCGGTTTGATGCAGCAATATCGCGGCGCGGGCGAGCTGTGTCTGAGCGCAATGCCCGGCTTGGAAGGCGCGGGGGTGGAGGTCGAGGCCACAGCCCTTCTCCAGCACGTCGCGCGCACGCGGCCCGGAAATGGACAGCACGATGCGCGCGTCGCTGACATCGCTGAGCGCCACATGATGACCCGCCGCCGCTTGGGAAAGCGCTTCGAAGAGCGCATGTTCCTGGCCGCCGGGAACCGTGATCAGCCATTCGTCGGGCCCGAGCCAAAGTGCGCCCCGGCCGCCCTCGCCATTCGTCCGGTTGGGCTCCAGCGGCAAGCCATAGCCGAGCACGCCTTCGAAGGCGCGCATTAGTGCCGCGTCGGCCGGGTCGGCGCGCAAATTGAGCTTGCCGACGGCGCTCTTCTCCATCAGGTGGACCGTTGCGTCCGGTGCCGGCGGCGTTTCGCGGCCACCGAGATGGAGCGTCGCCAAGGGGCTTTGGCGGAGAGAGGGATCAGACATTCAAGCGCTCTCCCGCGGGGTCGTAAAAGATCGGGCTGACGATTTCCGCCTTCACCACGCGTCCCTCCATGGTGAGCGGGATGGTGACGGTCTCGCCCATGCGCTCGCGCCCGCGCTCGATTAGCGCGAGCGCAATCGGCTTGCCGAAGGCCGCGCTGTCATAAGCCGAAGTGACATGGCCGATCATCTTCATCGGCGGGCGGCGGCGAAGTTCGCCGACGATCTGCGCCCCTTCGGGCACCCGCGCCTCAAGCATCAGGCCGACAAATTGTTTGCGGTCGGGGCGGATGGAATCGGAGCGGGCGAGCGACCGGCGGCCGAGGAAATCCTTCTTGGAGCTGACAATCCAGTCCATGCCGAGATCGCCCGGCGTCACGCTGCCGTCGGTGTCGTGACCGACCGCGATATAGCCCTTCTCGGCGCGCAGCACATGCAGTGCCTCGGTGCCGATCGGCGTGAGGTCGAATTTCTCGCCGACGCGCTGGAACGCCTGCCACAAGGCGAGGCCGTAGCTCGAAGCGACGCTCACCTCAAAGCCGAGCTCGCCGGTGAAGCTGACGCGGAAAATACGCGCATTGATGCCCGCCACCCGGCCTTCGCGTACCGCCATATGGGGGAAGGATTCGGGCGCGAGATCGACGCCCTCGGCGAGCTCGCTGAGGAGCCGGCGCGCGTTCGGCCCGGACACCGAGAGCGTCGCCCATTGCTCGGTCACCGAGGTGAGATAGACATCGAGGTCCGGCCATTCGCATTGCAGCCAGTCCTCCATCCACGCCATCACCCGCGCCGCGCCGCCGGTGGTGGTGGTCATGAAGTAATGCGTCTCACCCAGGCGCGAGGTCACGCCGTCATCCATTACCATGCCGTCCTCGCCCAGCATCAGGCCGTAGCGGCAGCGCCCGATGGCGAGTTTGCTCCAGCCATTGGTATAGATGCGGTTGAGATATTCCGCCGCGTCGGGGCCGTGAATCTCGATTTTGCCGAGGGTGGAGGCGTCGAGAATGGCGACGCCGGTGCGCGCCGCGACGCATTCGCGCTTGACCGCCGCCGCCATATTCTCGCCGGTCCGGGGGTAATACCAGGGGCGTTTCCACTGGCCGACATCGTCGAACACGGCGCCCGAGCGCTCGTGCCAGCCATGGATCGCGGTCATGCGCACCGGGTCGGCGAGCACGCCGACATCGCGCCCCGCCATGGCGCCGTAAGGCACCGGCGTATAGGGCGCGCGAAACGTGGTGGTGCCGACCTCGGGGATGGTCTTGCCGAGGGTGTCGGCGACGATGGCGAGCGCATGGATATTGCCGGTGCGTCCCTGATCCGGGCCCATGCCGGCGGTGGTGTAGCGCTTGATGAGTTCCATCGAGCGGTAACCCTCGCGGGTCGCCAGTTCGAGATCGGAGACGGTAACGTCATTGTGGAGGTCGACAAAACGCATCTCGCCCTTGGAGGCCGGCGGCAAGTGCCAGACGGGAGTGATCGGACCCTCCTCCGCCGGGCTCACGGGCAGCGCCGCCGGCGCTCCGGGATCTTCGAATCCGGTCTTGCCGGCGGCTTCGCGTCCCGCCGCCGCGCCGCCGGCGAGGCATCCCTGAAGCGAGAAGACGCCGTTCGCCGCGCCCGCCGCGACGACCGCTTCATGGCTTTCGCCGGGAACGAAACAGGCCTGGCGCTCGTCGAAATCAAGCTTGCCGCCCGGTTGCGAGAAGAGGTGAACCGTCGGGTTCCAGCCACCGGAGACGCAGAGCAGGTCGCAGCGCAAACGGCGCAGATCGCCGGAGAAACCGTCGCCCTTTTCGTTGAGAGCCAGCACCTCGATACCGCGCAGCCGCTTGCCGCCGAGGGTGCCGCCCACCGCATGATGCGCCAACACTTCGATACCGCGTTCGCGCAACGCGACGACCGCTTCGCCGGTCGGGTTGCGGCGGACATCGATCACCGCCTCGACGCGGACTCCCGCTTCCACAAGATCGTGGGCAGCGCGGTAGGCACTGTCATTATTGGTGTAGAGCGCCGCGCGGTTGCCCGGACGGACGCCGTAGCGATTGACATAGGTGCGCGCCGCGCTGGCCTGCATGATGCCGGGGCGGTCATTGTCGGCGAAGATCATCGGCCGCTCGATCGCGCCGGTGGCGAGAACCACTTGACGGGCGCGGACCTTCCACAAGCGCTGACGCAGGGTGCCGGCGGGCGCGCCCAAATGATCGTTCACGCGCTCGACCATGAGAATGTAATTGTGATGGTAATAGCCGAATGCCGTGGTGCGGGTGAGAACGCGCACCTCCGGCATGGCGTCCAGTTCGGCGCGGGCGGCCAGCGCCCAGTCGACGCCCGAGCGGGATTCGATATTCTCGCCATTGCCGAGGAGCGCGCCGCCCAGCTCCGCCTGCTCGTCGACGAGAATGACCCGCGCGCCGGCGCGCCCGGCCTCAAGCGCCGCCGAAAGTCCCGCCGGGCCGCCGCCGACGACAAGCACGTCGCAATGTTGCTGGCGCTTGTCGTAGATATTGTGGTCGGGCAACTCGGGCGCGGTGCCGAGGCCGGCGCCCTTGCGGATGACCTTCTCATAACGGTGCCAGAAGCTCTTCGGCCACATGAAGGTCTTGTAATAAAAACCGGCGGGCAGCATGGAGGAGAAGCGGTCGTTAAGCGCCCAAACGTCGAAATTGACGCTTGGCCAGCAATTGACGCTGGCGGCTTCGAGGCCGTCGAACAGCTCGACCTGGGTAGAGCGGAGATTGGGCTCGCTCGCGGCACCTGTGCCCAATTGCACCAGGGCATTGGGCTCCTCCATACCGGCGGAGAAGATGCCGCGCGGGCGGTGATATTTGAAACTCCGCCCGACCAGCCGGACGCCGTTGGCGAGCAGGGCGGAAGCCAGGGTGTCGCCGGCAAACCCCTCATAGGATTTCCCGTTGAAACGGAATCGGAGGGTCTTGCCGCGGTCGATCCGGGCGCCGACGTCGAGGCGGTAGCGCTGGCGTTTCACGCGCCCTCTCCTCCGCCGCGCGGCTCGCCCATCTTATAGACGCGCAAAATCTCATGGGTGACGGTGTGGCGCTCGACATTGAACCAGCGCCGGCAGCCGGTGCTGTGGCACCAGCGCTCGGCGAGCGGGCCCTTGGGGTTGTTGCGCTTGAAGAGATAGTCGGCCCATTCGGCGTCGCTCAGCTTGTCGGGCTGTTTGGGCCGTTCGATATGGGCTTCGCCGCCATAGGAGAATTCGATCTCCTCGCGCGGGCCGCAATAGGGGCAATCGATCAACAGCATGTCAGTGTGCCACGCCGGAGGCGCCGTGCTCGTCGATCAGCGCGCCGGTGGTGAAGCGGTCGAGCGCGAAGGGCGCGGCGTAATCATGCGGCTCGCCCTGGGCCAGGGTATGGGCGAACACGAAGCCGGAGCCGGGGATCGCCTTGAAGCCGCCGGTGCCCCAGCCGCAATTGAAGAACAGGCCGGAGATCGGTGTTTTGCCGATGATCGGGCTGGCATCCGGGCAGGTGTCGACGATGCCGCCCCATTGGCGCATCATTTTGACCCGGCTGAAGATCGGAAAGAGCTCGCAGGTCGAAGCCAGAATGTCCTCCAGGATCAGCGGGCTGCCGCGCTGGGCGTAGGAGTTGTAGGCGTCGATGCCGGCGCCCATGACGAGTTCGCCACGGTCGGACTGGCTGAGATAGACATGCACCGCCGCCGACATGAGGACGTGGTGGAAAATAGGTTTGAGCGGTTCGGAAACGAGCGCTTGCAAGGGGTGGCTCTGGATCGGCAGGCGAAAGCCGGCCATCTCGGCGAGGACGCTCGAATGGCCGGCGACGGCGACGCCGACCTTGGGCGCGGCGATGAACCCGCGCGTGGTCTCGACGCCTTCGATACGCCCGCCCTGAATGCGAAGGCCGGTGACCTCGGTATGCTGCAGGATATCGACGCCGCGATCGTCGGCGGAGCGCGCCAGGCCCCAGGCGATGGCGTCATGCCGTGCGATGCCGCCGCGCCGCTGGATCGAGCCGCCGATCACCGGATAGCGCGAGGTGGGTGACACGTTGAGGATCGGTATCATCTCGCGAATCTGCTCCAGGGTGAGCATTTCGGAATCGATGCCGTTCAG
>CAZUVO010000113.1:0-774 GCA_964623955.1 uncultured Rhizobiaceae bacterium
GGAATCACCTGCGACGACGCATTTGCTTCAATATAAAAGAGCAAATCCCGAGCAGGTGGAATCACCTGCGACGACGCATTTGCTTCAATATAAAAGAGCAAATCCCGAGCAGGTGGAATCACCTGCGACGACGCATTTGCTTCAATATAAAAGAGCAAATCCCGAGCAGCTGGAATCACCTGCGACGACGTATTTGCGCCAACATATAAGAGCAAATCCCGCCAGCGGACGCTTTATTGCGCCAACCCGGCGGCGTAATCGGCGGTTTTCTGTTCGATGGCAGCGAGCAATCCGTCGAACCCTTCGCGCGCGTAAACCGCACCATATTCCGAGCGCCGCATGCCGAGCTCGCTAAAAGTGCCGAGGAAATAGACATCGACGATGCGCCATCCCGCCTTCCCCGCATGCATGAGATATTTGAGCGCGATAGCGCCACCATCGGGAGTGAGCAACTCGGTGCTCACAAAGACCAGGTTTTGCTCCGCCGGCTTCTCGGAGAGGATTTCGAACTCCTCTCCCGAATAGCCGTCGAATCGCGCGGCATAGGTCGCAACGCTCAACCGTTCGAGCGCAGCGGTCAGCTTTCCGCGTTGCGTTTCGTCGAATTTTTCCCAATTCTTGCCATTCGCCATGGCTGCGATAAGCGGCAAATTGAACGCGCGCGCGACGACCGGCTCCATGAAGTCGCGCCGACCCTCGAAGCCTAGCGCGTCAGCGTCTTTCATCATGGTCAGCAGGGAATCATGCAGCTCCCCGACCACGGCGCTGGCGGAT
>CAZUVO010000113.1:816-7938 GCA_964623955.1 uncultured Rhizobiaceae bacterium
CAGCCCGTGCGGAACTGCCGGCGATCAGCCACAAAACGGCAAAAATCGTAACAATTACACGGTACTGCATAATTAAAGGTCGCATCATTGGGTCCATTCGGGCATCGCCAGACAAGCGGCGCCACGGTGATTATCGCCCGCCATACCTATGATCTTTGTATTATGCCTGTCAGGTGCAAGGGCCAATCACAGGGATTTGTCGACGGCGCAAAATCTTCGATTAGAATAACGCCAGCCCCTTACCACGCCCCGTGCGGCGTTCGCGGGCGGCAAATCTGCGGAGGTCCGGGCAATGAACGAATTGCCGTCCCATAGCGATGTGAAGGCGCAGGAGGCCGAGGGCCTCGACCCCGTGCTGCTCGCCATCATGGCCAACCGCATGGATGCAATTTGCCGCGAGATGACCAATACGGTCCTCTTCAGCGCGCGCTCGGCGGTGATCGGCATCGCGCGCGATTTCTCCTGCGCCATCATTACCGCGGCGGACGAAGTGCTGGCGGTGGCCGAAGCGATGCCGATCCATGTCTTCGGCATGCATCTGCAAACCGCCTCCATGGCCAAGCATCATCCGGATTACCGCGAGGGCGACGCCTTTCTCGACAACGACCCCTATGTCGGCAACAGCCATGCCGCCGATCACACGATTCTCGTGCCGGTGTTTCACGAGGGCGAGCATTTCTTCACCGTCGGCGTCAAGGCGCACCAGGCCGATACCGGCAACAGCCAGCCGACGACCTATCTCGCGGCGGCGCAGGACGTCTATCAGGAAGGCACACTGATCTTTCCCTGCGTCCAGGTGCAAAGCGATTTCGAAAACAATGAAGACATTATCCGCATGTGCCGCCGGCGCATCCGCGTGCCGGACCAATGGTATGGCGATTACCTCGCCGCCATCGGCGCGGCGCGCATCGGCGAGCGGCGGCTGAAAGGCTTTGTCGCCAAATATGGCGCGGCCGCGGTGCGCAGCTTTATTACCGATTGGCTCGATTATTCCGAACGCCGCGCCACCGGCGCGATCCAGGCCCTGCCGGGCGGCCAGATCATCGCCGAAGCGGAGCATGACCCGATCGAGGGGCTCCTGCCCGATGGCGTGCACATCAAGGCGGGCATCGATATCGACAGCGAGAATGGCAAGATCAAGGTCGATCTCAGGGACAATCCGGATTCCGTCAAGGCCGGCCTGAACCTGACCGAGGCGACCGCCACCATGTCGGCGGCGCAGGCGGTGTTCTGCTGCCTCGATTCCGACATCCCGCACAATTCGGGCAGCCTCCGGCGCATCGACGTGCTGCTGCGCGAGAACTGCATCGTCGGCATCCCGCGCTTCCCCCATAGCTGCTCCGTCGCGACGACGAATATGACCGACACCATCATCAACGCGATCCTCGCCGGCTTCGCCCAGCTTGGCGACGGCTATGGCTTCAGCCAGGGCAATATGTGCAACGGCGCCGGCACCGGCGTGTGCTCGGGCAAGGATTGGCGGCTCGACGGCGCGCCTTACGTCAACCAGATGTTCATGTCGGCCGGCGGCATGCCCGCCTCGGCAAAGAATGACGGCATGCACGGCATGGTCAACCCGGTCAGCGTCGGCCTGGTCTACCGCGATTCGATCGAAGTCAATGAGCAGCGCTTTCCCTTCCAGGTCGAAAGCGTCCGTGCGGTGGAGGATTCCTGCGGCGCCGGGCGGCGGCGCGGCGGGCCGGCTTCCGAGGTCATCCTCGGGCCACGGCATGACGACATGCTGGTGATCAATATCTGCAATGGCTTGATCAATGTGCCCCAGGGCGTGCTCGGCGGGCGGGCGGCCAAGCCGGGCTTTCAGGTCCGCCTCGCCGCGGACGGCGAAAAGCAAGTCTATTCCACCGACGCCTATTGCCACCTGGCGCCGGGCGACCGCCTGCACACCATGGATAATGGCGGCGGCGGTTACGGCGACCCGCTCGACCGCGAGGCCGAGCGCGTGCTCAGCGATGTGGCCGAGCGTTACGTCTCGCGCGAGCAGGCGGAAGAAGTCTATGGCGTGGTGATTTCCGGCAGCCGGGAGCACGACGATCTCGCCGTCGATACAGCCGCGACCGAAAGTCTTCGCCAAGATCGCCGCGTGAAAGGCGACCCATGAACGACACCGATTACGAAGCCTACCGCCGCCGGGTGTTCGATTTTCTGTGGCGCGAGGTGGAGCCGCTCGCTGCCGAGATCGAGCAGAGCGGCATCTTTCCCAATGACACGCTGTTCCCGAAATTCGCCGAGCATGGGTTGTGGGGGCTGCTGATCCCGGAGAGCTATGGCGGGCGTGGCCTCACCACCAAGCAATATCTCCCCTTCCTGGCGGAGTTCTCCAAGGTGGCGGGCGTGGTGCGGGTGCTGCTGCATGTCCACAATACGAGCGCCCGCGCCGTGATGAGCTACGGCAGCGAGGCGCAGAAAGAAAAGCTCCTGCCGGCCCTGGTTTCCGGCGAATCCACGCTCACCTTCGCCATTACCGAGCCCAATTCCGGCTCCGGCATGGATGTCGCCTGCCGGGCGGTGCGCGATGGCGATCACTGGGTGGTGACCGGCACGAAACATTACATCACCAATGCCGGCTTCGCCGATCTCCACCTCGTCTGCTGCCGCACCGGGGCATCCGATGAGCGCCGCGACCGGCGCGCCTTGAGCGCCCTGGTGATCCCGACCGCGACCCCCGGCTTCACCATCGAGCCCATGCCGCATCTGATGGGCAATAACGGGCCGCATCACGGCATTCTCCACTTCGACGGCGCGCGGCTGCCGGCGGAGAGCATGATCGGCGCACAAGGCGACGGGCTCGAAGTGTTTCTCGGCGAGCTCGAGCCGAGCCGCGCCTTCGTCGCCGCCTCATCGCTCGGCGCCGCCGAGCGCGCCCTCGAAATTGCCCTCGATTTCTCCAAACGGCGCGTCACTTTCGGCAAAACCATCGCCGGGCGGCCCTCGGTGCAATCCGAGCTCGCCGAAATGGCGCGGGATGTCTATGCGCTCCGGCTCATCCTCGACGACGTCGCCGATAAGATCGACGGCGGGGAGGATTGCGCCCTTGAAGCCTCGATCGCCAAGCTGACCGGGTTGGAGACCGTCATGCGGGTGACCGACAAGGCGCTTGATGTGGTGGGCGGGCGCGCTTATTTCGCCGATTACCCCTATCCGCTGGAACGCATCTACCGCGAGGCGCGCATCAATCTCGCCGAGGAAGGCACGCCCTCGATCCAGCGCCTGGTGATGGCGCGCTCGCTCCTCACCCAGCCTATGCCGCTGGCCATCGGCACCCTGGGCGAGCCCTATCAGCCCGCCGGCACAGACCCGGCGCTCGGCCAAAATCCGCCTCCGGATTTAACCTATGCACATGATCCCGAAGCGGAAAAATAGGCCGGATTCGGCGGTGTCGCGCCTTCGGTCGCGCTAGGGATTGACATGAAATTCAAACAAGTGTTTGGTCAAACATTCATTCGCGAATCAACGCAAATACAATCAGAAACCAAATACGGGAGAGCGCGGTGATTTTGTCCGTTCCCAAGCAGGAATTGAATGGCCAGTTCGCCATGTTGCCGATGGACGATGTCCATTTCGGCTCGGGCAGCGTGGAGAAACTGGGCGCATCGCTGGAGCAGCATGGCATCGAGCGCGCCGTGATCATTACCGGCAACAGCCTGGCCAAGACCGATCTGGTGGCGCGTGTCGAGAAGGCGGCGGACGGGCGCACCGCTGGCGTGTTTTCGGAGACCAGCCAGCATGTGCCGCGCGAGACGGTCATCGCGGCGGCGGATTTCGCCCGCGCGAAGAATGCCGACGCCATCATCAGCTTCGGCGGCGGCACGCCCAACGATACCGCCAAGGCGGTGACCATCTGCATCGCCGAGGGGATTACCGAGCCGGACGGACTCGATGCGGTGCGCATCAAATTCGAATATCCCGACAAGCTCGAGATTCCCTCGCTCTCCGCCGACCCGCTGCCCATGTTCGGCATCCCGACGACCTTGTCCGCCGGCGAGTTCACTTTCTTCGTCGGCATCACCGACCGGGCGCGCCAGGTGAAGGACCTTTATCTCGACAAGCGCATCACCGCGAAGAGCGTCTTTCTCGATCCCGACCTGACCCTGGAAACGCCGGAACGCCTCTGGCTCGGCACCGGCATGCGCGCGGTGGATCACTGCATCGAGGCGATGTGCTCCTCGACCCACCAGCCCTTCACCGACGCGCTGGCCTACCGCGCCCTCGCCATGCTCGTGCGTTACCTGCGCGAGACCAAGGCGGACCCGAGCGACATGGCGGCACGCGGCCAATGCATGGTGGCGGCTTGGATGTCGGTTTGCGGTCTGGCCAGCGTCACATTGGGCCTCAGCCACGGCATCGGCCATCAGTTGGGCGCGCGTTGCGACGTACCGCACGGCGAAACTTCGGCGGTGATGATGCAGCATGTCATGACCTTTAATCTTAAGGAGACGTTGGCCCAGCAGGCCTGGGTGGCTGAAGCCATGGGCGTGGATGTCAGTGCCATGAGCGAGGCCGAAGCCGCCGCCGCCGCATCGCAAGAAGTGCTGAAGCTGGTGCGCGACGATCTCGGTCTGCCCTGGCGTCTCCGCGATGTTGGGGTGACCGAGGAAGATTTCGGCGGTATCGCCAAAGACGCGATGGAGGATTTGATCGTCGCCTCCAACCCGCGCAGGGTCGAGTCCAATGACCAGGTCATCGATCTTCTCAAAACCGCGTGGTAAACGCGGCCTGCCATAAGAAACCGGGAGAACAAGCATGAGCTACCGCATCGCCGTCGATACCGGCGGCACCTTTACCGATGTCGTCGTCGCCGATGCGGACGGCCGCCTGACGGTCGGCAAATCGCTGACCACGCCGGAGCGTACCTATGAGGGATTTTCCGGTGCGCTCGCCAACGCGGCGGAGATTATCGGCGTGCCGGTGGACGGCCTGCTCGGCGATACCGAGGTTCTCATTTACGGCACCACGCGCTCGACCAATTCGATCGTCGAAAACAAGACCGCCAAGACCGCGTTGCTGGTAACCGAGGGCTTCCCCGACACCCTGCTCTACCGCCAGGGCGGCAAGCGCGAGCCGCTCAATCTGGCGATGGAGTTTCCGCCGCCCTATGTGCCGCGCCGCCTCACCTTCGAGATTCCCGAGCGCATCAATGCCGAAGGCGGCGTCGAGATAGCGCTCGACGAGGCGGCGGCGCGCGCCGTCATCGAAGGCCTGCCGAAAATGGATATCGAGGCCATCGCGGTGAGTCTCCTGTGGTCGATCGTCAATCCGGTGCATGAGGCGCGCATCGGCAAGATGATCGCCGAGATCATGCCGGGTGTGCCCTATACGCTGTCGCACCAGCTCAATCCGATCATCCGTGAATATCCGCGCACCTCCTCGACGGCCATCGATTCCTCTCTCAAGCCGCTGATGCAGAGTCATCTCTCCGAGTTCCAGAGCGATCTGCGCAGCGCCAACTATCAGGGCGAAATTCTCGTCAGCGCCTGCTCCGGCGGCGTCATGCATGTCGAGGATGTCGTTGAAAAGCCGATCTATACGGTGAAATCCGGGCCGGCCATGGCGCCCTTGGCGGGCATCGCCTATGCCGAGGCGGAAAGCGAGGGCAACGACGTCATCATCGTCGATACCGGCGGCACCACGTTCGACGTCAGCCTGGTGCGCGCCGGGCAGATCAAATTTACCCGCGAGACCTGGATGCTCGGCGAATGGATCGGCCATAATCTCGGCCTTTCCTCGGTCGATGTCAGGAGCGTCGGCGCCGGCGGCGGCTCGATCGCCTGGATCGATTCGGGCGGCCTGTTGCGCGTCGGCCCGCAAAGCGCCGGCGCGGTTCCCGGCCCGGCCTGCTATGGCCAGGGCGGCACGGAAGCGACCGTGACCGACGCCGCCGTGGTGCTCGGCTATATCGATCCCGACTTCTTCCTCGGCGGGCGCATGGCGCTCGACGTGGCAGCGGCCCAGAAGGCCATCGGCGCGATCGCCGATCAAAGCGAAATGAGCCCCGAGCAGGCCGCTTTTGCCATCATCACCATCGCCGGCGAGCAGATGATCAAGGCGATTCAGGAAATCACCGTGCAGGACGGCGTCAATCCGGCAGAGAGCATATTGGTCGCCGGCGGCGGCGCGGCGGGGCTCAACATCATCCCCATCGCCCAGGCGCTCGGCTGCGCCAAGGTGCTGCTGCCGCGCACCGCTGGTGCGCTCAGTGCCTGCGGCGGGCAATATTCCAACATCGTCGCCGAATTTAGCGCCAGTCAATACGCCCATTCGGGCAATTTCGATTTCGCCGGGGTGGAGCGCGCCCTGGGCGGCATCCGCGATCAGATCGCCGCGTTCAGCGACGAGCTGCGCGGGCGCGGCATCGACCGCTTCGAAAGCGAGTTCTTCGTCGAGGCGCGCTACATCAACCAGCAATGGGAGATGGAATTCGCCATGCCGCTCGACAAGATCGAGAGCGCCGCCGATGTCGACCGGCTGGTACAGGAATTTCACGACGTACATTTCCGCCGTTACGCGGTGATGGAAGAGGGCGGCGCGATCGAATGCGTCAATTGGAAAGGCCGCCTCACCGCCATTCTCGACAAGCCGACCCTGCCGGAGGAAGCCTCCGGCGGCAAAGCGGCGCCGGAGGCCAAGCGCGTCTCCAAAACCCATTTCGGCGGCGACGCGGCGGTCGATGCGCCGGTCTATGTCGGCACCGATCTCAGCCCCGGTGCGGAGATTGCCGGGCCGGCGATCATCGAGGAGCCGACCACCACCATCGTCGTCTATCCCGGCGCCACGGCACGGGTGACGGCGCGGCGGAACTATCTATTGGAAACCGAACCCGAGAGAAGCGCGTAAGGGAGCATGTGATGGCTGATAGCGGACAAAATCCCAAAGCGGGTACGGACAACAGATTCGATCCCGTGCTACTGGCGGTGATGGCCAACCGCATGGAAGCGGTATGCCGGGAAATGACCAACACCATGCTGCTGGCGGCGCGCTCCTCGGTGATCGGCATGGCGCGCGATTTTTCCTGCGCGGTGATTACCTCGGATAACGATATCCTCGCGGTGGCCGAGGGTTTCCCGATTCACGTTTGGGGCATGAACATCCAGACCGAATCGATGT
>CAZUVO010000113.1:7986-12047 GCA_964623955.1 uncultured Rhizobiaceae bacterium
ATCATCGTGCCGGTGTTTTACGAGGGCGAGCATTTCTTCTCGGTCGGCATCAAGGCGCATCAGGCGGATATCGGCAACAGCATGCCGACGACCTATATGGCGCCCGCGGCCGATGTCTATCACGAAGGCGCGCTGATCTTCCCCTGCGTCCAGGTGCAGGAGGATTTCAACGATATCGACGATATCATCCGCATGTGCAAGCGGCGCATCCGCGTGCCCGAGCAATGGTATGGCGATTATCTCGCCGCCGTCGGCGCGGCGCGCATCGGCGAGCGCAGCCTGAAGAGCTTCGTCGAGAAATACGGCAAGGAGACCGTGCGCGAATTCGTGCGCGAATGGTTCGACTATTCCGAACGGCGCTGCATCGACGCCATCAAGAAACTGCCCAAGGGCCAGCTCCAAGGCCAGCAGACCCACGACCCGATGGACCCCTGGGTGCCCGAAGGCATTCCGGTGACCCTGACCATCGATATCGATCCGGACGAGGCGATGGTCACGGTCGATCTGCGCGACAATATCGATTGCATCCCGGCCGGTCTTAATTTGACAGAAAGTACTTCGACCATGGCGGCGGCGCAGGGAATTTTGACCTGCCTCGGCGAGGATCTGCCGCCCAATTCGGGCAGCCTCCGGCGCATCGATGTGCTGCTGCGCGAGAATTGCGTCGTCGGCATCCCGAAATTCCCCCATAGCTGTTCGGTGGCGACGACCAACCTCACGGATTTGATCGTCAACGTCACCCAGTCCGCCTTCGCCGAGCTCGGCGACGGGCATGGCTATGCCCATGGCAATTACTGCAACTCGGCGGCCGCCGGCGTGGCCTCGGGCACCGATTGGCGGCGCGACGGCGAGGTCTATATCAACCAGATGTTCATGATGGGCGGCGGCGGCGGCGCCTCGGCGAAATGCGACGGCATGCATTATCTCTTCGTGCCCGTCGCGGCCGGTCTTCTCTACCGCGACAGCATCGAGATCAACGAGCAGCGCTTTCCGATCAAGATCGACGCCATGGGCGTACGCACCGATTCCATGGGCCATGGCCGGCGCCGCGGCGGGCCGGCGACCCAGGTGGTGATGGGGCCGCGCAAGGACGAGATGAAGATTCTCCATGTCTGCAACGGTCTCGAGAGCGCGCCCAAGGGCGTGCGCGGCGGCACCGGTTCGCAATTGGGCGGCAATGTCAAAATCCACCGCGACGGCACCGAGACGAAATATCCCGCGGTGATGGTTTGCGAACTCTCGGAAGGCGAGAAATTGCGCGCCGACGATCAAGGCGGCGGCGGCTATGGCGATCCGCTCGAGCGCGAGACCGAACGGGTGTTGAACGATGTCGCCGAACGCTATGTGTCATTGGAGACCGCGCGCGACGTCTACGGCGTGGTGATTACCGGCGAGACGGTCGATGACAGCCTGACGGTGGACATGGGCGCGACGGAGAAGCTACGCGCCGAAATGCGCGCCTAATGCAAATCCCGAGCAGGTGGAAACACCTGCGACGACGCATTTGCTTCAAATAAAAAGTCTAGACCTGCACGCAGGAGAGCAGGTGCCGCGTATAGGGGTGGCGCGGCTCGGCGAATAGCGCTTCCGTCCGGTTGGCCTCGACGATGCGCCCGGCCTGCATCACCGCGACCCGGTCGCAATAATGCGCGGCGATGCCGAAATCTCCGGTAATGACGAGCCTGGCCGTGCCCGCCTCGCGCGCCAGATTGCGCGTCAGATCCAGCACCTGGCGCTGAATCGTCACGTCGAGCCCGGCGGTGGGCTCATCGGCGATCAGGAGACGCGGGCGGTACATCAGCGCGAGCGCGAGGCAGACGCGCTGCGCCATGCCGCCCGACAATTCGTGCGGATAAGCCGCGAGGCGCAGCTCCGGATCGGTAATGCCGACCATCTCCAGCAATTCCACGGCGCGCACCAGCGAATCTTTTTTGCCGATCTTCTCATGCGCCTGCAGCGCGCTGGTCAGCATCGCGCCAACGGTGGTGAGCGGATTGAGCTGCGATTTCGCATTGGGCAGGATGGCGGCGATTTCGCGCGAGCGCAGCTTGCGGATATCGCGCTTCTCCATGCCCACCAGATCGATCTCGCCATAATGCACGGAGCCGGACGTCACCTCGAGCGGGAAGGGCAGCAATTGCAGGACGCTTTTCACCAGCACCGATTTGCCTGAGCCCGATTCGCCGACGATCGCCATGCTCTCGCCGGGGGCGAGAGCAAAAGAAACATCGCTGATCAGTTCCTGCCCGCTCGCGTCGCCGACGGTAACGGTCAAATCCTTCACGTCGAGGATCGGCGCGTCGCTTGAGGCGGCGGATAGCGGCGCCGGGGAAGCCTCCGCCACGCCTGCCTCGCCGGCACTTTCGAGCGCGGTGGTGCGGCGCCGGTCGACATCCTTGCGGATCGCCCGGGGCTCCATCGCCATATTCAAAATCTCGCCGAAAATGCCGAAGGAGAAGACGGTGAGGCCAAGCGCGAGGCCGGGGAAGAGCGCCGGCCACCATTGCTCGATGATGAGATATTTGGCGCCCGAGGCAATCATCGCGCCGAGCTCGGGCGTCGGCGGGCGCACCCCGGCGCCGACGAAGCTGAGGCCCGCCGTCAGCAGGATGGCGAAGCCGACGGTGACCGAGACCTGGACCATCACCACCGGGAAGGCGTTGGGAAAAATATGCCGGAAGCCGAGGCGCATTTCCGTATTGCCGACGGCGCGCGCCGCCTCGGAGAAGGGCCGCTGCACCAGCGACAGCACCTCGGCGCGCACCAGGCGGATGAAGACCGGCGTGTTCACGAAGGCGATGGCGATGATGATATTGGTCAGGCTGCCGCCGAAGATCGCCACCAGCACCATGGCGAATACGAACACCGGGAAGGACTGCATGACTTCGAGAAGCCGCATGAAAACTTCGGCGAAGGCGGTGGCGCCGGCCTTGCCGCGGGTCTCATAGAGTGCCACGAGCACGCCCAGGGGCGCGCCGAGAACCACCGATATCAACGTCGCCACGACGCCGATCACCACATCGGTGCGCGGCGCCGCCAACACCCGCGACAGAATATCGATGCCGTTTTCGTCGGTGCCGAGAATATGTTTGCCACCCGGCGGCAGGAGCCGCGAGAGGGGGTCGGCCGTCTCTGTCGGATAAGGCGCGAGGTAAGGGCCGAAAATCGTCAGAAAAATGATGCCGCCAAATATGACGAGCACGGCACGCTGCCAATATGGCAGGCCCTTGAGGGTGCGTTTGATGCGGAGCCACATATGCCGCTATCCCTGCCGCCGGATTGTCATCGCGAGCCCACCGCTTTGATGCGCGGATCCATGGCGAACTGCACCAGATCGACCGCGAGATAGACCAGCATGGTGAAGATGGCGGCGAAGGAGACGAAGCCCTGAAGCGGCGCGTAATCCGCGGTGACGATCGCCTGCACCGCATATTGTCCGAGCCCGGTGAGGTTAAAGACCGTCTCCACCAGCACCGCGCCGCCGAGCAGGAACATCACCACCACGCCGGTGATGACGATGGTCGGCCCCGAGGCGACCCGCGCGGCGCGCAGGAAAACCGTTCGCGGTTTTATGCCGACCGCCTCCGCATAGGTCGTGTAATCGGCCTGCAGCGCGCCCTCCATCTGGCTGCGGAGCATCTTGAAGATGGGCGCGCCATAGACGAAGGCGAGGGTGAAGACCGGCATGATCAAATGCCACGCACCCGACCAGAAATTGTCGAAATCGCCGGCGATCAGAGAATCGATCAGCACCGAGCCGGTGACGAAAGGCGATTCGAAATCAAGAATGCCGAGCCGCCCCTCGGGGCCCGGCAAGATGCCGGCATGGGTAAAGAATATAAAAATCAGCACCAGGCCGAGGAGGAAGTCCGGCAGCGCGCCGGCCAGCATGCCGTAGCCGAAGGTGATGTTCTGGAAGAAGCGGACGATGCGGTTCTTGGTCCGCGCGGCGGTGATGATGGCGAGTGGCACCAGGAACAGAAACACCATGATCAGCGCCAGGGTGATGATCTCGATGGTCACCGGAATGCGCTGAATGAGATCGTCGAGCACATAGGTAT
>CAZUVO010000114.1:0-12010 GCA_964623955.1 uncultured Rhizobiaceae bacterium
GATCTCGACCGGCCTGACGCGCGGCTGCCTGGAGGAATCCCTCGCCTATACCAAGGAGCGTCACCAGTTCGGCAATCCGCTCTCGAGCTATCAGCTCACCCAGGCGAAATTATCCAACATGGCGTGCGGCATGGAAGCCTCGCGCCGGCTCACCCATTACGCCGCCTATCTCTTCACCAACGACATGGAGTGCAAGAAGGAAGCGGCGATGGCCAAGCTGTTCGGCACCCAGCGCTCGACCGAGGCGGCGATGGATGCGTTCCAACTGCATGGCGGCTCCGCCCTCATGGAGGATACCAAGGTCAACCGCTTTTACCGCGAGGCAAAAATCCTCGAGATCGGCGAAGGCACCAACGAAATCCAGCAAATCTATATCGCCCGCGAAATGGGCTGTTAGGAGCGCCCTCTCATGAGCAAACTGAGCGCGGAGACGGCGCTTGCCATGCACCGCACCATGTGCCGCATCCGCTATTTCGAGGAAGCGGCATCGGCGAAATATAAGGATGGCGACCTGCCGGGCTTTATTCATCTCTCGATCGGCCAGGAGGCTTGCGCCGCCGGCGTCTGCGCCACCCTGGAGGCGAGCGACTACATCACCAGCACCCATCGCGGTCACGGTCATTGCCTGGCCAAGGGCGGCGACGCCAAGCGCATGATGGCGGAGCTGTTCGCCAAGGAGGCGGGCTATTCGCAAGGGCGCGGCGGCTCGATGCATATCGCCGATGTTTCCGTCGGCATGCTCGGCGCCAACGGTATCGTCGGCCAATCCATGCCGCTCGGCGTCGGCGCCGCGCTCACGGCCCAGGTCAAGGGCTCCGGCGCTGTCGCGGTGGCGTTTTTCGGTGAGGGCGCGTCCGGCGCCGGCGTGGCGCATGAGGCGATGAACATGGCGGCCCTGTGGCGCTTGCCGCTGGTCTTCTTCTGCGAGGCCAACCGTTATGCCGAGCTCTCGCCTTACGAGATCCATGTGCCGGTCGCCAATGTCGCCGACCGCGCGCCGGCCTATGACATGCCGGGCGTCACCATCGATGGCGGCGACGCGGCGGCGGTTTATGAGACCATGACCGAAGCGGTGGCGCGCGCCCGAGACGGCCAGGGGCCGAGCCTGGTCGAGGCCAAGACCTATCGCTGGCACGGCCATTACGAGGGCGATCCGCAACGCTACAAGCCGGAAGGCGAAACCGAGGCGGAGAAGGCGCGCGACCCGATCCCGCGCTTCGAGGCGTTGCTCAAGGAAAGCTTCGGCGCCGATGACGCCGCCCTGGAAGCGGCACATGCCGAAGAAAAAACGGCCATCGCCGCGGCGGTCGAATTCGCTGAGGCATCGCCTGATCCGGCGCCGGACAGCCTGACCGCCAATGTCTATGCCGAGGGGGCGGGCGTCTGATGGCCAAAACCAAATATTATCAGGCCTTCAACCGCGCGCTGCGCGAGGAAATGGCGCGCGATGAGAATGTCATCGTCATGGGCGAGGATGTCGGCGAATCCGGCGGTATTTTCGCCCAGACCCGGGGGCTCCACGCGGAGTTCGGCGATGCCCGCGTGCGCGATACGCCGATTGCCGAGAACGGCTTCGTCTCCGCGGCAGTCGGCGCGGCGATGACGGGTCTCCGCCCGGTGGTCGAGATCGGCTTCGAGGATTTCCTCACCTGCTGCATGGACCCGCTGGTCAATCAGGCCGCCAAGCTGCGTTATATGCTGGGCGGGCAGGTCACCGTGCCGCTCACGGTCTACACGTTCGGCTCCGGCGGGGTGAATGCCGGGCCGCAGCATTCCCAGAGCCTCGGCGCCTGGTTCGCCCAGGTGCCCGGCCTCAAGGTCGTCACGCCGAGCACGCCGCGCGATGTGTTGGGTCTCTTTAAATCCGCAATCCGCGACGACAATCCGGTGCTTTGCCTGTTCGCCAAGCGGCTGATCGGCTCGTCCGGCGAGGTGCCGGAGGAGGGCGAGGATTTCACTCTTCCCATCGGCCGCGCCGAAGTGCGCCGCGAAGGCGGCGACGTTACCATCGTCGCCGTCTCGACCATGGTGCGCGCGGCGCTCGGCGCGGCCGAGGCGCTGGCGGAAGAGCATAAGATCGAAGCCGAGGTGATCGACGTGTTGAGCCTCAGCCCGCTCGATAGCGACAGCATCATCGCCTCGGTCAAGCGCACCGGGCGCCTCGCCATCGTGCATGAGGCCCATGCGCCGTGCGGCATCGGCGCGGAGATCATCGCCCGGGTCACCGAAGAGGCCCATGGCGCGCTGACCAAGGCGCCGCTCCGCATCACGCCGCCCTTCGCGCCAAGCCCTTTCGCCCCGGTGTTGGAAAAGGCCTATCTGCCGGACGCGGCGCGCATCGGCAGCGAGATTCGCGGGAAGCTTTGCGATGGCGTATGAGACGATCCTCTATGAGGTGAGCGGCGCCATCGCCACCCTCACCCTCAACCGGCCGAAGAAGTTGAACGCCATGAACGCGCTCTGCATCCGCGAGATGCGGGCGGCGCTGGCGGCGCTGCGCGGGGACGAAGCGGTGCGCGTGGTGGTGCTCAAGGGCGCCGGCGAGCGCGCTTTTACCGCCGGCGCGGATATCTCCGAGCTGGCCGACAAAACCCCCGACCAGATGCGCGCCTATAACCGCCAATGGCTCGGCTTGTTCGACGATATCGAAAGCCTGCCCAAGCCGGTGATCGCCTCGGTGCATGGCTATGCCACCGGCGGCGGCACGGAGATGTCGCTGACCTGTGATTTTGTGCTCTGCGCCGAGGACAGCCGCTTCGGCCTGGCCGAAATCAATATCGGCGTCATTCCCGGCGCAGGTGCTGCGGTGCGTCTCACGCGCTGGATGGGCCGGCTCAAGGCCAAGGAAATCCTCATGATGGGCGAGTTCCTCTCCGGTGCCGAGGCGGTCGCATGCGGCCTTGCCAACCGCTCCGTGCCGAACCAGGACCTCGCCGAGGTGACGGCTGAATGGGCCGGCAAGCTCGCCAAGAAGGCGCCGCTCGCGCTCGCGGCGGCCAAGGCTTGCGTCAATACCGGCGCCGAGGCGGCGATGCCGACGGCGCTCGAATATGAGCTCGACAAATTTCTCGGCCTGTTCGCGAGCGAGGATCAGACCGAAGGCATGAACGCGTTCCTCGAAAAACGCGAAGCCAAATTCAAGGGCCGCTAAGCATGAAGGTCAAAGTCAAAGTCCCTCGCTTGGGCCTCACGGTCGAAGAGGCCATTGTCATGGAATGGCACAAACAGGTCGGCGACGCCGTCGAGGCGGGCGAAGTGATCGGCGTGATCGAAGCTGACAAAGCCACCGTCGAGCTCGAAAGCCCGGCCACCGGGACCGTCACGGAAATCATCGGCGAAATCGGCGAAACCTACGAGATCGGCGAGCCGCTGGCGGTGCTGGAGGTTTGAGGCTGGGCCGGATATATTCCCGCCGGGAAAAAGCTAGTCGTTATTCACATACCGTCGCAAATGATGGACTTGGGAGCGCTTCTATATGGAAATCAAACCGCTCTTTATCGTTCTGCTCGATATCGGTGGTTACACCCGTTTTATCCGTTTGACCCGAACGAGCCGGCTGCATGCCGAGAAGATCGTCGCCGATCTATTGCAGGCGATGACGCAAGCCACTGAGCATCCCATGACGTTGAACAAGATCGAAGGCGACGCCCTGCTGCTCTATGCCGACGCCACGGATAATCAGGCTGCCACCGGGCGCGATGTGCTGCGTCAAATAGTGGCCTGTATCGACAGCTTTTCAGAGGAGCTGCAAAAATTGGTTTCCCGCAATGTCTGTATTTGCGATGCCTGCCGCCATGCCGAAGAGCTGAAAATCAAGGCCTTCGTTCATTTTGACGACACCGTGGTCCGGGGAGAAAAGGGAAACCTGGAATTGGGCGGCGAAGGCGTCATTTTGGCTCACCGCCTGATGAAAAATTCGCTCGACGTTGACGAATATATCTTGATGACCAAAGAGGCGCGCGAGTATTGCGGCGCGGTGGATGGGTTCAAAGAGATTGTCGGGCGGGAAAGCTATGACGAATTGGGCAACATCGATACCTTCGCCTTCGTCCCCTCGACAGGCGAGGCGGCCATCGAGCCGAAGAGCTTTTCCCTTGGGGCAAAGACGCTCGGAGTGGCTTACCTCGTGAAACTGGACCTCTATATGCTCAAGCGCCTGTTCTCCGGCTCTTCATCGGCAGGGCAATACCGCAATCTGCCGAACTAGAGGTTTCACCCCAATGACTGCCGCGACCGACATTCCGAACACAGATTGGGCCTTCCCGACGCAAATCCGCTTCGGGCCCGGCCGCGTCGGCGAGCTGCCCGAGGCGTGTCGCTCGCTCGGCATGGCGCGGCCGCTTCTGGTGTGCGACAGCGGCCTCGCCGAACTGCCGATGACCGGCGATATCCTGAAGGCCTGCGAGGCGGACGGGCTCGCGATTTCGCTCTTCTCCGACATTCAGCCCAACCCGCTTGAGCGCAACGCGACCGACGGCGTCGCCGCGTACCATGCCGGCGATCATGACGGGGTGATTGCCCTCGGCGGCGGCTCGAGTCTGGATACCGGCAAGGCGATCGCGCTGATGACAGTGCAGAACTACCCGGTGCAGGAACTGACCATCGCCAGCTTTCTCGATTTCACCGAGATTCAAGCCAAGCTCGTCACCGAAGGCCTGCCGCCGGTAATCACAGTGCCGACCACATCGGGCACCGGCTCCGAAATCGGCCGCGCCTCGGCTCTCATCAACGAAGAGAGCGGCACCAAGAAGGGCCTGTTTCATCCCATCATGATGCCGGAGATTTGCCTCGCAGACCCGGAATTGACGCTGTCCCTGCCGCCGGACGTTACCGCGGCGGTCGGCTTCGACGCGCTGTCCCATTCCCTCGAAGCCTATTGCTGCGCCTTTCCCCATCCCTTCGCCGATGGCGTCGCGCTCAAGGGCATGGCGCTCGCCAACGAGGCGCTGGTCGCGGCCTATCGCGACGGGGCAGATCTCGCTGCTCGCGCAAGCATGATGATGTCCTCGCTTGCCGGCGGCACCGCCTTTCAGAAAGGCGTCGGCGCGGTGCATGCGTTGAGCCATCCGCTCTCGTCGCGCCACGGTATCCATCACGGCCTCGCCAATGCGGTGCTGATGCCCTATGTCGTCGCCTTCAACATGCCGGTGATCGAGGACAAGCTCGCCGCCCTGGCGCGCTATCTCGACTTGCCATCGCCCTCCGGCCAGGCCGTGATCGACTGGCTGGTGGAGATGCGCGCTGAATGCGATATCCCGCACGATATCGCGGCGCTGGGAATCACCGAGAGCGATATCGCCACCCTGGCGCCGCTGGCCGCCGCCGACATAACCGCAGTGGAAAACCCGGTCGCCGTCACCGAAGACGATATGGCGGCGCTCTACGGCGCCGCCCTGGCCGGCAAGATTCAAACGTAAGGCGGATTGACGGAGACAAAAAAACGGCGACCCGAAAGCCGCCGTTTTAATTTGTCTCGCTTGCTGCTGCCATTGCCGGGCGCTCAATGAAGCGTCGCGATGGCGGCTTGGATGCGGGCCGTCTGGGCCTCGCTGACCAGGCTGGTCAGGATTTTGCCGAACTGCGGATGCGCCGCGCCGGAATGGATATATTGCCAGCGGTAGGACTTCAAAAAGCCCGTCCCGACCTCTTCGGCGGCGAACTCATCCAGATTGCGGCCGCAATTGGCGATGAAATAGGCCGCGTCCGCTTCCGCCTGGGCCTGCAAAATACCGTCCACCGCGCCGACCAGCTCGATCAAATCGTCGACCGCCTGATCGCGCTCATAGGCGGTGATCTCCTTATCGTGGCGCACCCATTCGAGCTCGTCGAGAATGGCGTGCTGGCTTTCCTCCTTCCAGTGATAGAGGAAGATATCGCGGAACAGTTCCGACACGCCGTCCTCGGCATTTATGCTTTGGCGGTAATGGAGCTGGGTAAAGAGTTCGATATCGAGCGTCAGCCCCAACACCGACCAGGTGCTCTTGCCCAACACCGTTTGGGCGATCTCGTTGGCGTCGTGATCGAAGCGGTAGCCGGCGGGCAGTGTGTCGGCGACCATGGTCTCGACGCGGCGGAACAGCGCCTGATGCTTGAGCTCCTCGTCGCAGAAGCGGACCAGCGCTTCGAGCGCCGTTTGATCGCCGAACCAGTGATCGCGGCTGAGCTCGAGCACCTTGGCGTTGACGAAGCGTTCGGCGACGCCGAACACATTGGCGTAGGTGCGCCCCTGGATTTGGCTGACGAAGCGTTTCTCGGCATCGCTCAGGCTGGTGAATTCATTGGCGAGTGTGAGCCCGTCCGGCATGTATTTTTCATTGCGGTCGAACGTCCGCCCGCGGATTACATCCTCCTCGATATCCCAGCGCACTCGTTTGGAGGCCCGGATGCAGCGGGCATATCGGCTGTTGTCGAACATTTGCGTATCGCTATTCATGGCCTTGCTCCTTTCCCTTGAAGTTGGTTTTGCGTTACGGGCAGGAGGTTAGGAGCGGCCCGGCTTGATCGATACTGCGCGATCCGTAGTATTTAACTACATAATATGGAGTTACTTGGAGAGGCGGTAAAATGAACTCCTACGGCCAGTTCTGTCCGGTCGCCAAGGCGACGGAAATCATCGGCGACAAATGGACCATGCTGATCCTGCGGGAATTGCTGCTCGGCACCGCCCGGTTCAACGACTTCCAGCGTGCCCTCTCGCGCATCTCGCCGACCATCCTGACCAAGCGGCTGAAGCATCTCGAAGCGCGCGGCGTGGTGGTGCGGCGCCAGCTGTCGGGCCAGAAGGGCAGCGAATACCGCCTCACCGCCGCCGGCAAGGAGCTGGAGCCGGTGATCGATACCCTGGCCGCCTGGGGCATGCGCTGGGCGCGAGGTCAGATGAGCGACAGCGAGCTCGATGTCGAGTTTCTCATGTGGGACATGCACCGGCGAATTCTCACCCAGCATTTGCCGGACGGGCAGACGGTCCTCTCAGTCACGTTCAACGATCTCGACACCTATAAGAGCTGGTGGCTGGTGATCGAAGGCGAGGATGTCGATCTCTGCACCGAGGATACCGGCAAGGATGTCGATCTCTACATCTCGACCGAGCTCCGCACCATGGTGGAAATTTGGGAAGGCGATACGGATTTGCAGAAGGCGATCCGCGACGAGGCGGTTACCGCCATCGGCGACAAATCCCTGATCCGCGCCATGCCCGACTGGTTCGGCCTCTGCCCCTTCGCCGAAGTGCGCCCGGCGCCCCTGAGCAAACCTGCTCAACCCCGACGGTAGGCGGCGCCGGGATGGCTCGCCGGCAGCCGCGCACTGCCGAACAGCTTTTCCCGCAACGTCCCCGGCGCGTATTCCTCCGGCAAAAGGCCCCGGCGGCGCAGCTCCGGCACGACGCCATCGATAAAATCGGCGAAGGTGCCCGGGGTGACGGCATAGATGATATTGAAGCCGTCGACGCCCGCTTCGTGAAAGGCTTCCAAGCGGTCTGCGATCTGCTCCGGCGTGCCGGTCAAGAAGCGGCCCGACGCCCGCGAGCGCACGAGATCGCGAAACGTCAATGATTTGTCCGGCGCCGATTCGATGAGCCCTTTGATGACACCCTGCATGGCATCGGATTCGAGCGAGGCGAGGGGTGTGTCGAGATCGACCGCGCCGAGATCGACGCCGACGCTGCCGCTCATATGCACCAGGCCCGCCTCCACGCTGCTTTGCTCGACAAATTCCGCTTCCTTGGCATTGGCCTCCGCTTCCGTGCCGCCGACCACCGGCGTGACGCCCTGGAAGAACAGCAGATCCTCCCGCCGCCGCCCCTGGCGCTCTGCGCGGGCGCGGATATCCGCGACCATGCTCGTGGTCGATTGAAGATTGCGCAGCGAGACCAGCATGAAGACGCATTCCGCATGTTTGGCGGCGAAATCCCGGCCGCGCTCCGACGAGCCGGCCTGAAACAGAAGCGGCGTGCGCTGCGGCGAGGGCTCGCACAGATGCGGCCCTGCGACATCGTAATATTCGCCCTTATGATCGATGGCGTGGACCTTGGCCGGATCGGCATAGATGCCGGCCGCGGTATCGCGCAGCACCGCGTCCTCCTCCCAGCTTCCCTCCCACAGCTTGTAGGTCACATCGAGATATTCCTCGGCCCGGCGGTAGCGCTCGTCATGCGGCGGCAGGCCGCCGAGGCCGAGATTGGTGCCGGCGTTGGGCAGATAGGACGTCACGATGTTCCAGGCGACCCGCCCGCCGGTGAGATGATCGAGCGTCGACATTTGCCGCGCGAAGCTGAAGGGATGCGCCTGGAGCACGGAGCTCGTCATCGCGAACCCGAGATGCTCCGTCGCCTCCGCCATGGCCGGGATGAGCGGCGCCGGATCGTTCGACGGCACCTGCACCGCCTCGCGGATCGCCGTCTCCGCGCTGCCCTGATAGATATCGTAGAGGCCGATCACATCGGCGAGGAAAAGCGCATCAAAGCCACCCTTCTCCAGGAGCCGCGCCAGATCGACCCAGGGCTCAGGCCGGTTGAACTCGAGCTGGCGCGTATCGCCGCGCGGCCACATGCCATGCTGGATGTGGGACACGCAGTTCATCGAAAACGCATTGAGATAGAGGCGCTTCGCGGCCACGCAATTCTCCCGTCGCTGGCGCGATGATAGGGGATGCGCCGCGCCGCCTCAAACCGTCCGGCGATTATTCCCAGCTCTCAGGCGGAGACGAAGCGGATCCACTGGCTGTCGAGCGGCGTGGTTCGCATGATCTCCGCCAGGTCCGGCGTTTCCTCCGCCGCGAAGGGTTCGAGATAGCGCCCTTCGAAATAAACTTCCAAGGGATCTTCGCGGAACGGGTATGGCGCGAGGCGATAGGCGCCGTCGCCGAGCGGCTCGATATGGACCGTGACGTCCTTGTCGACGGCCATCGGCACATTTTCGAAGTCGGTCGCCTTGCGCTCGCCTTCCGGGGTGAGATTGAAATAGAGCGCCAGCGTATCGCAGAATTGCAGCAGCTTGTAATTGGCGAAGGCGCGCGCCTTATCGGCCCAGGCGGCGGTCTCAGGGGTTTCGCCGAGCTTCGATTTCAGCTCCTTCTGGCGCGTCAGTTCGCCGTCCAGCATGGCATTCATTTCATCGCGATACTCATCCGCGATAAAATCGACGAGCACCTTGTCCGACAGGCCATAGCGACCATTGTAGAGCCCCCAGCTATGCATGCTCGAAATCAGCCCGCAATAGGGGTGCAGGCGTTCGTTGTAATCCGGCGAATTTTGGCTCGTTTTGAACAGCTTCGAGGGCGGCGTCGCCAGCACGTTGTAAGGCAGCCTTGTTTCCGGATCGAGGCTGGGATTCTCGTCGGCCTCGAGCCAACCATTGTCGTGGCAGCGAATGACGTCGACGACCTCGTCGAGCGGAATTGGCGGCGCGAATAGCGCATTGCCGAAATTCTCCGCGAAACGGCCGCACAAGGCGCCATGTTCGGTCTGTTTGATGACGAATTGCGCACTGTCGGGGCGGCCCTCGGCCGCGCTTTGAAGGATCATGGCCTCTCTCCCGGCGCCGGCGCGTCTCAGGGATCGAAGCGCGTCCACGGCGCCAATGCCGCAAAGCGTCGCCGCTAGCGCGCCGCGCGGCCATGATATGGATCAAACGAGGCTTGCGGCGGTGGCGATATCGCCCTGCCAGGCATATAGCGCGAGCAGGGGTTGATCCGAGGTGCGCATGGCGTGGGTCTGGTTGGGCGTGTGGTGGATGAGCGCGCCCGCTACGCGCATGCGCCAGGGCTCGCCGTCGCGCCGCCATTCGGCGTCGCCCGCGAGCACCAAATAAGCTTCCCGTGCGGGATGGCTGTGCTGCGGATAAAGCCGGCCCGGGCCGATCAGCAGGATGCCGAGCGCGATTTTTTCGTCATGTGCGATGCCGCCCGGGCCCGCCAATTCGACATAGCCATAGTCGGGCAGGAAACCGGCCATCGCGGGGTCGGCGACATAGTTGGGGTTCTGCACCCAGCATAGTGTTTTGTCCATTGCGGCGAAGGCGTTGGAGATGCCTGCCGCCGGCCCTTTGGCAGCGAGCGAAAGAGCGGGGGCGAGATGGCGGCAGGCCGGTAGCCGGTGGGGCGCCGGCGGCTTCGGGTTCGCCGGTGCCACCTGGGCGCGCGCCGCGATGGCGGCGAACAGGGTAGCGGCTTCCGCGCTTTCCCCCTCTGCCGCGCCGCAAAGCGCGATCGCTTGCGACAGCAACTCGTCGAGGGCGCGGTTCGCCATCATCGCGGGCTAGAGGAAATCCGCCATGGGGTTGCGGCGTCCGGCATGGGCGGCGGGTGGCGCGGGCAGCCAGTCGGCGTCGAGCCAGAGGCGGAGAAGCCGCCGCCGCTCTTCCTTGTTGGGCCAGTCCTCATATTCGTCGCGCGCATGGAGGACGCGGTAATTGTTGAGGATCAGCACTTCACCGGGCTCGAGCAAGTGGGTGATCCGCAATTCGTCGTCACTTGCAAAGCGGTCGAAGAGATCGAGCGCCGCGACCGCCTGCGGCGAGAGCGGGGTCCTCTCGACTTCCGCCGCACGCTCGATGAAGGGGCGGTAATAAATGCAGCTCAAACCGCCCGGCCCGTCTATCAGGACCGGAATGGTGCCGCGGCTGCGCCCCGCGCCGGGGGTGGTTTCGTCGGGCATGAAGAACGGAAAGCCGGCTTCCAGCACCGGTAGCAGCTCGGGGCGCTCGTCCCGGATCGCATCATGGATGGCAGCGGCGCTAACCAGCCGGTTGGTGCCGCCGCGCCTCGCCGCCCGGACACATAAAAGCGCGATCAGCGGCGGCGGGTCGGTATGCGGGTTGAGCTCGCCGGGCGAGCGGTAGCCGCGATCGTCGAACGCGTCCTCGTCGGAAAAATCGGCGATCTCGACCAGGGTTTCCTGCTTGGCATTTTGTGGCAGCAAGCGCCCGAGGGTTTCACCAAAGCGCGTGAGCGCCGCGCCCGCATCATCCGAGCCATCGCCAACTCCGCTCACCAGCACGAATCCCGCGCCGTCGCCGAGCTCGCGCTTGATACCGGCAAAATCCCCGGCGCCGTAGCGCGGCAGGCCGAGGCGCTCGATATCCCGGCAGCGCCAAGCCTTGGGTGCCGGATCTCGGATATTCTCTTTGGGTCGGGCCATGTACATCAAATTACACGATGTTGGGCGCCGGCCCTAGAATTGCGGCGCCACCATGCCCACCTAGTATGAATATCGTCACGGCGGTTATGGGGAGGCCAATGGTGGAAAAGGTGGAGCGCCGGCTCGCGGCGATCATGAGCGCCGACGTCGCCGGCTATACGCGTCTCATGCATGGCGATGAGGAAGGCACGCTGTCTCGGTTTCGTGCCCACCGTCAGGAGCTGATCGAACCGAAGATCGCCGAGCATAAGGGGCGGATCGTCAAGCTGATGGGCGACGGCCTTCTGATCGAGTTCACCAGCGTTGTCGATGCCGTGCGCTGCGCCGCCGAAGTTCAGCGCGGCATGGCCGAGCGCAACGCCGATGAAGCGGCGGACAGGCGCATCGTGCTTCGCGTCGGCATCAATCTCGGCGATGTGATCGTCGAGGGCGAGGACATTCATGGCGACGGCGTCAACGTCGCGGCGCGCATGCAGGAAATAGCCGATCCGGGCGAAATCTCGGTTTCCGGCGTCGTCTATGACAGCGTACGCGACAAGCTTGCGCCGGGCTTCGAGGATCTCGGTCCGCAGCAGGTCAAGAACATTGCCGAGCCGGTGCGCGCCTACCGCGTCGTGCTCGACCCGGAGGCGGTCGGCGCGCGGGCGCCGGAAGCGCCCGAAGTTGCGACCACGGAGCAGGTTCGCGACAGAGAACGCCTGCTCGTGGTCGTGAGCGGCGCGCAACGCCAGGGAACCTGGCGGGTGCCAAGGAATTTGCGGGTGATCGCGGTGGCGGGCGGAGTCGACCTCGATTTTCGCGACGCCGTGTTCGGTCCCGGTGTGACCGAAGTCCATGTCACCAGCCTGATGGGCGGTGTTGCCGTCATCGTAC
>CAZUVO010000115.1:0-11932 GCA_964623955.1 uncultured Rhizobiaceae bacterium
CGGCGGAATCGTGGAGACTTATAACAGCGCGGCGGCGAAGATATTCGGCTACGCGCCGGAAGAAGTTATCGGCCGCAATGTTTCCATGCTCATGCCCGAGCCCGACAAATCTCAGCATGACGGGTATCTCGCGAACTATCTCAGGACCGGGGAGACCAAGATCATCGGTATCGGCCGCGAGGTGGTGGGCCGGCGCAAGGACGGCAGCACATTTCCCCTCGACCTCTCGGTCAGCGAATTCCAGACCGGCGACGGCATCATGTTCGCCGGGCTGTGCCGCGATATTACCAAGCGCAAACAGGCGCAGGAGGAGCTTGAATCGGTCAATAAGGAGCTTGAATCCTTCGCCTATTCCGTCTCCCACGATCTGCGCGCGCCGCTCCGCGGCATCGATGGGTTCAGCCAGGCGGTGGTCGAGGATTATGGCGACAGTCTGGACGAAGAGGGCAAACGGTATCTCGAGCGTATTCGCGCCGGCGCCCAGCGCATGGGGATGCTGATCGACGATATGCTGCTGCTGTCGCGCGTCACCCGCCAGGAAATGGCGCGGAGCGAAGTGGATATCAGCGCCGTCTGCCAGGAGATCATCGCCGGCCATGCCGAGGCCGAGCCGGGCCGGCGGGTCCGGTTCGATGTGCCGGCCGGGCTGACCGTGCATGCCGATCCCCGATTGCTGCGCATCGCGCTGGAGAATTTGCTCGGCAATGCGTGGAAATTCACCGCCAAGGCGGCGGACGCCAAAATCGAACTGGGTACCGAAGGCGAGGCGGGCGCCGTGGTCTATTTCGTTCGCGATAATGGCGCCGGTTTCGACATGCAATATGCCGATAAATTGTTTAAACCCTTCCAGCGCCTGCATACGGAGAAGGAATTCTCCGGCACAAGCATCGGCCTGGCCACGGTTTTGCGCATCATTCAGCGCCATGGTGGAAAAATTTGGGGCGAAAGCGTGACCAACGAGGGAACCACCATATATTTCACTTTGGGAGTTTAGAATTGCGGCGGGGTCTAGTGTTGCGGCCATAGGAGTGAAGCATGGCAAACAAGAAAGTTCTGTTGGTTGAGGACAATCCGGACGACGAGGCGCTGACTTTGCGCGCGCTCAAGCGTCACAATCTCGGCAATTCGGTCGATGTGGTGCGCGACGGCGCCGAGGCGCTGGACTATCTCTTTCCCGGCGGCGGTACGCTGGCGGCGGAGGATATCCCGGCCGTCGTCATGCTCGACCTGATGCTGCCCAAGGTGAACGGGCTGGACGTGTTGAAGCGCATTCGCGAGGAGGAGACGACCAAACTCCTCCCCGTCGTGGTGCTGACCTCGTCGGACGAGCAGAAGGACATGATCGACAGCTACAAGCTCGGCGCCAACAGCTATGTCAGGAAGCCGGTCGAGTTCGGCGAGTTCGCCGATGCGGTGTCGCAGCTCGGCCTCTACTGGATTCTCTACAATGAGCCGCCGCCCGCCCACTAAGCCTGGAATTATCCTTCATGTCTGATCCCATTCGCGTCTTGATCGTCGAAGATTCCGAGGATGACAGCGCCTTGCTGGCCCTGGCCATGGAACGCGGCGGCCTCGAAGTGGAATGCCGGCGCGTCGATTCGCGCGATGCCATGCGCAAAGCGGTCAAGGACGAGGAGTTCGATATCGTTCTCTGCGACTATGTGATGCATGGCTTCAGCGTCGAGGCCGCGCTCGGCGTTCTCGAGGATGCGGAGATGGAGCTGCCGGTGATCGTCATTTCCGGCATCGTGCACACCGCCGATGTGATCGAGGTGTTGCGCTCGGGCGCCGTCGATTTCGTCGAAAAGGACGATCTCGCGCGGCTCGTGCCGGCGGTCGAGCGGTCGCTGCGCGTCGCGGAGGAGCGGCGCGCCCTTCACGATGCCGAAGACGCCCTGCGCCAGGCGCAAAAAATGGAGGCGGTTGGTCAGCTCACCGGCGGTGTGGCGCATGATTTCAACAATCTTCTCGCCGTGGTGATGGGCAACGCGGAACTGCTGGCGGAACGCGAAGAGGGCGACAATCAGCATCTCCAGGCGATCGTCCGCGCCGCGGCGCGCGGCGCCGAGCTGACCCAGCGCCTGCTCGCTTTTTCCCGCCAGCAGACTCTGGAGTCCAAGCCGTTCGATATGGCCGAGCTGGTCTCCGGCGTTTCCGACATGCTGGCGCGGACGTTGGGAGCGCCCATCGATCTCAAGACCGTCACCGCGCCCGACCTCAAACCGGCGCTGGCCGATTCCGGGCAGGTCGAGAACGCGCTGTTGAATTTGGCGATCAACGCCCGCGACGCCATGCCCGAGGGCGGCAAGCTGACGATCGAATGCATGAATGTGCGCCTGGAGGACGAATATATTCGCAGGACGCCGGAGGTGGTGGCGGGGGATTATGTCCTCATGGCGGTCAGCGATACCGGGATGGGCATTCCGGAAGAGACGCTGCAGCATGTCTTCGAGCCGTTCTTCACCACCAAGGATGTCGGCCAGGGCACCGGCCTCGGCCTCTCGATGGTTTACGGCTTCGCCAAGCAGTCGGGCGGCCATGTGGCGATTTATAGCGAGGTCGGCAAGGGCACCACCGTGCGGCTATACCTGCCCCAGGCGGAGACGGATCAGGCGGATATCGCCAGCTCGCTGGGGGCGGAAGTTTGCGGCGGAAAGGGCGAGACTGTTCTGGTGATCGAAGATGATGAAGAGGTGCGCAAATTCGCCGTCGAGGCGCTGGAAATTTTGGGTTACCGCACCCTGGATGCGGGCGATGCCGGCGCGGCGCGCGACTTGCTGGCGGAGCCCAGCGGCGGCGCGGTGGATTTGGTGCTGTCGGATGTGGTGCTGCCCGGCGGGGTGAGCGGTCCGGCCTTCGCCGCGGAGATCGGCGAACAGCATCCCAGCCTCAAATTTATTTTCATGTCGGGCTATCCGGCGGAGGCGGCGAGCCGCAAGGGCCTGTTGAAGAAGACCGATATCTTGCTCGGCAAGCCGTTCCGCCCCCGTCAGCTTGCCGAGGCGATCCACCGCGCCTTGACGTGAGCCTGTTGCGTGCCCGGCAAATTGATTTCAATTGATCCCAACTGCCTGAATCATTAGCAAAAAATTAACGCCGCACCGCGTAGCCTCTCGCCCGCGATCCACCGGTTGATCCGAGAGGTTTTTCTTAACCATGACGCTCAATGCGTCCGTATTCGCGCCGCATGATGCGGCGCCACGGCAAACCGCCGCAGATAGCGGCCGATCGCCCAAGGGCAAGGGTCGCCGCTTCTCTGTTTACCGGTTGCACGTCATTATATTTGCCGCCCTCATTTTGTTCTCCGCCCTGCCGGTGGCGATCCTCGACGGCTGGGTGGAACGCTCGGCGATGGACAAGGAGATCGCCTCGGTCAGCGAAAAGCATCTGCTGATCGCGCAAAATCTCAGCGCCGGGCTCAGCCGCTACGTCACCGACGTGAAGGAAGGGTTCAAGGTCGCCGCCGCTTTTGCCGCCGGCCGCGGGGCCGGCGATCGGGATGCGCTCAAAAGCATGTTGCAGGCGCTCAATTTTGAGCATGTCTGCATTGTCGATGGCGCCGGCCGCGTGGTTGCGTCGGTCGTGTCGGCGCCCGGCGAATCGGACCCGCCGCAGCCCGGCGCCGCATTGATCGCGCCGCTCCGCGATATCGCCCGCGCGGCGGAAGGCAATGTGGTGATCACCGATCTCATGCGCGCCAATGACCAGCCCTATTTCTTTGTCGTGCAGCAAATCGACGGCGAGCACTTCGCTCTCGGCAAGCTCGGGCTCGATTACATTCGCAGCGTGCAGCGTTCCATCGCCTTCGGCGAGCGCGGCCATTCGATGATCGTCGATGCTCAGGGCATCGTCGTCGCACACCCCAAGGCCGAATGGGAGCGCATCTCGAAGAACGCTTCCAAGCTCTCCGTCGTCGCCAAGATGATGCGCGGGGAGACCGGCGTGGCGACATTTTATTCGCCGCCGATGCAGGCCGATATGATCGCCGGCCATACGGTGGTGCCGGAAACCGGTTGGGGCGTCATGGTGCCGCAGCCGATGAGCGAGCTCGAGGAGCGCGCGGGCGACACGCAAAATATCGCCATCGCCATTACCCTGATCGGTATCCTGATTGCGGCGTTGATCGGCTGGTGGCTGGCGAAGCTTCTCGCCCGGCCGGTCGTCGCGGTCGAGCAGGCGGCGCGCGCGGTGGCCGGCGGCAGCCTCGATACCCAGGTCGCGCCGTTCTCCAAACACAGCCCCGTTGAGATGCGCAGCCTGGCGGCGAGTTTCGACCATATGGTCGATGAGCTGCGCCACCGCGATACCGGCCTCCGGGTGGCGATGAACCAGGCGGAAGCGGCAAGCCGCGCCAAGACCGAGTTCCTCGCCAATATGAGCCACGAGCTGCGCACGCCCTTGAACGGCATTCTCGGCTTTTCGGAAATCCTCAAGGAGCAGACCTTCGGCCCCCTCGGCGGCCCGCGCTATGTCGAATATGCCGGCGATATTCATCAATCCGGCAGGCATCTCCTGGAAGTGATCAACGATGTTCTCGATGTCTCGAAGATCGAGGCCGGGCAGTTCAAGCCGGAGATCAGCGACGTCCAACTCGACGAGATCGTCGAAAGCTGCCTCGGCATGATCGAGAACCGGGCGCGGGAAGGCGCGATCGAGGTCGATTGCGATTGTCCCGGCGATTTGCCGCCGCTGCGCGCCGACGGGCGCATGATCAAGCAGATCATTCTCAATCTGCTGTCGAACGCGGTGAAATTCACGCCAAAAGGCGGCAAGGTAACGCTCAGCGCGGTGCGTGCGGCGGACGGCGTCTTTACGCTGGCCATCAGCGATACCGGCATCGGCATCGCGCCCGAGCATATCGATCTCGTGGTGCAGCCCTTCAGCCAGGTCGACAGCTCGCTGCAGCGCCATTACGAGGGCACGGGGCTCGGTCTCTTCCTCACCAAGACGATGGTCGAGCTGCATGGCGCCCGGCTGAGTATCGAAAGCCGGTCCGGCGAGGGCACGACGGTCTCGATCCGCTTCGCCAAATCGGCGATGCGCTGAACCGCACGCGCCGCCGCCGTACTGGCGCGGCGGATGACAGGCGTTTAAGTTTCAGCCGTCGTGACCATGATGCCCGTCGGCGTGATGGTCATCCTCGTTCTTGCCATGATGATCATCGCCATGGTCCATGTCTTCCATGTGGCCGTCGCCATGGTCCATCTCTTCCGGATCACCGTGGCCGCCATCGCCATGATCGTGCGACATGTCGCCGGCCTTTGGTTTGCGGAACTCTTCGGGCAATGATTCGCGGCCGACCACGATCAGCCCCTTCATGCCCGCCGCCTCATGCGGATGGCAGTGATAGAAATAGCTGCCTACCTGGGTGAAGGTCATGGCCCAGCTTTCGCCTACGCGCTTCATCATCTGGCTCTCGAACGGCTCGGTGCCTTCCGGGATCATGCCGGGATAAGCGGCGACGTTGTGTTCATTGTCGGGGTCGTCCTGCAGCCAGACCACCGTGTCGCCGGGACTGATCGTCACCTTGGCGGGCTTGAAATAGAGATCTCCGCTGTCATCGTCATATTTCATCTTGATGACCGTCGTCTCGGCCTTGGCCGCGGTCGCGACGCCAATCGCTATGGCGAAACCCATGGCGGCAGCAAGTTTTCCGTATCTTGTCATGTCAGTTTTCCGTGTCCACAAAGGCCGGTGATAATCCGGCACGCAATAATTTCATTCCGCAGCCTCGCGCGCCAGTTTTTCGATGGCGGCATGGGTGCTGAGGAAGACTTCACCGTCGCCGAGGCGGGCGAGGAAGTCGGTTTTCTCCAACTCGTCCATCACCGGGCCCTTGACCTCGGCAAGATGCACCGTGACCCCCGCCTCGGCGAGGGCGTCGACGATATTTTCCAGGGTCTCCAGGGCGCTCGCGTCGATGAAATTGACGGCGCTGCAGATCAGCACCAGATGACGCACGCGTGGCTGGTCGGCCACGGCGGCGAGGATGCGGTCTTCGAGATAGCGGGTGTTGGCGAAATAGAGATTTTCGTCGACCCGCAGCGCCAGGATATGCGGCAGGGTCTCGACGTCGTGGCGTTTGATATTGCGGAAATGCTCGCTTGTGCCGACGCGCCCGACGATGGCCATATGCGGCCGGCTGGTGCGCCACAGATAGAACAGGACGGCGAGCGCCGCGCCGGCCATGATGCCGATCTCGATGCCGAGCGCGAGCACCGCGGCGAAGGTCGCAGCCTGGGAGAGGCCGTCGAGCCAGTTGTAGCGCCAAGTGCGGAGGAGGGAGCGGATATCGACCAGCGCGGAAACCGCCACCACGATGATCGCGGCGAGCGCCGCCTTGGGTAGAAAGTGAAAGAGCGGCGTGAGAAAGGCGAGGGTCAGCGCGATGAGAATGGCGGTGACGATGGCGGCCAAGCCGGTATTGGCGCCGGTGGTGAAATTGACCACCGAGCGGCTGAAGCCGCCGGTGACCGGATAACCGCCGGAGAAGGCAGCGCCGATATTGGCGACGCCGAGGGCGCGCAATTCCTGATCGGCGTCGATTTTCTGGCGCCGCTTGCTGGCCAGCGATTTGGCGACGGAGACGCTTTCGACGAAGCCCACCAGGGCGATCAGGGCGGCGGCGGGCAGCAGGTCGCGCGCCATGGCGAGATCGACCTCCGGCCAGCCGAGCGCGGGCAGCCCGGTCGGGATATCGCCGACGATCTTCACCCCGGCGCTCTCGTCGAGGCGCAACAGCCAGACCAGCCCGGCGCCGGCAATGACGGCGGCGAGCGGCCCGGTCTTGGTCAGCGGGCCGGTAATGGCGGGGCTCACGCCGGCGCGCTGCAGCAATGTGCCGAGCGGGCCGCGCCAGAAGAGCAGCAGCGCCACCATCCCGGCGCTCAAGCCGATCGTGACGAGATTGGCGCTTTCGGCCTCCGCGATCACATAACCGACAAGATCGCTGATCAGATGGCTGCGCGGAATTTCCATGCCGAGCAGATGCTTGAGCTGGGAAAAGCCGATCACCAGCGCCGCCGCGCTGGTAAAGCCGGAAATCACCGGATGGCTGAGGAAATTGGCGAGGAAGCCGAGCCGGGCGACGCCCATGACGAGGAGCATGAGGCCGCTGGCGAGCGCTAAAATGAGGGCGCCGGCAAGTTGTGCGTTCGTGCCGCTCAACTCCGACAGCGCGCTCGCCGTCATCAGCGACACCATGGCCACCGGGCCGACCGCGAGAGTCCGGCTGCTGCCGAACAGGGCGTAGAGAATAAGCGGCAACACGCTGGCATAGAGCCCGACCTGCGGCGGCAGGCCGGCGAGCATGGCATAGGCCATGCCCTGGGGCACCAGCATGATGCTGACGATCAGCCCGGCGATCAGATCGCCGGAGAGATCCGCTTTGCGGTATTTGCCGAGCCAGTCGAGGATCGGCAGGTAATGGGTGGGGGTTGGCATCCGGGCCTCCGGGCCAGCTCTCTGTGGCGACCGCGACGCGCCGGGCCCTAGCGCGCGATCGGGTGGCCGGCCTTTTGCCAGGCCATGATGCCGCCCGCCAGGTTGAAGGTCTCCGCCTGGCCGCCGGCGGCGACCATCTTGCCGGCCTTCATCGAGCGCATGCCGGAGCCGCAATAGAGTACGAGCTTCTGGCCATCGCCCGGCGTGCAGGCCGAGGGGTCGAAGGCGCTCAGCGGGTTGAGCTGCGCGCCGGCGATATGGGCGCCGGCATGCTCGCCCGCCTCGCGCACGTCGACCAGGAAGGCCTCGCCCTTCTTCAGCCAGTCGGCCAGGGTGGTGCAGTCGATATCTTGGATCGTGCCGTTGCTCATGGGGATGATTTCCTTGCGGTTTGGGGGGAACAATACATGTCGTAGAGAAGCTGGATCAGCCGGGCCGCGCGCTTGTCGGCGAGGGAATAATAGATGGTCTGCGCCTCGCGCCGGGTGGCGACGAGATCGTCGTGCCGGAGTTTGGCGAGATGCTGCGACATGGCCGATTGCGAGAGGCCGATACGCGCGGCGAGCTCGCCCACCGTCAGTTCGCCATCGATCAACTGACAGAGGATCATCAGGCGCTTATCGTTGGCCAGCGCCTTCATCAGGGTGCTCGCTTCCCGGGCGGAATTCTCCATGCGCGCGAGGTTTATATTCATAAATGCTAATTTAGTAATATAGAATATAAAGTCAAGACGCGGGCATGAAAAAAGCCGCCAGGAGGCGGCTTTTCCCGGGAAATGAGCGCTGAGGCTAATCGTCGCCGGCGGCCTTTGAAACTTCGGGCTCGAGCAAGTCGGCGAGCGCCGTCGCCTCCCAGCCCTCGGCGCGTTTCGCCCAATAGCGGTCGCCGAGCTTGCCGGTGGTGAGGCCGGGCGCGCCATTGCCGATCGGCTTGTTGTTGACCATGGTCACCGCGATCACGCCGCCGCCGGTCGAGGAAATGAAGGCTTCGTCGGCATTTTTGAGGTCGTCCTCGGTGAGGTCCGTCGCTTCCGCTTGCAGGCCGGCCTCGGCGCAGAGCTCGAACACGCTTTTGCGGGTAATGCCTTCGAGCAGATTCTCGCCCGGCGTCAGCACCTTGCCGTCGCGGATGATCCACACATTGAAGCCCGGCCCCTCGGTGATGAAGCCGTCGGTCGAGAGCAGCACGGGTGCATCCGCGCCGGCGTCGAGCGCCTCGAACTGGGCGCGGGTGAGGTCCATGCGGTTGAAATTTTTGACCTTCTGATTGATCGCCGCGTCCGGTGCGCGTCGCGCCGATTCGGCGATCCAGATATGAGCGCCGGTGTCGATCCGTTCCTTGGGCACGATCCAGTAATAGGGCACGGCGTAGGCGATGAATTCGTTCTCGGCCTGGCGCGGATCGCCCGTGGCCCTGCCGCCGGGATAGAGCCCGCGGGTGCAGAGAATATAGACGACGGCATGATCGAAGCCCGAGCGGGTCACGCATTCCGCCATGATGCGGCCGATCTCCTCGTCGCTCACCGGTGGTGAGACGCGGATATAGTCGCAGGAGCGGCGGAAGCGCGCGAGGTGATCCTCGAGCTTGAAGAACTTGCCGTCCCAAGCGGAGATGGCGTCGAACACCACATCGCTCTTGGTGAAGGCCGGATCGAGGATCGGGATCGATGCCTTCTCCACCGGCATGTATTCGCCCCGGCAATAGGCGATGCCCTGCGATTCACTCATGATGCGTTCCTTCTCTTGCGCGCCTGGCGTTTGGCGCGGAAATCCCAAATCGAAGCCAATATTAAGCCAACAAAACCCACGATCTCCAAGGCAAAATAATAGCTGCCATAGAATACCCAGAGGAGCAGCGTGGCCGCCGCGACCGTTAGGATGAGCGGCCCGGGATGGCGGTGGCCGCGAAACGTGAACGCCGTGCCCAAGACCGCCAGCCCCAAGAGACCGGTGATGACCTGGATGAAGATGCCTTCATTGATCTCGACGCTGATGCCGACCACGGAGAGCAGCGCGACCGCCGCCATGGTGCCGTAGCAGGTCGCCACGGCCAAGAGGCTGGTCGCCGAACCGAGCCAGGAGAGGCGCGCCGAAGGCGCCGGATTCGCATCGCTCATGGCTCTATTAAACTCGCCCCCGCCAGTTTCATTCAAGGCGAATCATACCGCTTGAACGGAGCGGGCGGCTCCGGGATGATTAACGGCAAGAACAGTGAAACACGGGAGGATAGACATGGCGGTGGACGAACAGGCGCTGGCGGCGTGGCTTGGCGATTCGATCATGGCGCGGCGCGGAATCGGGCGCGACGCGCCGGGCGAGACTCATCATCTGACGGAAGAGATGCAGGGCACCTATCACTACACCATGGGCCCCTATTCGGACCCGGTGATGTCGATCAAGCCGGGCGACACGGTGGTGGTCGAGACGCGCGATGCCTTCGAGGGCAAGCTCACCAGCGATGATGACAAGCCGAGCGAGAAGCTGCGTCTGCCGTTCGTCAATCCGCAGAACGGGCCGATCATGGTCGAGGGCGCCGAGATGGGCGATGCGCTCGCGGTCTATATCGCCTCGATGTATCCGCGCGGCGAGGACCCCCACGGCATGGTGGCGATGATTCCGGAATTCGGCGCGCTCACCGGCACGACCTATACCGCGACCCTCAACGACCCGCTGCCCGAGCAGGTGCGGCGCATCAATATCGATGAGGAAAATGTCTATTGGTCGGAGCGGGTGACGCTGCCCTATAAGCCCCATATCGGCACGCTGAGCTGCTCGCCGGAGATCGATTCGATCAATTCGCTGACGCCGGACAATCACGGCGGCAATATGGATATCCCCGACATGGCCCCGGGCACGGTCACATACCTTCCGGTGCGCACGCCGGGCGCGCGGCTTTTCATCGGAGACGCCCATGCCTGCCAGGGCGATGGCGAGGTGTGCGGCACGGCGGTGGAATATTCATCGATCACCACCATCAAGGTCGATCTCGTCAAGGGCTGGACCCTCGACTGGCCGCGCCTCGAGACCCACGACATGATCTTCGGCATCGGCAGCGCGCGGCCCTTGGAGGACGCGACCCGCATCGCCTACCGCGAGCTGATCCGCTGGATGGAGGCCGATTACGGTTTCAACAAATGGGACGCCTATATGATGCTCAGCCAATGCGGCATCGTGCGCCTGGGGAATTTCGTCGATCCGAAATACAGCGTAGCCGCCGGCATCCGAAAGAAGTTCCTGGCGGATTAAGTCCCTCTTCCCCGGGGGGAAGAGGGATTAGGGAGAAGGGGCAAACTTAGCGCGTGGAACGCGCTTTGACTCCCCTATCTTCACTAATCTGCAGCTTCCGGTTTGGCACCCGCGACATAATCCGCTCTAAGCACGACTTTCCCCTCACGCAACAGCACCTCCCGCGTGGGATAGCCATTTCCGGGATGGGCGGTCATTTCTTCCGGTGGCGTCGGCGCGGTCACCTCGGGCCAATGACCGGGTTGAGGCGCGGAGCCTTCGCCGGCGACGGGCAGCGGGTCGTCCTCGAGAATCGCCGGCGTTTCGACGACGTCGAAACAGTCCCAGCTCGCCTCCAGCGGAATATTGTTATTGTCGAAGAAATAGATCGACCAGACGAAGCCGTGATCGACCGCGCCGGCGACTTCCAGGCCGGCGGCCTCCAACCGGTCCTTGAGGGCGAAAAGATCTTCCTTCGAGCCGACGGAGATCGAGACATGGTCGAAGCCGAGCGGCTTGGTGCTGGGCGAGCCGTGGAATTTCTTTTCCATCGGCTGGGCGCCATCATAGGCGAAGAAGGCGATATAATTATTGGCGGTTTTGAAGAAATAATGGCGGTAGCCGTCATGGCCGATGCCATGGGTCAGTTCCATACCGAGAAGATCGCGGTAGAATCGGATCGTCGCCTCCATATCGGCGGTAATGAAAGCGAGATGGTTGATTTCTTTCAGATACATGACGATCCTCCCCGGGATGTGGCCCGCATCGCTAACAAATAAGGCCTTTGCGGGCGAATTCCAAGGGAAGGCGTGAGCGTGATCCTGTTGTTTACCGATTTCGGCGCCGCCGGCCCCTATGTCGGACAGATGCGCGCGGTGCTGGCGCGCGACGCGCCGGGGGTGCCGGTGATCGAGCTGATGTCCGATGCGCCGGCGTTCGATGCCAAGGCCTCGGCCTATCTGCTGGCCGCGCTCAGCCGTGCGATCGCGCCGGGCGATGTGTGCATCGCGGTGGTCGATCCCGGCGTCGGCGGCGCGCGCGACGCGGTGGCGCTCGAAGCCGAAGGGCACTGGTTCGTCGGGCCCGATAACGGCCTCCTTGCCATTGCCGCGCGCCAGGCCGGGGAGGCGCGCTGGTGGCGCATCGATTGGCGGCCCGAGGCGCTCTCCGCCAGCTTCCATGGCCGCGACCTCTTTTCGCCGGTGGCGGCGCGGCTCGCCAAAGGCGAGGCACTGCCGGGCACCCCCCTCGACGGCGCCGCGCCC
>CAZUVO010000116.1:0-11927 GCA_964623955.1 uncultured Rhizobiaceae bacterium
CTATGCGCGCGATAGCAGAATTGATCGGAGAAGCAAGATGCCGGACGCCGTCAATCTCACGCAGAAACTGGCGACATTCGACGAGCACTGGTCGCCGCGAACCGTTTCCGAATTCAATGGCCACGACGTCATGGTCGTAAAGGTCGAGGGCGCGTTCAATTGGCATACCCATGCGGAGAGCGACGATTTCTTTCTCGTGCTCGAAGGCGAAATCAACATCGAAATGCGCGATGGGGAGATGCGCGATGGGGAGATGCGCGACCGGACGGTGACGCTGCAAGCGGGCGAGATGTTCGTCGTTCCCAAGGGTGTCGAGCATCGCCCGGTGGCGCGGCGGGAAGCCCATCTCCTCCTCATCGAACCCACCGGCACGCCGAACACCGGCGACCCCGCCACCGCCGCCGCGCGGATACGCGCTTGAGCGTCGTGGGAGAACGCCATTGACCCACGAGGAATTCAACGCCTATTGCGGATCGCTCCCGGCAACGAGCTATGTCATGCAATGGGGCGGCTCGCATGTGTGGAAAGTCGGCGGCAAAGTGTTCGCGATCGGCGGCTGGAACAAGGGGAAATATCCCGGCATTACCTTCAAGGTCTCCGAGATCGCCTATGAAATCCTGCGCGACATGCCGGGCCTGCGCCCCGCCCCCTACCTCGCGTCGCGCGGCATGAAGTGGATCCAGCACTACGAAGTGCCGGGACTCGCGGACGACGAACTGCGCTCCTACTTGGAATCCTCCCACCGCATCGTCTCCCTCGGTCTGACGAAAAAACTGCAAAGGGAATTGGGGCTCAATCAGGGGTAGGCTTCGGAAAGAGAAACCTATCGTTCTTTTTCATTGCCATTTCCCTCCCGATTGGCCAGGATTTCCGCAATAAAAACGGGAGGAACCGCGTTATGAGACGGCTGATAATTGCAGTTTTCGCACTGGCCCTGCTGTCGGGCTGTGCCGTACCCATACTTAAGAAGGATACGATTCCGGTCTATACCGGTACGCCGCCGTCAGTGATCGCCCTGGCGATATCCGACCATCGTCCTTTCATCCTAAACAAAGACAAAGAGGAATGGTTCGAGGGAATATTCCGCGGCGGATTTGGCATTCCGTTTTCGGCCCCCCGTGAGGATGAATTCAAGGAGAAACCCTTCGCGTTTTATCTCGCCACCAAGCTGAAAGAGGCGTTTGAAAACGCCGGAAGTGCCGCCACCATTATCTCGCTGCCTATCGGTACGGACAGCGACGCCATCGCCGAAAGAATCGGGCAGGCAAATAATGGATTCGCCCTTGCGGTCATCATCCACCAGTCACGCTACGACATTGGAATTTTTGAACCGGAATACGACTATCACTTCGAACTGTTCGTTATTGATGGCGATGGCCGGAAGCTTGCGCAGAAATCGTTCCAGGATTTGGAAAAGCCCATAGACGCTAGCGAAAAATACAATCTCTTCGATGCCATGGCGGAAAAATACAAGATGCTCTTCGACAGCTTCCTCGATTCTCCGGAAATCAAGAATGCGCTGACGATCGCGGCCGGGGGAAACTGACGCCCACCGGCTTACCAGTACATCGATGCGCACTGGATAGGGCATAGCGCGCTCTGCGCGCTTGGTTCGCCCCTTCTCCCTAATCCCTCTTCCCCTCAGGGGAAGAGGGACTTGTAACATCACATTGTGTCGGCGCGGGCTTTGAGCGCCAGGCCGTAGGTGCATTCCGGCTTCAGCGCCAGGCGCTCGTCGCAGAGCGCATCCGCCAGCGCCTTGTCGCCGCCGCGCAGCGCCGCTTCGATCAGGGTGCGGTGGAGGATGTCGCGTTGCGCGTGGCTGCCGCCGAAGGCGTGGGCGGTGTAGCGGATGGGCAGCAGATGCTCGGCGCATTCGGCGTAGTCGCCGCGCCCGAAGGCGGCCACCGCGCGCAGCACCGGCAGGCCGACCCGGCGCTCCATCTCGGCGTTGGCGTCGGCGGCGTCGGCGGCGTCGGCCGCCCCGGCGGCCTGCTCCGCCGCCGCCAACTGCTTCGCCGCCGCGTCGCCGCGCCCGGCCGCCGTGTAGGCCATCATCGCATGCATATCGTTGAAGGCGTAGAAGCCGGCCTCGCCGAGCGCCTCGTAGCGGTCGGCGACATCCTGCCAGCGCGCGGCGACATCCTCGCCCCGGAGATGAAGCCGCCACAGCAGCGCGGCGGAATCGAGCATCGTCACCTGGGCTTCCTCCGAGCCCGGGCGGACCGAGGAATCATACAGCGCGAGGGCCTTGGCGACATCGCCCTGGTCGAGATGAAAGAGCGCCGTGTGCCACCAATTGTGAAAGGCGAAGGCGTTGTCCTCTTGCGCCCAATGCTCGGCGCTCTCCTCCATGAACAGCGCGCCTTCCGCTTGGCGGCCCTCCATCTCCATGACATGGGCGAGCGCGTGGCGCGCCCAGCAATCCGCCGGCAGATCGGCGAGGGCGCGGCGCGCGCTCTCCTCCGCCCGGCCATAATCGCCGCATTCCTCCTGGCCGAAGGCGAGCATGCCGAGCACCAGCCCGTGGCCCGCCTCGCCTTCGGACCAGGCCGGCAGGGCGCGGGCGACACGGCCGCGCAGATTGTCGCGATCGCCCATGAAGAAATCGGCGAGATGGCCCATCTGCAGCGCCAGCAGATCGCGCGGATACTCCATCAGGATACGGTCGAGCCGCGCCCGCATGCCCTGCCAATCGCCTGCCGCCCAATCGCCAAGCGCCGCCATATGGGCGCGCTCGCGCTCATTGGCGCCGCCCGCGAGAGCGTCGAGGCGGGCGAGCCCGGCTTTTATCTCGGCCACCGCGCTTTCTTCCCAGAGGCCCGCGAACATATGGGCGCGGAAGATTTCGCCCATGACAAAATCCGGCGCCGCTTCGAGCGCCTCGTCGATGATCGCCACCGGATCGCCGCGATAGAGATTGAAGGCGGCGAGCGCGCGCTCGTAAATCTCGAGACTTGCCGCATCGCCCGCCGAAAAATCGATGCCCCGCCGGTCCGTTACCGCCATCTCCTGTCTCCCTCTTTCCTGTTTAATTGCAAAGAGTGGCCGAAGGCGGCAGGCGAGACAAATCGCAAGTGCAGGTCTCCGGCGACGCGGCGGTGAGGCCGGCGGCGGAGAGGCCGCGCGCGACCGCCCGGCCGAGCGGCGCACCGGCCATCAGCCCGTCCAGCATAGCGGCGGCGAAGGCATCGCCCGCGCCGTTGACATTGGTCGGCGTGGTTTCCGGCGCGGGATAGGTTTCGCCGCCGGCCTCCGCCGCGACCGCCACGCCCTCGGCACCGAGCGTAACGCAAACCAGCTCCGGCCCGCGCGCCTGCAACGCCGCCGCTGCCGCCAGCGCATCCGCCTCCCCGGTGAGGGCCGATGCCTCGGCGCGGTTGGCAAACAGCATGTCGAAGAGGCCAAGATGGGGCGCAAGACGCACCGCCTTGGCCGGCGAAACGGCTAGGCCGGCGAGGCGGACGCCCTCCGGCTTGGCTTCGGCGAGCGCGCCGATGGTCTCTTGCGGCAGATTGGCGTCGATCGCCCAGAGCGGCCAGGCGGCGAGGCCCGGCATCACCGCCCGGAGCCTATCTGGCGTCAGCGCGTCATAAATATCCGCATCCGCCAACCCGCAGATCAGCTCGCCGGCTTTGTCGAGCACGGCGGTGTAGGACGCCGTCGCGCGCCCGTTCAGCTCCGCAATATCGCCGCAGTCGACACCGCCCGTCTGAAGCTCCGCCACCAGCCCCCTGCCCGCTTCATCGCCGCCCACCACGCTCACCAGCTTCGCGTGCCGCCCAAGCCGCGCGAGATTAAGCGCAACGTTCCGCGCCACCCCGCCCGACGACGCGCCGACCGTCACCGGGTTGGAGGCGCCCATGACGAATTCCCCCCGGCAGCGCGCAATGCGGTCGATATGCGCAGCACCTATGCAGGCGATGCCCGCGGCGGTGTTCGTCATGGCGCCTTAGTCCTTAAGGCCGGCGGCGGTGAGGCCGTCGAGGAAGCGGGTCATGTCTTCATCGGATTTGAACGGGAGCTGCAGCCGGGTCGCCGCCAGGGTCATGCCGGGGGAAAGTTCGAGCAGGCGCGCCAGGGCCCCCGCCGCCTTGTCGCCTTCGCCCAACTGGCCATAGCTTGCCGCGAGGATGCGGAAGCCGCCGGCGTAGGAATCATTGACCTCGACCGTCTTCACCGCCCACTCCGCAGCCTCTTCGTAGCGCCCGGCGACGAAGGCGGCGAGCGAGAGGGTGTTGAACCAGAAGACGCGCATCGCATCGCGCGGGCTGAGGCGGATCGCCTGCTCGACCTCATCCTCCGCGCGCGCCGTCTCGCCGCAAAAGGCCAGCGCCAGGCCGAGGCTGGCATGGGCGTTGGCGAGATTGGGGTTGAGCAAAATCGCCCGCTCCAGGGTCTCGATGGCATCGTCATGGCGGCGCATCACCAGGCGCACCAGGCCGATCACCGCATGGGCCTGGGCGTCGCCGTCATCGAGGGCGATGGCGCGCTGGGCATTCTCCTGCGCCGCCATGATCGACTGCACCCGCGCCGCGCTCCAGCCCCAAAGCGCATCCTGGGTATGGCTGATGGCGAGGCCGGTATAGCCCCAGGCGCTGTCCGGGTCGCGCGCCACCGCTTGCGTCAACAGCGCCCGCGCTTCGTCATTATCCTCCTTGTTGAGGCGCGCGAGATGGGCGTGCGCACGCACCACGTAGCCCCAGGCGTCGAGGTCGCGCACATCGCCGCGCCGCGCCCGGCGCATCTCGGCATCGAGGAATTGCGGCGCCACGGCGGTGACGATGCATTGGGTGATATCGTCCTGCACCTCGAACATATCGGCCATGTCGCGGTCATAGCTTTCCGCCCAGATGTGGCGGCCGTCGGGCCCGTCGAGCAAACGCGCCGAGATGCGCACCCGCTCGCCCGCCCGGCGCACGCTGCCGGTCAGCACATAGCGCACGCCGAGCTCGGCCCCGGCGCGGCGCTCGTCCGCCTCGGCGTCACGGTAGAGAAAGCTCGAATCCCGCGCGATGACGAAAAACCAGCGGAATTTGGAGAGCGCCGTCAGAATATCCTCGGCGATGCCGTCGGCGAAGAAATCCTCTTCCGGGTCGCTCCCCATATTGGCGAAGGGCAGCACCGCGATCGACGGCTTCTCCGCCATCTCGCCGCCCGCCTCGGCGAGCGCGGCTTCCGCCGCCGCCGGTGATGCGCCGCCCGAGCGCCGGCCGCGAATATCGCGATAGAGGCTCTCGGTCTCGCCATCGGGATGCACATCCAATTCGCGCGCGAGAATCTCGCGGCAGAGCTCATATTGCCGGAGCGCGAGATCGGCCTGGCCGCCCGCATCAAAAAGCCGCATCAACGTGCGGTGGGCGGCTTCGCGCAAGGGATCGAGCTGGGCCGCGCGCCGCGCCGCCGCCAGCGCTCCATCGAACTTGCCGGCGTCCCGCAGTTTCTCGGCAAGGGTTTGCAGCGTTTCCATGGCCGTCTCGCCGAGCCGCGCGCGCTCGCCCGCGAGCCATTCCTGAAAGGGCTGCTCCGGCACATCGAACCCGTCGAGCAGTTCACCGCGATAGATCTCCGCCGAGACCTGCAAATCGGCAACATCTTCCGACGACGCCAATCGCTGGAACCGGACCGCATCGATCTCGACCTGATCCCCCGCCAGCGCCACCGTCTCGCGCCCGGCGAGAAGAATATCCGGCGCTTCCGCCGCCGCGCCCTCGCGCAAACCCCGGCGCAGCGCCGCCAGCGCCTGGCGCAGGCTCGACCGCGCCTGCTCCTCGCCGCGCTCGCCCCATAACAGGCCGGCGAGCCGGGTGCGCGGCGCGGTCATCTCCGGTGCGAGCGCGAGATAAGCCAAAATAGCCTGCGCCTTGCGCTGGCCGAGCTTCAGCGGAGCGTCCGGCGCAAGCCGTGCCTCAAATCCGCCGAGCATTTCGATTTCCAGCAAAATCAACCCTTTAGCCGGTTTTTTCACGGCCGCGCCGGGGCGCGGCGCTCCCTGCACTGCATTTTTAACGCAGTTTTCACGCGGCGCATAACACCGAGATCACGCCCGCTCCTTAGAACGGTCCCCAACGGAACGCGGAGGAGCAGGCAGATGTTACAGACGATCGACAATCTGAGAGAGATCAAACAGCGCTGCATGGCGGGCGAGCCGCTCGAAGCCGGCCAGTCTGAATGGCTCGGCACGGCGCTGGCGCATTTTCTCGAGCGCCGTTGCACCTCGATGGACGATGCGCTCGGTCTGCGCTTCGCCCAGGGCGGCCTGCCCTGGTGGCGCGAGGAGGCCAACCGCCTGCGCGACGCGGCGCTCTGCGACATCGCGCGAAGCTACATGCCGGGCCAATCCAAATCGGCCAGAGCCAAACAGATCGCCCGGCTCGCCGGCCGCTACGCTGCCTCCGCCTGGCGCATCGACCGCGCCCGCGAGGACATGCCGGCGCATTACACCAACACCATCAAAGAACCCCTGTGGCGGGCCTTCCGGTCGGGCGCAACCATGCCCATCGGCGAGCGCCAGCTGCGCAACATCCTGGCCGGATAAGCCAAGCCGGCCAGCAACCCCAAGCCAGCAACACCAAGGAGGACACGATCATGCTTACAGTAAAATGGATTTCGATAGGTTTTAGCGCGGTGGCGGCTCTCATGCTGCTCGCCCTGATGACCCTGACCTTCCCGGCCAAATCCGCCGACGCGGCGATGGTCACAAGCGGCGGCGACACGGTGTCAACGCACCAGGCCGCCCTCCTGCCCACCGATTCGGTGATGGGCGATACGGCGGTCCTGCCCGAAGCCGGCAACGCCGATCTGCTCGCCACCGAGAATATCCTGACGCCCGAGCCCGTCGCGCTCGACCCGCGCGAGCGGGTCCTGCGGGCGCTCGAACGCGACGACATCCGCGCCGATCTTCAGAGCTACGGCGTGTCACAGGCGGAAGCGCGGGCGCGGGTCGCCAGCCTGACCGATAGCGAGGTCGCCGAGCTGGCCAACGAGCTCGACAACATGCCCGCCGGCGCCGGCACCAAGCATAACGGTCATCATCATGGCGGCTATATCCACGATTCGACTTTCGCCAAGCTGTTGGTCATCGGCGCCGCGGGCGTGTTGTTCCCGCCCTCGCTGATCTTCTTCGGTTTTGCCGAGCTGCTCAGCCATTCCTCGACCGGCCATAGCTGGGACCAGGTCCGATGAGCCGCAATATCTCCCCGGCGCCGCGAATCACCGGGAGTGTTCCCAAACTCATGTTTATCGTCTTCGCCGGCTTGCTGATACCGCCCACGCTGCTCGTCTACGGCGTCCTCGCCCTCGGTAGCGTCGAGTGGAACCGGCCGGCCTAACCCAGGAGAAAGACCATGAAACGCCGCAACATTCTCGCCATCGGTCTCGTCGCCCTGCTCGTGTTCGGCGCCGCAGGCCTCACCTCGAACCCTGCCGGAGCCGCTGAAACCCAGGTTCCGCAACAGGCCGAGCTTACCGACGTCCCGTTCTTCCCGCAGGAAGATTATCAGTGCGGTCCGGCGGCGCTCGCCATGGCGCTCGGTTGGAGCGGCATTTCCATCCGCCCCGAGGCGTTGGTCGAACAGGTCTATTCGCCGGCGCGCAAGGGCAGCCTGCCGAGCGACATGATCACCGCCGCCCGCCGCCAGGGCCGCCTCGCCTATGAGGTCGACGGCTTCACCAATCTCCTGCGCGAAGTCGCGGCCGGCCATCCGGTCATCGTGCTGCAGGATCTCGGCACCTCGCTCGGCGCCTATTGGCACTTCGCCGTGGTCACCGGTTACGACCGGGCGCGCGGCCGCATGATCCTGCATTCGGGCACGGAAGCGCGCGAGGAAATGACCATCCGCCAGTTCAAGCGCAGCTGGCAACCGGGCGACAATTGGGCCATTGCGGTGCTGCCGCCCAACATCATGCCTGCCAGCGCAACCAAGGAGGGCTATCTCGAAGCCGCCGCCGGCCTCGAGCGGGCGAGCCGCCCGCAAGCCGCCGCCCAGGCTTACGACGCGGCGCTCGGGCGCTGGCCGATGAGTCTCGGCGCCTGGATGGGGCGCGGCAACAGTCTCTATGCCATGGGCGACGTCAAAGGCGCTTCGGACGCCTTCCGCCGCGCCACCGAGATCGACCCCGGCGCCGCGCCGGCGTTCAACAATCTCGCCCATGTCCTAGCCGAACGCGGCCAGAAGCGCGAGGCCATCCGCGCCGCAAAGCGCGCCGTCGCCCTCGGCGGCAACCGGGCGGAGACCTACCGTACGACCTTGCGCGAAGTCGGCGGCACGCCGGAGCCGATCAAGATCGCCACGCCCAAGCGCAAACCCAAACCCAAGCGTGAACCGGCGCCCGACACCGAAACCTTCAAGCAGATGATCGCGCGCAAGGCCGAGGCCGACCCGTTCGATGGCCAGTGGCGCGGCAGCGGCGAGTTCATCGAGGGCCCGGGCTGCGGCGGCAACGTCGGCATCGACATGACCGTCACGAACTCCCAGGTGAGCGGCGTCATTCAGGTGCGAAACAACGCGTATGGCGGCGGGATTTATCTGATGTCCGGCACCATCAGCCGCGCCGGCGCCCTGGTCAGAACCCATGCCGGCCGGCAATTCGTCTTCAAGCTCGCCGGTGGCCTCGACCGCGCCTCCGGCAAAGGCAGCTTCAACGTCGCCGGCTATTGCTCGGGTATTTGGAGCGTCAGCCGAGAGAAGTTTGCGTCGAAGTAACACCGGTTCAGCCCGAATAAGCCCTTCTTCCCCACAGGGAAGGGGGGCTTATCACTGGCAGTGAACTAAGCGGCAAGCTCTGTAATTTTGGTCGGGGCGAGAGGATTTGAACCTCCGACCCCCTGCTCCCAAAGCAGGTGCGCTACCAGACTGCGCCACGCCCCGATATGCCGCTAGGTACTGCTTTCGCGGAAATAAATCCAGCGGCTTTTGCGCCGCCCGCCGGCCCGGCTCTACCTATCGAAGATCGAAATCTTGCCGGAGCCGCCGACTTCGTCCTTGGTGATGCCGCTACTCTTGTCGACCTTGATGTCGGAGAGGTCGGCGCGGCGGATTTCGGCGCCCCAGAAATCCGCGCCGTCGAGCTTGGCGCCGGAAAGGTCGGCGCCGGTCAAATCGGCGCCGCGCAGCACCGCGTCGGTGAGGTCGGCGTCGGAGAGATCGGCGCCCTTCAGATTGGCGCCGGTGAAATTGACGCCGGCGAGATTGGCGCCCGACAGCTCCGCCTGGGAGAGCTCGCCGCCGCTGAAATTGGCGCCGGCGAGATCGGCGCCGTTCAAGGCCGCGTTGGTCAGCCGCGCGCCGCTCAGGTCTCTCGCGCCGATCACCGCCTTGGTCAGGTCGCAATTCACGCAGCGCCCGGTCTTGATGAAATGCTCCAACTGCTCGGCGAGGCGTTCCGCCTCGATGGCCGCGTCCTCCGCCTCGTCGGCCAGGACGGGCGCGGTCGGCGGCAGCAGGATGAGCGCCGCGGCGAGAGCGGCGGCGAAAGAGAGGGCGGCGGCTTTGGCTTTCCACATGGCGTCAAATGCTCGGCTGGTTTCGCGGATTTGCACAATCGCGCCGCTCAGGGCGGATTGCCGAACATTGAATGCCGCACCTCATCGCCGGGCGCAATACCCAAACGCTCGGCGCTGCCGGCGAGCAGTTCAAGCACCGAGGCGACTTTCTCGCCGGAAACGATGCGCTCGGTCGAAAACGGCTCGGTGTGGGCGGCAATCCTGACCACCCGCCCGTCGGCGGCGATAAACAGCATATCGAGCGAGAGCGGCGTGTTTTTCATCCACATCGCGACATGGCGCTCGATTTCGAAATCGAACAGCATGCCTCGGTCCGGCGCCAACTCATGGCGGAACATCAGGCCGGTGGCGCGCTGTTGCTCGGTGCGCGCCACCTCGACTTGAAACAGCCGCTTGCCCGCCGCCGTCTCGATGGCGAGCGGCTCGAGGGGCAGTTTCTCCTGCGCTTGGGCCGGCGCCGCCAGCCACAGCGCCGCTAGGGCGAGGATCAGAAAAAGGGCCAGCGCCGGGTGTGTCGTCAGCATGCGAATCATGACGCCATTAAATCCTAATTTTTTTTCCTGACCAGCGAATCCTTTTGCCGCGCGCGGACGTCTTAACAGTAACGGCAACGCAAAACGGAGAGGTCTCTATCATGTCGAAGCAATATGAAAATGCCTTGGTGATCGGCGGCAGCGCCGGCGTGGGGCGCGAAATTGCCCTGAAATTGGCCGAGAACGGCGTCAGCACCACCGTCGCGGCGCGCGGCGCGGAGGGGCTTGCGCGCCTCAAGGCGGACGCACCGGCGGTCGAGACCGTCGCCATCGATGCGGCGGCGGACGGCGCGGCGGCGAAGCTTTTGGCCCGCCACAGCCCCGATCTGGTGATCCTCGCCGGCGGGCACCGGCCGAAAATGGCCGCCCTGCAGGAGTTGAGCTGGGACGAGTTCAGCGCCGCCTGGAACTGCGACACCAGGATCGCCTTCGAGTTCACCAAGGCCGCGCTCACCCTGCCGCTCAGCCCCGGCGCCACCACTGTCAGCTTTTCGAGCGGCGCCGCGCTGGGCGGCTCGCCGCTCTCCGGCGGCTATGCCGGAGCCAAGCGGATGCAGCATTTCCTCGTCAGCTACGGCCAGCGCGAGGCGGACCGCCAGGGGCTCGGCCTCGAATTCCTCGCGATCATCCCCAAGCAGCTCATCGCCGGCACGGAGATCGGCACTATGGCGTCGGCGGCCTATGCCGAGGCGGCCGGTGTGCCGGCGGAGAAATTCATGCAGCAATGGGACACACCGCTCACGGCGGAGGTCGCCGGCGGCCATGTCATTGATCTTTTAGGCCGCGCGCCCGATGGTGAGGCGCGGACTTTCGCCATTACCGGCGGCGGCATCGAGAAGATGGCGTGAGGGACTTTGGGTGACAGGAGGCCCGGGCGGAACGGTTCGGGCGAACGGGGTGACGAAGAGCGACGGTCAAATCGTCTCGATAGCGGCGTTCGAGCAGGGTGCGGCGGATCTCCGGCCCGAAATTCACCGCTATTTGAGCCGCATGACCGGGTCCGTGATCGATGGCGAGGATGTCTTGCAAATGGCCTTCATGAAGGCGTTCGAAGCCCTGGAGCGGGGCGACGAGGTGCGCGAATTGCGCCCCTGGATGTTCCGCATCGCACATAATGCGGCGCTCGATTACCTCCGCGCCAGGAAGCGCGAGGCGGACCATCTCGACGGCGCCGCCGCCCTGCCGGAAGCGGCGGCGGTGGAAACGCCATCGCCGGCCGAAATGGTCGAGGGGCTGCGGCCCTTCCTCGCCCTGCCGGCGCGCCAGCGCAGCACGGTCATCCTGCGCGATATTTTCGGCTATTCGGCGGCGGAAACCGCCGATCTCACCGGCGCCACCACCGCCTCGGTCAAGGCGGCGCTCCATCGCGGGCGCGAGACGCTGCGCCAACACCGCGCCGAGCCGGCGGCGGCGGCGGCACGCGCGCCGCTCTCACCGGAATCGCGCCGCCGGCTCGGCCTCTATGCCCGCCTGTTTAACGATCACAGCTTCGACGAGCTGCGCGACATGCTCTCCGCCGAAGTGCGCCTCGAACTGGTCGGCCGGGTGGACGCCCAAGGCCGCGAGAAAGTCGGCAATTATTTCGGCAATTATTCGCGCAAATTGGATTGGCGCATGGCCCCGGGCCAAGTCGAGGGCCGCGACGCTATCCTGGTCTTTGATCTAACCCAGCCTGAAGAGCGCCCGGCCTATTTCATCCTGCTCGACTATGCCGGCGAGGAACTCGGCTTCATCCGCGACTTCCGCTACGCCCGCTACGCCATGGCGGACGCGGAATGGGAGCTTGCGGAGGGCAGCTAAACGATAAATTAATTAGCTTGATAACTTTTTGTCGCCGCTATCCCGAGCGCGCTGGTGTTTTCGGTAGTGTGCGGCGTCGGCCCAGCATT
>CAZUVO010000117.1:0-11699 GCA_964623955.1 uncultured Rhizobiaceae bacterium
GTGACCTCTTCATCGCCGCCGTGCATCGCGGCATTCATCGTGTGCCAAGCGAGGGTGGCGCATTTGACCCGCATGGGAAATTCGCGCACGCCCGCAAGAACCATCAGCTTTTCGAAATCCTCGTCATCGAAACCATCCTCGCCCGCCGCCGCTTCGTCCGTCACAAGATGGTGAAAGCGTTCGAACGTTGCCTTGACCTCTTTGAGCCGCTTGCCTTTCAGCAATTCGGTCATCATGGAGGCGGATGCGATGGAAATGGCACAGCCGCGCCCCTCGAAGCCGACATCTTCAACAACGCCATCTTTCAGTCGCAGATAGACCGTCACCGTGTCACCGCAAAGCGGGTTGTGGCCGTTGGATTCACAGGTGGCGCCCTCCGGCTTGCCGAAATTACGCGGCGTCTTGCCGTGGTCGAGAATGACTTCCTGGTAGAGTTCGCGAAGTTCCGACATCAGCCGAAGATCTCCCGCACCGTGCCGAGTGCCGCTACCAGAGCGTCGATATCGGACTTGTCGTTGTAGAGGCCGAAGGAAGCGCGCACCGTGCCGGTGATGCCGAAGCGGTCCATCAAGGGCTGAGCACAATGATGACCGACCCGGACGGCGATCCCCTCGCGGTCGAGAATGGTGCCAACATCATGCGCATGCACGCCGTCAAGCTCGAACGAAACGATCCCCGCCTTCTGATCAGCCGTGCCGATAAGGCGAAGCGAATTTATCTCCTGCAGACGCGCCGTCGCGTAGTCGAGTAACTCCTTCTCGTGCGCGGCGACCGCCTCCATGCCGATCTCGGAGAGATAATCGATCGCGGCTGAAAGACCATAGGCGCCGGCGATATGCGGTGTGCCGGCCTCAAAGCGCCCGGGAATGTCAGCGAATTCGGTCTTCTCGAAGGTGACCTGGCGGATCATGTCGCCACCGCCCTGATAGGGCGGCATGGCGGAAAGAATATCCGCTTTGCCATACAACACGCCGATGCCACTCGGCCCATAAAGCTTGTGGCCGGAGAAAGTGTAGAAATCGACATCGAGCGCCTGCACATCGATCGGGCCATGCACGATGGATTGCGCACCGTCGAGCAGCACATGAGCATCCCGGGCGTGGGCAAGACGGATAATTTCCTCGGCTGGAGTGATAGTGCCGAGCGCATTCGACGTATGTGTTAGAGCGACCAAACGAGTGCGCGAGCCCAACAGCTTCTCATATTCGTCGAGCAGGAAATTGCCGCGATCGTCGATCGGCACCACTTTGATCTCGATGCCAATGCGGTCGCGCAAGAGTTGCCAGGGCACGATATTGGCGTGATGCTCCAGTTCCGAGAGGATGACCTCGTCGCCCGCTTTCAGCTTGCTGCCACCATAGCTCGACGCCACCAGATTTATTGCCTCGGTGGTGCTTTTAGTGAAAACGATTTCGCGCTCAGACGCGGCGTTGATGAAATGCTGAACCTTGCTCCGCGCCGCTTCATAGGCTTGCGTCGCGCGCTCGCTCAGCCAATAGACGCCGCGGTGGATATTGGCGTATTCGTGGCTGTAGCAGTGATTGACCGCGTCGATCACGCATTGCGGCTTTTGTGCGCTCGCGGCGCTGTCGAGGAAGACGAGCGGCTTGTCGTAAACGCGCTCAGCCAAAATCGGGAAATCGGCACGCCGGCGGACAATGTCGCGTGCGGTGCTTTGCGAGAGGGCGGCGGAGCTTTGCATCAGGCAAGCCCTTCCGTTTCGCGCTGTGCCAACCAGCCGATCACAGCTCTGCCGAGCCATTCGCGCGCCGCTTCATCAGAGACGGATTGCACATGCTCTTCCAGGAAGGCGGCGATCAGGAGGCGGCGGGCAGCCGCTTCATCGATGCCGCGCGCACGCAGATAGAATAATTGCTCACTGTCTAACTCGCCGACCGTGGCGCCATGGCTGCACTTCACATCGTCGGCATAGATTTCCAGTTCAGGCTTGGCATCCATCACGGCATCCGGCGAGAGCAAAAGCGCGCGGCTGAGCTGATTGCCGTCGGTCTTCTGCGCATTGCGCTGGACGACCGTCTTGCCCTGAAAAACGCCATGAGCGCGCTCATCCAGCACGCCCTTATAGGCTTGACGGCTGACGCATTCGGGCGCGACGTGGTCGACACGCAACCGATTATCGATCTGCTGATCGCCCGCCAACATGAAGCCGCCACCGAGGTCGCAACTTGCCCCCTGCCCATCGAGCGTCACTTCAATTTCGTTGCGCGCATAGCGGCAACCTGTGGCGACGATAAAGTTCTCGTACGATGCATCCGCAGCGGCTCGGACTTTGGTCAAGGAGGTTTGCCAGGCCTGCTCGCTTTCTTCCTGGAGTCTATAGTGGCGCACCTGCGCGGCCTCGCCGAGGCGGATATCGGTCACCGGATTCGACCAGTATTCGTGATCGCCGAGCGAAGCATGCTGTTCGCCGATAGAGAGGCGGCTGTCCGCCCCGGCAAGAATGGAGATACGCGGGTGATAGGCCGGGGCGCCGCCATCCGGCGCAGCGACGAACAACAACTCCAGTGCCAGCTCCGCCTCGGGTTCAAGAATAACGAGACAGCCATCCGCCATGAGTGCGGCGTTGAGCGCCGCCAGGGCATGGCCGTTCACCGCCGGCATCGCGTCCAAATGCGATTTCAGCAAATCGTTCTTTTGAGCGATGGCTTCGGCCAAGCTGAGCACCCGCACACCAGCCGGAAGATCACCTAGCACGGACAGGCTTCCGTCCATCATGCCGTTGACGAAAACGAGCCGCGCCGCGCTGCTTTCCTTCGCAAAACACCGGGCGATTTCGTCGCGCGCTGCTTCGGCGGCGGTTCGGTCGGGGTCAGTGAACTCGGTCTTCGCCAGCGGCGTAAGGTTGGAATATTTCCACTCCTCGACTTTTTGACCAGGCAGGCCGAGCTCCGCGAAGCGCGCCATTGCCGCATCGCGGCCGTCGACCAGCCAAGGCAAATCGCCGCCCGGCAATTCGGCGACCGCGAACCGCGCCGCGTATGGCAGCGCGATGGAGCGGCCCGAATTGGCTGAAAGGGGTGAGACCGCGCTCATATTACGCCGCCGCCTCCGTGCCGCCGGTCACGCCGCCATAACCCTTCTCTTCGAGTTCCAGCGCCAATTCCTTGCCGCCAGAGCGCACGATGTGTCCCTCCGCCAGCACATGAACGAAATCGGGCACGATATAATCGAGCAGGCGCTGATAATGGGTGATGACGATCATGGCACGATCGGGCGAGCGCAATGCATTGACGCCCTCGGCGGCAATCTTGAGCGCGTCAATATCGAGGCCGGAATCCGTTTCGTCGAGCACGGCGAGATAAGGTTCGAGCAGGGACATCTGCAAAACCTCGTTTCGCTTTTTCTCGCCGCCGGAGAATCCGACATTAAGCGCGCGGCGCATCATCTCCTCGCTGATGCCGAGCGCATCGCGCTTCTCGCGCACGATCTTGAGAAACTCCATGGCGTCATACTCTTTTTCGCCGCGATGCTTGCGCACGGCATTGACCGCCGTTTTGAGAAAGGTCGCGCTGCCGACACCGGGAATTTCCACCGGATATTGAAAGGCGAGAAAGAGGCCCTCGCGCGCACGCTCTTCAGGCGCGAGGGCGAGCAGATCCTGGCCGCGATAGGTCACGCTGCCGGCGGTAATCTCGTACCCGTCTCGGCCGGCCAATATGTAAGAAAGCGTGCTCTTGCCCGAGCCGTTCGGCCCCATGATCGCATGCACCTCGCCGGCGCCGACCGAGAGACTGAAATCCCGCAAAATTTCCTTGTCCGCCACCGAGGCGGAGAGACCCTTGATGTCGAGCATGCTCACTTTCCAAATCGCGCCGGCGCTCAGCCGACGCTCCCTTCCAAACTGATGGCGACAAGCTTCTGGGCTTCGACGGCGAATTCCATCGGCAGCTCCTGCAATACTTCTCGGCAAAATCCGTTGACGATGAGCGCGACCGCGTCTTCCTCGTCGATGCCCCGCTGGCGGCAGTAGAACAGCTGGTCCTCGCTGATTTTCGACGTTGTCGCTTCGTGTTCGAGGCGCGCGGAGGCATTGCGCGATTCGATATAGGGCACCGTATGGGCGCCGCAGCGGTCGCCGATCAAAAGCGAATCGCATTGCGTATGATTGCGTGCGTTTTCAGCCTTGCCCTGGACCCGCACGAGCCCGCGATAGGTCTGCTCGGCGCGGCCGGCGGAGACGCCCTTGGAGACGATGCGGCTTTTGGTGTCCTTGCCGATATGGATCATCTTGGTGCCGGTATCGGCCTGCTGGCAATTGTTGGTGATGGCGATGGAATAGAACTCGCCGGACGAGCCGTCGCCGATCAAAAGGCAACTGGGATATTTCCAGGTGATGGCGGAGCCAGTCTCTACCTGAGTCCATGAAATCTTCGAATTCCGCCCCCGGCACGCGCCGCGCTTGGTCACGAAATTGAAGATGCCGCCCTTGCCGTTCTCATCACCCGGATACCAATTCTGCACCGTCGAATATTTGATCTCCGCGTCATCGAAGGCGACGAGTTCGACCACGGCGGCATGCAGCTGGTTCTCATCGCGCATCGGCGCCGTGCAGCCTTCGAGATAGCTCACATAGGAGCCTTCGTCGGCGATGATTAGCGTTCTCTCGAACTGCCCGGTATTGGCGGCGTTGATGCGGAAATAGGTGCTCAGCTCCATGGGGCAACGTACGCCCTTCGGGATATAGACGAAGGATCCGTCGGTGAATACCGCAGAGTTGAGGGTGGCGAAGTAATTGTCGGCATAGGGCACGACGGTGCCGAGATATTTTTGCACCAGCTCTGGATGTTCCGCCACCGCCTCCGAGAGGGAACAGAAGATCACGCCCAATTCGGACAGCTTGGACTTGAAAGTCGTCGCCACTGAAACGCTATCGAACACCGCATCAACCGCGACACCGGCCAGCATTTCCTGCTCTTGCAACGGAATGCCTAGTTTTTCATAGGTGCGCAGCAATTCGGGATCGACTTCGTCGAGGCTTTGGGGCCGATCCTCGTCGCGCATCGGTGCGGAGTAATAGCTCGACGCCTGATAATCGATCTCTGGATAGTCAAGATGCGCCCAGCCCGGCGTGTCTTCGACCGTCTCGGTCCAGCGCTCAAAGGCGCGCAGGCGCCACTCGAGGAGCCATTCGGGCTCACCTTTCTTGGCCGAAATAAAGCGGACGATTTCCTCGTTCAGCCCGGGCGGAGCGGAATCGGCTTCGATATCGGTGACGAAACCATATTTGTAGCGCGCCTCGGCGAGCTCTCCGACGGCCCGCGCCGTTTCGCTATTGGATGCCATATTTCGCGTGCCTAATTCCGTTAGCCGCCGTCGCTCATCGACAAAGACGGCTTCTCCTGCCGGTCCGGGGACGAGTCCAGATCGTCGCCCGGAAATGACCCGGCTATATCCGCCAGGGTTACTTCTTCAAGAGCGACACGTATGGCGTCGCTCACTTTCTGCCACGGCCCGCGGACGGCGCAAAATCCCTCCAGCCCGCAAACGCTGGCACTGGCGTCTTGCAGACAATCCGCCAAGGCGATCGGCCCATCCACCGCGACCACGAGATCCGCGACCGATATCTGCTCAGGCGGGCGAGCGAGACCGTACCCGCCGGAGGCTCCTCGCCGGGACACCACCACGCCGCTTTTCACAAGCATTTTCAGTAGCTTACTCGCAGTAGGCAAGGGTACACCGGTGCGCTCGGCAATGTACGCGGCGCTAAAATAAGCGTCCGGTTCGCGTGCCAGAAAACTGAGCGCGACAACGCCGTAATCCGCCATTCTGCTGATTCGAATCATGGTAAATCTTATATAGGACCGAATTCGTACCCTTTAAATAGGTGAATTGTCCCGGCTGTCAATAACCGATTTATCCGGTTGGCGAATTTGGCTTTTCGGCGGGCATGTTGTGCGCCGGCCCGACCGGCATGAAACCGCATTTTTGATCGAGCGACTTGGGAAATTGAATGTCGAACTTGCCGTCCGGCTCCTGGCCGGTTTCGCGCAATTGCGGCCAAGTCATATAGCGCGCCCGGTGGTCGATTTCCTCTCCCCAGGCCCAATGCGCGTGATCTTCGCCGAGGGCTTTGTAGCGATTGCCGTTAAACAGGTTACCGCTGGAGAAGAGCACTTCATTATTGTAATCCCCCGCCGCCCCACTCACGCCGTTCTCGCCGCGGTAGATGATGAGATTGCCATGGACCCGGTTGCCGCTGGTGCGCCATTCGCCGTAGGGGCCATCGCCGCGCTCTTGCTGGAGCAGGACGATTCCGTCGCCGTAGCCGCGGGCAACCTCGACATGATTGCCGTGCACCTCGACGTTTCGCGAGGTGTTGATCAGGATTTGCGCACCGAACAGCCAGGAATCAAAACCATGACCGTTGGCGAACACCTGATTGTCTCGGATCACCGCGTCGTAGCTGATCTCGTGATGTATGCCTTCGCTTGAGTTGGCGAATACCCTATTACCTTCATAGAGCGAGTGGATATTGCTGATGTCGGTCCAGAGGCCAGTACCGGCATTGTCATGCACACAGTTTCCGCGCACGACTAGATTGGTGGTCTTGACGAGCTTCGCACCGCCCGCCTCCCAGCTCGACGAGAACCCCGCATAATTATTGTGCGACAGAATATTGCCTTCGATGCGGATATTGTCGCCTTTGCCGACCAGGCCGATTTGCCCATTGCGGTGGATATGATTGCCGAGGACATGCATGGCCGCGCCGGTACGGATGCCCGCGCCATGATTGAGGCGAATTTCATTGGCGCGCAGGGTCCAGGCGGTACCCTCATCGCCCTGGATAGCGCCGGACTGGGCGGGGGAGGCATATTTTTCGATTACCAAGCCGGATATGATCACGTTCCGGGCAGCGCCGTAAAATGCCCGGCGGGCGAGGCTAAGCTCCACCATCCGGCCGCGCGGATTGTCGGCCATGATGACAAAGCCCCGGTCATAATCGAAAAACCAGGTGCCGGGGCCGATTTCGTCGAGGGCCGCGACACGGTGCAGCGGTTCGGAATCGAGAAACAGATCTTCCAAGTAGGTGCAAAGGTCCGTCTCTTGTCCGCGCCGGTTCAGCGCGCATTTTCCCGTCGGGTTGGCGGATGCGCTCGGCGCCGGCGCCAGCCAGACATTGCGGCGGCGAACGAACGGCCCAAGGATCACCGCGCCGCTCATATGGGCGCCGGCTTCGCCGGAAAAACTGTCGCTATCCTTGAGTTCGACGCTCTGCCGGCGGTGCACACCGCGCAGCAGCAGGTAGCTCGTGCCGGGTAAATGGGCATCGACAACAGCCTGGATGTCTTCGCCGGGGGAAATCATCACGACATCGGAAAGCGTCGCCGCCCGGGGATGGAGCGGCGAAATCGCCACCAGGGCGGTGACCAGAATGAGTGCGAGAATTAGAGCGTTACGGAACATGATCGTGAAATATAGCGATTGGGAGCCCTTGGCGAAATCCGCCCGCCAACGGTGCGTCGGGCGCTCTTATTGTGTGGTGAAACCGCCGTCAACCGGCATCGCCATGCCGGTGGCAAACGACGCCTGATCCGAGCACAGCCAAACGATGGCGCCGCTGATTTCTTCCGGCCGGCCGATCCTGCCGAGGGGCAGGCGGCTGGTAATCGATTCCATGATTTCGGCCGCCGCATCCGGCTGGGCGTGCAGCATCTGGTCGACCAGGGGCGTCTGCACCGGACCGGGACAAACCGCGTTCACCCGCACGCCCGCCGTCGCATTCTCCAGCGCCGCCGTCTTGGTCAGGCCGAGAACGCCGTGCTTGGCGGCGGAATAGGCCGGCATGCCGGGCGAGCCGACAAGGCCGAAATTCGATCCGATATTGACGATCGCGCCGCCTCCCTGGCGTTTCATTTGGGCGATCTCATATTTCATACACAGCCAGACGCCGGTCAGATTGATCGCGATGATGCGGTTCCAGTTGTCTTCGCTGCACTGTTCGGTGGTGTTCACCTCGCCCTGGATGCCGGCATTATTGACCGCACAATCCAAAGCGCCGAAGCGATCGACGGCACTCGCGATGAGCGCTGCAACATCGCCGGCGCGTGACACATCCGATTCGACGAACAATGCTTCGCCGCCGGCCGCCTCGATTTGCCGCACCGTATCCGCGCCACCTGCCGCGTCGACATCGCAGAGCACCACCTTGGCGCCTTCGCGGGCGAGGGCGAGCGCGGCAGCCTCGCCGATTCCCGCACCACCGCCCGTAACCAGAGCGACCTTGCCATTCACCAATCCTGTCACGGTCTGATGCTCAAACCTTTCGCCGGCGGCCCGATCACGCGTCTCAAGTCGATTGGAATTTCAGCGGCGAGACGGCGACGATCACATCCCGCGACTTGTAACGTTCGATCAGATTGGACACTTCGACCAAAGAAAGCGTCATATGAAATAGGCGCTCTGCGGGCGCCGGCATATCATCGATAGGAAATTCCTCGAGATAGGCCACGACCTCCTCAAGGCGCGGGAAAATCGCATCGTAAAATGCCTGCACCTCCTCAAAACTGCTCGCCTCGCGTTTCTCGGTGCGGGCGCGTTCGCGCTCCAACGACCAGCCGATAAACGGCTCGAGAGCCTCGAAGTCCGCCGGCAATGCGGTTTCGCTCATCGCCCCTCTCCTATCCTGTTTCGCTCGCGCCGCTTCGCTTAAGCGCTTTTGTAATAGCCCATGTGATCCTCCAACACCTTGTGGAAATGGCGGATCTGAATTTCTTCATCCTGGTAGACGAATTCCGGTTTCGCCCGCGAATTCAGGCCGACCTGCACCAATTCGTGAGCCACCGAATCTTCCTGCAACACATCGCGGATGAGGCATTTGAAATTTTCCTGCATCAGCCGCTGCCCGACGGTCTGCACCGGCGGCGAATAATTGCGAATCTCCCACACCGTCCGATCGACATCGAGCGGCCAGAAATTATAGGTGATGCAACCATCTTCCGCCGGACCGCGGAATAGAATGATGACCATGTTGGGAAACAGCACATAAAAATCGAATTCGCTGATCAATTGCGGAATGCGAAAATTATCGCTGCCTTGGTCGAAGCCGCCCAATTTCTTCTCAAGCGGAGTGAGAGGAGGATCTTCGACAAACTCAGAGGCCCATACGCTGTGGCGCTCCCAGAGGTTTACCTCCTGAAAGCGGCAATGGTTCTTCTCGTTCATCATGAAGGTCTTGCCGATCAGGCGGGCATGCTGAAACGGCAAATGATAGATTTCATTTTGCGCGTCCAACCCGACTTTCCAGTTGGCGCGTTCGTCGACTTTATAGGTTTGCACCAGCTTGGCCTCGCCGAACGGGCAGCCGTCCAACTTGTCCACCACGCCGCCGAGATATTCGCGCAACGTCTCTTTCGGATTGGGGTCGAGATTGACGAAAATAAATCCTTCCCAGACATCCATATTGACCGGCGTCAGGCCATGCTTGCTTTTGTCGAGATCGAAGAAATTTTCTTCGTCCGGCACGCGAATCAAATCGCCCTCGTCACTATAGAGCCAGGCATGAAATGAGCAGTAGACGGCTCCGGGGCAAGTGCCCTTTTCTTTGGTGACCAATTTATTGCCGCGATGGGAACAGACATTGTGAAAGCCGCGCACCACACCGTCCTTGCCGCGAATGAACAGCAGGGTGGCCTTGGCAACAGTAAAATCGCGCACGAAGAAATCGCCCGGATTGGGAATATCGTCGACGCGTCCCATATTGACCCAGGTGCGGCGGAAGACCCGCTCCCGCTCAAGCTCGAAATATTCCGGCGACACGCAAGATTCATTGGGCACCGGCCCGGTATCGAGCTCGGGATATTTCTCCGTCCACTGCTTTTCGCGCATGATTGTTTTCATGTTTCGCCTCTCCCGGGGGTCCACCTCCCCGTTCGCCTTCGACCTCGTGCGGACGGCAATAAGTTTGGCCAAGGCGATCCGCTTTGACAATTGGTTTATCCTTACCTTTAGTTGGTATATGCGACAAAACCGGCCGTTACGGCGGCATGACGGCCATTATCGGCCGGTGGGAGAAGGAACGTGAGTGATCCGCTTTGGCGCCCCGACGAAGCGCGCCGCAACGCAGCCAATTTGGTCCCGTTTATGAAGCAGACGGGCGAACGCTGGGGCGAGGCGTTTGATGATTTCGCCGCGCTCTATGACTGGTCGATCCGCGAGCCGGAGAAATTCTGGCTCTCGATGTGGGATTTCGCCGGCATCATTGCCGAAACCCAGGGTGAGCGGGTGCTAATCGACCGCGACAAAATGCCGGGCGCCAAGTGGTTTCCGGACGCGCGGCTGAATTATGCGGAAAATCTGCTGCGCCGGCGCGACGATGGCAACGCCATGGTCTTCTGGGGCGAGGATCAGGTGCGCCGCCGCCTGAGCTATGCCGAGCTTTACGATCAGGTCTCGCGCCTGGCGCAAGCACTCAAGGCGCGCGGGATCGGCGAAGGCGATCGGGTCGCCGGTTTTCTGCCCAACATGCCGGAGACGATAATCGCAATGCTCGCCACGGCGAGCCTTGGCGCCATTTGGTCCTCCTGCTCGCCGGATTTCGGCGCCCAGGGCGTGCTCGACCGCTTCGGACAGATCGAACCGATGGCGATGATCGCCACCGAAGGATATTTCTATAACGGCAAGCAACTCGACTGCCTCGGCAAGCTGCGCGAAGTTCTGGCGGAACTGCCGAGCATCGAGACGGTCATCGTCGTTCCCTATACCCGCGAGCGGGCCGACCTCGCGGGGATTTCAGGTGCCGAGCATTACGCCGATGTCATCGCCGATCAGCCCGGCGGAGAGATCCAATTCGTGCCCATGCCGTTCAATCATCCGCTCTTTATCATGTTCTCTTCCGGCACCACCGGCGTGCCCAAATGCATCGTGCACGGCGCCGGCGGAACGCTGATTCAACACATGAAAGAACACCTGTTGCATACTGATATTAAAGAAAATAATCGCATGTTCTATTTCACCACCTGTGGCTGGATGATGTGGAACTGGCTGGTCAGCGCCTTGGCCTCGAAGGCAACGCTGTTGCTTTATGACGGCGCTCCCTTTTACCCCGACGGCAATGTATTGTTCGACTATGCCGACGCCGAAGCGATGACCCTGTTCGGCACCTCGGCCAAATTTATCGATGCCGCCCACAAGGCCGGTGTCGCGCCGGTCAAAACCCACCGGCTGGAAAGTCTGCGCACCATGACCTCGACGGGCTCACCGCTCGCACCGGAGAGCTTCGAATATGTCTATCGCGAGGTCAAAAGCGATATTCATCTCGCGTCCATATCCGGCGGCACCGATATCGTCTCTTGTTTCGCCCTCGGCAATCCGATGGGGCCGGTATGGCCCGGCGAATTACAGGCTCTCGGCCTCGGCATGCGGGTCGATGTGTTCGACGACGACGGCAATTCGATCCGTGGCGAGAAAGGCGAGCTGGTATGCGCCGCCCCCTTCCCGTGCATGCCAGTGTCGTTCTGGAATGACGCGGATGGCAGCAAATACCGCGCCGCCTATTTCGAACGCTTTCCCGGCATCTGGCATCATGGCGATTATGTCGCGCTCACCGAGCATGACGGCATGATCATCTATGGCCGATCGGACGCGGTGCTGAACCCGGGCGGCGTGCGCATCGGCACGGCGGAGATCTACCGCCAGGTCGAGCAGTTGTCGGAAGTGGAAGAAGCGATCTGCGTCGGCCA
>CAZUVO010000118.1:0-11627 GCA_964623955.1 uncultured Rhizobiaceae bacterium
CGACGATACAGCTCGGATACGGCGCCGTACCGAGCGCTGTCGGTCTGTCTCTCCGCGGCCACAAACATCTCGGCATTCACACCGAAATGTTCGTCGACGCCATGCGGGTGCTGATGGAAGAGGGCGTCGCCGACAATTCGCAAAAATCGATCAACCCGGGCAAGACGCTCTATACCTTTACTGCCGGAACGCGGCAGACTTACGATTTTCTCCACGAGAATCCCGATATCGAAGGGCATCCGGTCGAGCTTACCAACGACACCGCCTATATCGCCCAACATAAGGGGATGGTGGCGGTCAACGCGACGATCGCGGTCGATCTCACCGGCCAGGCCTGTTCGGAATCGATCGGCGGCATGCAATATAGCGGCACCGGCGGCCAGGCCGATTTCATTCGCGGCGCCATGATGGCCGAGGGCGGGCGGTCCTTTGTCGCCACGCATGCTACCGCCAAGAAGGGCGAATTGTCCTCTATCGTCGCCGGCCTGGAGCCCGGTTCCGTCGTCACCACCGCGCGGACCGACATGGATATGTTGGTGACCGAGTACGGTGTCGCCGAATTGCGCGGCAAATCGTTGAGCGAGCGCGCTCAGGCACTAATCGGCGTGGCGCATCCCAAATTTCGCGACGAGCTTCAGAAAGAAGCAAGAAAGCGTGGCCTCGGCGCCAAGCGCCAATGGCCGTCGGCGGCGGTTTAAGTTTCGCTGCTGGTTCCCGGTTCTTCCGCTTCAGCCGGCTTTTCGCCAAAGACGGACGCCACATCGGGCTCGCTGGGGGCGTTGTCCTGGGGCGGCGATTCTGATTCCTTCGCGGCCGGCGGTTCCGGCGCCGCGGCAGGTTCCGGCGCGGTGTACGGGTTGGGTGCCGCGGCCGACTCCGGTTCAGCCGCCGGCTCCGGCTCAGCCGCTGGCTCCGGTTCTGTGGGCGGTGGCGGCGGTGGCGCCTCGCCGGCGGCCGCAGCGGCGGCGGCGGCTTTTTTCGCTTCGCGCGCGGCTTTCTTCACTTCGCGTTCCTGACGGCGCTGCGCCTTGCGTAATTCCTCAAGCAGATCCTGCTCTGTGCAGATGCCGAGCAGCAGCGGATCCTGCGGCGAGATATTCTGGGTATTCCAATGGGTGCGCTCGCGCACCGCGGTAATGGTCGATTTCGTCGTGCCCAGCAGCTTGCCGATCTGGGCGTCGTTCAATTCCGGATAATTCTTGAGCAGCCAGGAAATGGCGTTCGGCCGGTCTTGGCGCTTGCTGACCGGCGTGTAACGGGCCCGGCGGGTGCGCTGCGGCATCTTGGTGCCCGAGGCGCTCAATTCGAGGCGCGATTTCGTGTCCGCCTCGCAGCGCGCGATTTCTTCACGGGTAAGCTGGCCATTGGCGATCGGATCGAGGCCGCGGATTCCGACGGCGACCTCGCCATCCGCGATGCCCTGGACCTCCAAATCATGCAGGGTGCAAAACGCCGCGATCTGCTCGAAAGTGAGCGCGGTGTTCTCGACCAGCCAGACGGCGGTGGCCTTGGGCATCAATAACTCAGACATGATCTATCCTTTCGCCCCAATTCCGAAACGGATCGGAGCCGCGCAATCGATCGCGCATGTATGATTAGGAGTGATATATCCCTCTTGGCGGATAGGGGTCAATCGGGCTGGTGATTATTCTTGGCCGCCGGGAATCAGCAGAATTTTGCCGATATGGGCGCTTGATTCCATGCGGGCATGGGCTTTGGCGGCCTCTTCCAGCGGGAAGGAGCTGTCGATTACCGGCGCGATCCGGCGCGCCGCGAGCAGCGGCCAAACCTCGTTCTCCAAGGCCGCCGCGATGCGCCCCTTGGCCGCGACGCTTTGCGCGCGCAGGGTCGAGCCTGTAATCGTCAGGCGTTTGAGCATCAGCGGCATCAAATTAAGCCCCGCCTCCGAGCCCTCCAGGAAGGCGATCTGCACCAAGCGGCCTTCCGTGCGCAAACAGCGCAGATTGCGCTGAATGTAATCCCCGCCCACCATATCGAGCACCACATCCACGCCGTCGCCGGCGGTGGCGGATTTGACAGCCGCGACAAAATCCTCGGCTCGGTAATTGACCGCCAGTTCGGCGCCGAGATCGCGGCAGGCGGCGCATTTTTTGTCCGAGCCGGCGGTGGCGAAAACGCGCACCCCCAGGGCGGCGGCGAGTTGGATGGCGGCGGTGCCGATGCCGCTCGAGCCGCCATGCACCAAAAGCCGCTCTCCGGCCTTGAGGCGCCCATGTTCGAACAGGTTGGTCCAGACGGTAAAGAAATTTTCCGGCAAAGCGGCGGCTTCCGCGGCGGAATAGCCCGCCGGGAACGGCAGGGCCTGGGCTTCGGGGGCGGGGCAATATTCGCCGTAACCGCCCCCGGTCACCAGGGCGCAAACGGAATCTCCGACGGCATAGCGCGCGACGCCCGAGCCGCAGGCGACTACGCGGCCGGCAACCTCCAGGCCGGGAATATCGGAAGCACCCGGCGGCGCCGGGTATCCGCCCTGGCGCTGCATCACATCGGGTCGGTTGACGCCGGCGGCGGCGACGTGGATCAACACCTCGCCATGGCCCGGCTCGGGCGTCGGCCGGCGCGCCGGGACCAGGGCATCCGGCCCCCCCGGCTCGGATATTTCGACAGCCAGCATGTCACCGGCTATCCGCTCTCCCGATTCGTTCATTTATTTCCTCTCCCGGAAATCTTCAGGGAGTTGTTATAATGCGGGCGCCGGGAAGAGGGGGAAAATTATGGATGATGTCGAAATCGTAATTCCGAAACCTGCGGATTGGACGCCACGGGATTTGGACAATCTCTCGGTCGAGGCGCTGAAGGAATATGTCGAGGATTTGAGCCGCGAATTGGAGCGTGTGAAGGCGGAAATCGGCATTCGCGGCACGGTGCGCAGCGAGGCCGACGCGATGTTCAAAAAGTGAGCATTTCGGCGATTCTCAAGATTTTTTGAAATTTTGGTTATTTTTTTACAAACGCGTTAACCATTTATTAGTTAATTCGCGCCTACTCTCCCAATTACGGTGTTTCGGTTTTCCTGAAATACCGTGCATTAGACCTCCCTAATTGTTTCGTCTCCCTGTTAACTGCGCCGCCTTAATCAAGGCGGCGCTTTCTTTTTATCGGGGAAACGTCGGAAAACACTGGATATTTTGAGCTTTTGCGGATAAGTACGCTTGACAGTATTCGTTAAATCGCCTCAACTCATTGCCTTCATCTGCTTCGAGGAGTCTGTATATGTCTAAAAGTAAGCTGTTGTCCCGATCCGCGCTTCTAGTGGTGCCGATTGCATTGGCTGTAGCGGGTTGTCAGACGGCAACGAGCGATTCGGGCGCCACCCAAAGCGACGGTGCTCTGGAGACCGCGCAAAGCGCGAAGCAGGATGCCATGCGGAATCAGGCCTCGATCATCGCCCTCAAAAATGATATCGCCGCCTTGCGCGACGAAATCATGGCGTCCACCGCCGCTTCCGAGCGCGCTGCGAACGCTGCCGAGAGGGCGGCGGAAGAAGCGAAAGCCGCGGCAGACAAGGCCGACCGGATCTTCCAGCGGCAAATGCGGAAACAGTAAACCGCTCCTCGTTAACGCCCTGGAAGGACCGAGACCGCCGAAGCGCTTTATTCGGTATGGTTCTCGGCGTGGTCTTGTAACGTCACGCGCACCGGTAGTCCGGTGCGTTCGACCAGGGCATTGCGAATTGCCGGCCAATCGAGGCGTGACAATTCGTCACCGGCAAGGCTTCTGATCTTGTAATAGGCGTCGCTGTTTGAGCGTTTCGCTGCGCTCGCGATTTCGCCGTCGCGTTCCAATTCGTCGACCTGTTCAGGTTCGGGGTAGACTTCCATATAAAGCTCGCCCCCGGACCAGCCGATCTTGATCGTCTGGTCGATGACCTGCACCGGCGTTCCGACCGGCACCTCACTGAACAGCTTTTCGATACTTTCCGGGTAAAGCCGGATACAGCCATGGCTGACCCGCCGGCCGACGCCCCACGGCATGTTGGTGCCATGAACGAGATAGGTCGGCCAGTCGAAATAAAGCGCGTGCCGGCCGAGCGGATTGTCAGGCCCGGCGCGCACCACCCTGGGTAAATCGGGATCCTCTTCACGAATCGATTCGGGCGGATACCAGATCGGATTCTTCTTCTTGCGGACGATTTTCGTCGTGCCGAGCGGCGTGTCCCAGCCATCTCGCCCGACGCCGATCGCATAGGTTCTGATGCCGTCTTCGGCGAAGAAATAGAGCCGGTGTTCGGCAAGATTGATGATCACGCCCTCGCGCGGGGCGTCCGGCAGGATATGGCCCGTGGGCAGGACAATCTCCGTGCCCTCGCCCGGGACCCAAGGGTCAATCCCTTGATTCGCAGCGACAATTTCGACAAATCCGAGTCCGTTGTCGCGCGCGAGGTCAAGCAGCGTATCTTCATGTTTGGCGGTATAACTCTGCACCGAGCCCAGCATGTCGCCACGCAACGAAGCATCCGCATTGGCATCTTCGCCGGTCAGCGCAAACGTCGCGGCGAATGAAACGACCGCCGCAGCTCGCGCCGTCCCGCCGACCCAGCGTCCCAGCCGATGATCGATTCGCTTCAAGATATTCATAATCTCTCGCCGTCAGTTGACCATTATGACCCCGGAAAGCCGTTTTGTGCCAATCCGGGGCCGCAATCGAGGCCGGAAGCACTATCGGCGCGGGAAACGTTTCTATATTTATATAGGGAGAGCGCAAACCCTTTATTAACGTAGTGCGAACACACTTTTCCAGCGATGTCGGACAAATTGCCCGTGGGCAGAGCATGCGCGGCCGGTCCGATCGTCGATAACGGTGAGCGGCCTATTCAGGTGGACAATCTGTGACGAGCAGCGGACTGGTCGAAACGACCTTTTATAATCGCACCTATGACGAGGCGTTCGCGATGACCGTCGAGGCGCGCGATTACGTCGCCGAAGGCCTTGCCGCCGACCGGGAAGGCGTCGCCTTCGGCGAGCGCAGCCTGTTCGATTGCGAGGCGCTGCGCTTGACCACAAGGCTAAGCCAGGTCATGGCTTGGCTGCTGGTTCAGCGCGCCGTTCATGCCGGAGAAATCGGGTTCAGCGAATTGCACGATGAATCGCGCCGTTTGGGCGGGCGCGAGGTTTGCTTCGACAATGATATCGAAGTCGTCGAATCCCTGCCGCCGCGATTTCGCAGTTTGATGGAGCGCAGCCTCAAGCTTTATCAGCGCATCGCCCGGCTCGACGAAATGGTTGCACGCGACGCTTCTTAAATTCCGGCGTCACGCACGTCATTGCGCGCTAAAATTTATAGCCGATCGTGCTGCCAAGAAATATTTGGTTCTCCGCGTCGGAAACTATGAGGGGCGATGCCGCAGCGTCGCCGATCAACCGCTTCCATTGCCCGACAAACAGGCTGTGCCAGTTCTCGTCCCAATCGAAGCGGAACGTAATATCGCCTGCCATATCCTTGAATCCGGTACTGGGTGTGAACGGTAGGGTTATCGTGGGTGAGGCCGCTACCTGCTGATCGTTCACGCCGAAATAGGCGGTCATATAGTTCTCGCTGGCATAGGTGGTCCAGCCGGAAATGCCGACGCCGAGCCGGTCAGTGATGCGCCCGCCGAACCCGGCTGCGAACGTCAGGAGCGAGCCGTTATGGCCGTCTTCGCCCGAGATGGATTGTTTGTAGTCGACCGAAAAGCGCAAGTTTTCCGAATACCATTCGCCGTACAGGCCCGCTTCAAACACGCTGTCCACATCGCCCAAGCCTTTGAGGCGCGGCGAATCGCTTTCGTCACGGCCGGGATCGTATGTCAAATAGGGCCCCGCGCTGAATTTGCGGCTGCTGAACAGTTTGGCGCCGAAACCGCGGCGCAGATGCTCGCCGAAGGAGCCCCGCCAGTCGAAGAATATTCGTTCGCGCCAACTCAGGTGGATATCGGGAAAGGGCGCCACTTCGTAATCGTCATCACCCTCATAGCTCGGCCGCACGGCCGGACCCAGCCCCAACGAAATGTCGAAGTCCGCCAGGATTCCGTCTCTTCGGCGCTGATTGAAACCGGCTTCGCCGGGGGAGGGCGGCGGCAGCGCGTCCGTCTCCAATAGCGGGGTCGGTCTCTCCGCAACGGCTTTGGCGGTGCCGGCGATCTCCGGGGTGATCGTGGTCGCCGCATGGACAATTTGTTCGGCGAAACCCGGAAACGCAGCGGAGGCATCCAAACTGACTTTCAAGGAATAGGCCGGGGCGGCAAGTGCCGCGGCCCTTACGATCGCCTCCACCGAGCCCGGGTTTGACGATATGGCGTCGATCACCGCGGCGGACATCGCGTTCGCATCCGCGTGGCGGGCAGCCGACTGAATCGCCGCCTTGGCGGCCGGCGGGACGTCATCCTGCGCCCGGGCAGACAGCGCCGCGTAAGACAGGCAAAACAGCCCGACCAGCAGCCCGGCCGTCACCATCCCGGCAATTTTCGACCAAACGATATTACGACCCCACCCCGCCATTCTGCACGCCTTCCTGTTGCAAACGCTTCGCCAATCCTCGCCGAGCGGCCCGGAGATGGCAAGCAGGGCCTGTTATCCGGTGTCCGCCGGAGTATCGTCACGCCCGCCCCACTCGGTCCAGGACCCGTCATAGACCGCGGCGCCGCCATGGCCGCAGCTAAAGAGCGCCAGCGCGAGCAGTGAGGCGGTGATACCCGAGCCGCAACTGGTGACGATGGGCCGTGCCATATCGACGCCGCAACCCGCGAAGGCCGCTTTGATTTGGTCCGGCGGCAGAAGCGTATTGCTGGCTGCGTCGACAAGCTCCGTATAGGGCAGATTGGCGCTGCCCGGGATGTGACCCGAGCGGAGGCCCGGCCGGACCTCCGGCTCACTGCCAACGAACCGTCCGTGCCCCCGCGCATCCACAACCTGTTCCGATTCGGTCTCTACGTTGCGCAGCATCTGCGCCAGATCGCGCACCAGTTCGGGCCGAAAGCTCGCCTCGAACGCGCCTGCGTCCGGCGCGGCGCGACCCGATATCGTCGCGAGACCGGCAGCGCGCCATGCCGGTAGACCGCCATCGAGGACCGCCACCTTGTCGTGGCCGAAGACGCGTAAGCACCACCAGGCGCGCGGCGCGCTAAAGAGACCGGCGCCGTCATAGGCGACTATCGTATCGCTGTTGGAGATACCGAGACGCGCCATATCTTCGGCAAAAGCCCGCGGTGTCGGCAGCATGTGGGGGAGGGGATTGTCGGCATCGCGAATGCCGTCGATGTCGAAGAACACCGCGCCCTCGATATGGGCTTCCTCGAACTCGGCGGCCGGATTTCTCTGCTCGCCCGGCAAGTACCAGGACGAATCGATGATTTTTACGTCGGGTGCCGCTAAATGCTCGGCGAGCCAGTCGGTCGAGACAAGCGGCCCGGGCAGCGCCGTGCTCACGCCGGTTCCTTGAAGACGATGTTGATGCGCCGATGGTGGCGCCCTTTGTTCTCGATTTTGCGCACCGTCACCGGTCCGATTTCGCCGGTCCGCGCGACATGGGTGCCGCCGCAGGGCTGGAGGTCGATATCCTCGACATCGAGGAGCCGCACGCGGCCCTGACCGCTCGGCGGCTTGACCATCATGGTGCGCACCAGCTCGGGCTGCGCCTCGAGCTCTTCATCGGTGATCCAGCGCGTCGTGGTCGGCGCGTCGCGCGCGATCAGCTCGTTGAGGCGCGCGTCGATGGCGGCCTTGTCGAGCGAGGTTTCCGGCAGATCGAAATCGAGCCGGCCCTTGTCCGTCCACAATTGCCCGCCGGTCACAGGCGCTTCGATCACGGCACAGAGCAAATGCAGGCAGGTATGCATGCGCATATGCTTGTGGCGGCGCTCCCAGTCGATCTCGGCGGTCAATTCCGTTCCCTCCGCGGGAAGCGGCGCATCCTCGGCGACCAGATGCAATATGTCGCCCGTCTCCCTATCCTTGACCGTATCCGCGACGGCGATTTCCGTGCCGTCGGCGAGTTTGAGGCTGCCGCAATCGCCCGGCTGACCGCCGGAGGTGAAGTAGAACACCGTGCGGTCGAGCTGAATGGCGCCGGGCGCGGCTTGGGTTACGCGCGCTTCGCAGCTCCGCGCATAGGCGTCTTCGGCAAAGATGAGCTCAGTCGCCGTCATTGCCGCCGCCGGTATCGAGCCATTGCGGCACGGGAAGGTCCTTGGCGCGGAGGAATTCCGGATTGAACATCTTGCTCTGATAGCGCATGCCGTAATCGGCAAGAATGGTCACGATGGTGTGGCCCGGCCCGAGCTTCTCCGCGAGACGGATCGCGCCGGCGATATTGATGCCGCTTGAGCCGCCCAGCACATGGCCCTCGTTCAGCACCAGGTCGAAGATGATCGGCAGCGCCTCCTCATCCGGGATCTGGAACGGCTCGTCGATCGGCGCGTCCTCGAGATTGGCGGTGATGCGGCCCTGGCCAATGCCCTCGGTGATCGAGCTGCCCTCCGCTTTCAATTCGCCGTTGGCATAGAAATTATAGAGCGCCGCTCCCATCGGATCGGCCATGCCGATGACGATATCGGGATTGCGCTCCTTCAGGGCCATGCCGATACCGGCCAGCGTGCCGCCGGTGCCGACGGCGCAGATGAAGCCGTCGATCTTACCGCCGGTCTGCTCCCAGATCTCCGGGCCGGTGGTTTCGATATGCGCCTGACGGTTCGCCACATTGTCGAATTGATTGGCCCAGATCGCGCCGTTCGGCTCCTTGGCGGCGATCTCCTCGGCCAGGCGGCCGGAATATTTGACGTAATTGTTGGGGTCGCGGTAGGGCACCGCCGGCACTTCGATCAGCTCCGCGCCGCACAGCCGGAGCATGTCTTTCTTCTCCTGGCTTTGCGTATCGGGGATGACGATCACCGAGCGGTAGCCGAGCGCGTTGCCGACGAGCGCCAAGCCGATGCCGGTATTGCCCGCCGTTCCCTCGACGATCACGCCGCCGGGCTTCAAGAGACCGCGCTTCTCCGCGTCGCGCACGATGTAGAGCGCCGCCCGGTCCTTGACCGAGCCGCCGGGATTAAGAAATTCGCACTTGCCGAGAATCTCGCAGCCGGTACGTTCCGACGCCGCCTTGAGACGAACCATCGGTGTGTTGCCGATGAGCTCGATAAAATCTTTTTTTACAGACATTTTGTGTGATTTTTTGGGATTTCCGTCACGAGCAACCTAGCTCGACCAAGATGTGCGATCAAGGCGGATAACCTGCTTGCCGGAGGGCAGGCGGCACGGCACACTCGCGGCCAAGCAACAAGAAGAGGCACTCGGGGGAGATGAGCGAGCGCAAGGAAATCAAGCATCCCTATCTGCTGTTTTTGGGCGATGCGCATGACCATTTGGCGGCCAAGACGGCGCGCGGCATCGTCGATTGGCGGCCCGATTGGTGCCTCGGGCAATTGCGCCTCGACGGCTGTCAGGCAACCGCCGGTATCGGCGATATGAGCGTCGCCGAGGCGGCCGAGGCGGGCGCACGCTCGCTGGTCGTCGGCGTCGCCAATCGCGGCGGCATCATCCCCGACAATTGGGTCGATACCCTCAGCGAAGCGCTCGACCGCGGCATGGATCTCGCGGCCGGTCTCCATATGCGCTTGAGCGACATTCCCGCGCTCAGCAGCAAGGCCGAGGAGAAGGGCGCATCCTTGTTCGACGTGCGCCATCCGGACCGCGATTTCCCCCTGGCATCGGGCGAGAAGCGCGCCGGCAAACGGCTCCTCACCGTCGGCACCGATGCGTCGGTCGGCAAGATGTACACCACCCTTGCGATCGAGCGCGAGTTGAAGGCGCGCGGCGCTGCGGCGGATTTCCGCGCCACCGGCCAGACCGGCATCTTCATTGCCGGCGAAGGCGTCTCGGTCGATGCGGTGGTGGCGGATTTCATCTCGGGCGCCACGGAATGGCTGACGCCGGCCAACGCGCCAGATCATTGGGATCTGATCGAAGGCCAGGGCTCGCTGTTTCATCCCTCCTTCGCCGGGGTGACGCTCGGCCTGATCCACGGTGCGCAGCCGGACGCCATCGTGCTCTGCCACGAGCCGAGCCGCGCGCATATGCGCGGCCTGCCGGGCTGGCCTTTGCCGGACTTGCAGGAATGCCTCGACGCCAATCTCGCGGCGGCAAAGCTCACCAATAAGGCGGTGTTCTGCGCCGGCGTGGCGGTCAACACCAGCCAGCTCGACGAGGAGGCGGCCAAGCGCGTTCTCGGCGAGACGGCGGAGACCCTCGGCCTGCCTTGCGTCGATCCCATGCGAACCGGCGTGGCGCCGATCGTCGACCGGCTGCTTTAAATTATGCGCGTCCTCCGCGTGCGCGCGGAAACCTGGCCGATGCGCGGCACATTCCGCATTTCGCGCGGTGCGCGCACCGAGACACCGACGGTCATCGTCGAGATCGAGGAGGCGGGCGCCAAGGGCCAAGCCGAATGCGTGCCCTATCCGCGTTACGGCGAAAGCATCGACGGCGTCATTGTGGAAATCGAAAGCCAGCGCGCCGAGTTCGAAGCGGGCATGACCCGCGACGCGCTGCAAGCGGCCCTTCCGGCGGGCGCGGCGCGCAATGCGCTCGATTGTGCCCTCTGGGACCTCGAAGCCAAGCGGAGCGGCAAGCGCGCCTGGGAGCTTGCCGGCCTAGCCGCGCCCGAGCCGGTAACGAGCGCCATGACGCTCAGCCTCGATACGCCGGAGAACATGGCCGAAGCGGCCCGCGCCTCGGCCCATCTGCCGATGTTGAAGCTCAAGGTGACCGGCGAGGGCGACGTCGAGCGGGTGCGCGCGGTCAGGGGCGGCGCGCCGGAGTCGCGCCTCATCGTCGATGCCAATGAAGGCTGGCGGCCGGAGATGCTCGATTATCTGCTGCCGGCGCTCGCCGAGCTCGGCGTCGAGATGGTCGAGCAGCCTCTGCCGGCGGCGGAGGACGACGCGCTGATCGGGCGCGATCTCGCGATTCCGGTCTGCGCCGACGAATCCTGCCACACACGGGCCGATCTCGACCGCCTGGAAGGCCGTTACCCGATGATCAACGTCAAGCTCGACAAAACCGGCGGGCTTACGGAGGCGTTGGCGCTCACCGAGGAGGCGCGGGCGCGCGGCTTTCGGGTGATGGTGGGCTGCATGGTGGGCTCGTCGCTCGCCATGGCGCCGGCCTTCCTGCTGACGCCCTTCGCCGATTATGTCGATCTCGACGGGCCGCTCTTGATGGCGCGCGATTTCGAGCCCGGCTTGCGCTATGACGGCACCCTGGTGCACCCTCCGGAGCCCGCTCTATGGGGCTGATTGACCCTTTTGCGGCAATGCGGCATAATTTTTTGCAGTTGCGAAGAGGCGGGCACACCGGCTTATGAGCGAATTTCCCAAACAAGGTTTCGAGGCGTGGCTGGCTCTCGCCGAAAAGGAGCTGAAAGGCCAGGGCGCGGACTCGCTGACCTGGCAAACGCCGGAGGGGATCGACGTCAAACCCCTCTACACGGCGGCCGATCTCGAAGACATGGCAAGCGACGGCGAGCTGCCCGGCTTCGCGCCCTTCACCCGCGGCGTGCGCGCCACCATGTTCGCCAACCGGCCGTGGACGATCCGCCAATATGCCGGTTTCGCCACCGCCGAGGAATCGAAC
>CAZUVO010000119.1:0-11606 GCA_964623955.1 uncultured Rhizobiaceae bacterium
GGCGCAACCGGCCTCACCATGTCCGACGATGCCAGGGCGCGCGCCGACGCGCTCGGCTGGGACGCCTTCGAGACGGATGGCCACGACCCCGCCGCTGTCGCCGAGGCGATTGAAAAGGCCAATGCCAGCGCGAAGCCGGCGCTGATCGTCTGCCGCACCCGGATCGGCTTCGGCGCGCCGACCAAGGAAGGCTCGGAATCGAGCCATGGCGCGCCGCTCGGCGAAGCGGAGATCGCCGGCACGCGGGACAATCTCGGCTGGCCCCATGCACCCTTTACCGTGCCGGTGGAGATACTCGCGCGCTGGCGCGAGACCGGCGCGATGCGGGCCGAGCAGCGTGCCCGGTGGCAACAACGGCTGGACGCCGCGGGCGCCAAGACCCGCACCGAGTTCGAGCGCATTACGCGCGGCGAGCTGCCGGCCGGCTGGACCGACGCGATCAATGATTTCAAACGCACGCTTGCCGCCGAGCAACCCAAGATCGCGAGCCGCGTGGCGAGCCAGAAGACCCTCGAAGTGCTGAGCGAGGCGCTGCCCGAGCTGGTCGGCGGCTCGGCCGATCTCAGCGGCTCCAACGGCACCCGCGTCGCCGGCATGCAGGCGGTCGCGCCCGGCGATTTCAGCGGCAGCTACGTTCATTACGGCGTGCGCGAACATGGCATGGCGGCGGCGATGAACGGCATGGCGCTGCATGGCGGCTGCATCCCCTATGCCGGCACGTTTTTGATCTTCTCCGACTATTGCCGCCCGGCGATCCGCCTGTCGGCACTGATGGAGCAGCGGGTGATCTACGTTATGACCCATGATTCGATCGGCCTCGGCGAGGATGGACCGACGCATCAACCGGTCGAGCATATGGCCAGCCTGCGCGCCATGCCCAATCTCAAACTGTTCCGCCCGGCCGATGCGATGGAAACCGCGGAGTGCTGGCAGGCGGCGCTGGAAAACCGGACGGGGCCCTCGGTCCTCGCCTTGAGCCGCCAGGGCCTGCCGGCCCAGCGCAGCGAATTCAGCGCCGAGAATCTTTCCGCGCGCGGCGGCTATGTGCTGCATGAAGCCAGTGGCGGCGCCGCCGAAATCGTCCTGCTCGCGACCGGCTCGGAGATTGCCCTCGCGGTGGAAGCCCGCGCGCAATTGGAAAGCGACGGCCACCCGACCCGCATCGTCTCGCTGCCTTGCTGGGAACTCTTTGACGAACAGGAACAAGCCTATCGCGACGAGGTGCTCGTCCCGGGCGCGCCGCGCATCGCCATCGAAGCGGCGGTGCCTTTCGGCTGGGAGCGCTATCTCGGCGCGGACGGCATCATGATCGGCATGCAAAGTTTCGGCGCCTCGGCGCCGGCGGGCGATCTATACGCTCATTTCGGCATCACCGCCGATGCCGTGGTGGAGGCCGCACGCCAGGCACTCGCCGGCTGACCTTTCATTTCGCTTCGGCGAGCAGCTTGCCCATCTCGGCGAAGGCGAAGGTCCAGAAATTGTTGAGAAACTCGATGCTCTCGGCTTCCGCCGCCTCTTGGCGCACGCCGTCCGCATCGTAGCTCGGGGCCATCGTGTAGCGTATCTCCGAGCCGCCGTCGCGCGGGATCACTTGATAGGTTTCGCGGAACGTGAACCCCTCATGCAACGGGTCGTGAAAAAGGGTGGAAAAGTAATCGAAGGGCTGCCAGTCGGTCACCCAATAGCGGAACTCCATCTCTTCATGAACGCAATGAAAACCCGAGCCCGGGCCGATGCGGCCCTCCGGGCGGTCAACATCGACGGAGACCATATGCATCCAGCGGACTTTCATCTCCGGCCGCACCAGGCAGTCCCAGACGGCGGCCTGCGGGAAATCGAGCGGCCACCGGAAGGTCCAAATGCCCTCTTCCTCCGAGATGTAATGGCGCTCCTCGAGCTCGCGGAACTTTTTCCATGCCTGGGCGAGGTCGTAGACCTGCATGGGAACGTCGCCGAAATGCTCGAAGCTTTGCGAATACGGCGTCAGCGCCGCGTCGATATTCATCTCCTTGGCGGCGGCCTCGCTGAACAGGGCGTAACTTTGGATGCCGGTGACGTCCTTGACGTCGGTCTTGGCCATGCGATGGACGAGGATGACGTCGGCTCCGGATATGTCCTTGAGCGGCCCGACCTGTATTTCGTCGAAACTTCCGTAATGCGCCATGATCTTGAGATCGAGCTCCGCCACATTGGCGCAGGCGCGGCACGGGCAATTGGTGTTCATGACGATGTTCTGCCGGCGATCGGCGAAGCCGTTATAGAGATTTTCGCAAATCGCTAGAAAGGACTCACCGTCGGGAAATTCCTGCTGGGTCGAATAGGCGAGCACCGCGTCGCCCTCCATGCCGCCGAGATGCATCGGCTCGCCGATCTGCTCGACCAATGTCGTCAGCAGGGAGCGCAGGATCGGGGTCGCATGCTCCTGCTCGCTCGATGTCAGATAGGCCGTATATCCGGTGATATCGGCCATCAGCAGATAGCCCGTTTGGCTTGCCATGGCGGTAAGTTCCGTTTTGTTTACATTATTCACATTATTGTGATGGGGAGAATGCAGAGGAGTTAGGCAATTGTCCACAGAGACCTGCCGGCAGCATTAACCTGCCCTTTATGCCTGCACCCTCATAATCGCTCCTTGTTCACGAATCTCAGTGACAAATCGAGCGCAAGGCCATGGCAAAAGCGAGAAAACTGCCCCAGGGCACCAGCGTGCAGATGGCGCAAAACGATGTCGATCGTATTCGCCTTTACCGCTTCCGCTACTCCGTGCTCGTTGAGGAATTGGAGGACAATCCGCCCGGCCGCGACGACAAGAACATGATCGTCCGCGAGGCGATCGACGATACTTCGACCATCCTCTATTTGGGCACTGACCAGGAAATCATGGGGACGCTCCGCCTCAGCTACGGCATGGTCACGCCGGTCCCGCCGCCGCTCTACAAAGGCTATGAGCTGGCGCGCTTCAGCGAATACGCGGATGCCGACCTGTCGCTGACATCGGCCTGGGCGATCTCCGACCGCTGGCGCGGCTCGCCGGCGCTCTCCATCCTCTTTGCCGCCGTCTACAAGATGAGCAAGGAGCGCAATATCCGCTTCGATTTCTGCCACTGCCCGCCGGCGCAACTGCAGCTCTTCCAGCGCCTGGGGTATCGCCGCTACACGTCCAATTTCGCCAATGAGGCCGGGCTGATGATGCCGATGGTCATGCTGATGGACGATGTGCGCCATTTGAAGCGGGTCAAATCGCCGCTGTTCCGCATCGCCTGCAAATATGAGAACAGCTCGGCCACCGCGGTATGGTTCTCGCGTCAGTTCCCGGAGGCCAATCAGGCGACGGCGCTGGTGGAAATGAACGATGACGATTTCTGGGTCTATCTCACCCAGCAATTGCACGAGCCGCCGCACTCCAGCATTCCGCTGCTGCGCGGCCTGGACGGCCCCGACGCCAAGCGGGTGATCTCGGTCTGCTCCGTGCTCACCTGCCGGGCGGGCGAGGCGCTGATTCGCCAGGGCGATATGGGCAACGAGATGTTCATTCTGCTGTCCGGCGCCGTCGAAGTGCGCGCCGGTGATGAAAAGGGCCGCCCGGTGGCGCGGTTCGACCGCGGCGATACCTTCGGCGAGGTCGCGTTCCTGAGCGAAGTGGAGCGCACCGCCACTGTGGTGGCGCTGAGCGATATTCAGGTGCTTGTGGTCACCCAGAGCATGTTGAAGAAATTGATCGATACCATGCCCGAGATCGCCTGCAAGGTGCAGTTCAACCTGTCGCTGATCCTCTGTGAGCGGCTGGCGAAGAGCACGGGCACGCTCTCCGTCGAACATAGCCACGAGGACGCACCCAGCGAAGAAACCGCCGACGCCGCAGCCGACGCGGCTTGACGGCCCGCTTGCATAGCCGCCCCCGACCTCGCGTTAACTTAGAATTCACCTAGACGGAACTAGAATCGGGCGCGCCCCGACCCATTGCCGGAAATAGCCATGAGCTCCGCGCCCAAGATGCCGAAGAATATGAGCGTCCGCATCGCCCATGACGATGCCGACCGCATGCGTATTTACCGCTTCCGCCATTCCGTCCTGGTGCGCGAGTTGCACGGCAATCCGCCCGGGCGCGACGACAATAACGGCATTGTCCGCTCACAGATGGATGACACTTCGACGATCCTTTATCTCGGCAGCGATAAAGAGATAATGGGCACGGTCAGGCTGAGCTATGCCTTGGTCACCCCGATCCCGCCCAGGCTCTATGATGCCTTTCAACTCGAACTGTTCGACGAATTCAGCGATGCCGATCTGGCGATGACCTCGGCCTGGGCGATCGCCGCCCGGTGGCGCGATACGCCGGCCCTGGCGATCCTTCTGGGTGCCGCCTTCAAGATGTGCCTGGAGCGCAAGATTCTGTTCGATTTCAGCCATTGCTCGCCGGCCCAGCTACAATTGTTTCAGCGCCTCGGCTATCGCCGCTACGGACCGAATTTCAGCGATGAATCCGGCTTGCGCGTGCCGCTCGTCATGCTGCTCGAGGACAATCGCCATCTCCGCCAGGTGAAATCGCCCTTGTTCCGCATTGCCAGCGATTATCCCAACAATTCGAATTCCGCCGTATGGTTCGCCCGGCGCTTCCCGGATTCGGTGAAATCCTCCCTCATCGCCGGCATGAACGAAGACGAATTCTGGGTCTATTTGACGCGCCAGCTGCATGAGGATCCGCACGCCTCCATCGACCTGTTGAAATCGATGCGCGATGTAGATGCCAAACGCTTTATCGCGGCAGCGACGGTGATCTCCTGCGAGGCCGGCGAGACCGTCATCAACAAGGGCGAGATGGGCAACGAAATGTTCGTCATCCTGTCCGGCTCCGTCGAGGTGCGCACGGGCGATGTGGACGGGCGACCGATCGCCACCTTCGGGCGCGGCGATATGTTCGGCGAGATCGCCTTCATCTCCGAAGTCGAGCGCAGCGCGACGGTGGTCGCGCTCAGTCGTCTCGAGGTGCTCGTGCTCACCCAATCGATGCTGAAGCGGGTGATGAAAACCATGCCGGAAGCGGCTTGTCAGGTCCTGTTCAATCTTTCGCTGATCCTCTGCGGCCGGCTCTACAACAGCACCGAGACGCTGACCATCGACCATGAGGCTTTGGATGGCGGGACGCCGGAACCCGACGATCCGCTGATCGATGATCCCCTTATTGACGACACCATCAAGGCAGCCTCCGTGGTGGCCTAGCGCCAGCCAAACATAGACACTTGATTTCGCCGGGTTTACCGCATGAAGATGATTGCCAGCGCAAGACGAATGCGCAATTGACGATGAGGCTCGCCCAGATGGCCATTGACGAAAGAGCTGCGCGCGACCCGTTCATTCGGCAATTCTTCGAGCGGATCCCTAAGGATTTGCGGGAAACCTTCACATCGCCGCAATTGGCGGCGCTGAAGATGTCGTTCGGCGAATCGGGCGGCGCCGCGCATCCGGTGGATATCCGGCTCGGCATACCGGTGCCGTTCGGCAGGAGAAAGCGCCTCTATCTGGTGCTTTTGTCGGGGCCGGACCATCGCGGCGGGAAACGCACGGGCAAACGGGGAATCGGCGGTTTTCTGTTTCGTATGGCCAAACGTCTTATCGTTGTATTAATCGTTTTATCGTTCCTATTGGCTATTCTTTTTCTACTGACGTAATTTAGGTTTATGAGCTCCGCTCCAATAGCTCCGATATCAGCCAAATGGTGGCGCCCATGAAAAAAACGGCGTTGATCGTCGAGGATAACGCGCTCAATTTAAAATTGATGCGCGACCTACTTGAGGCCTCAGGTATTGCCACCCTGCAGACCAAGGACGGCACCCGCGCGCTCGAAATGGTGCGCGAACATCGGCCGGACATCATCCTCATGGATATCCAACTGCCCGATGTTTCCGGCCTCGACGTCACCCGGCAACTCAAGGCGGATGTGGAATTGCGCGACATTCCAATCATCGCGGTAACCGCGCTTGCCTTGCGCGGCGATGAGGAGCGTGTCCTCGAAGCCGGCTGCAATGCCTATATCTCGAAGCCGATTTCGGTCGCCAGTTTCCTCGATGAAGTCCGAAAGTATCTCGGCGAAGATTAGTCCGCCGTCCCGCAATATCGCTTGAAACGGCGGGTTCGAATCTCCTAAATCGTTGCAATCGCAACCTAAATTTCCTCCAAATTTTTATTAATTATGTTATGATTAACTCACAATGGGCTGCCGTGCTTCGATTATCACGGCAGGCGGACGGCGTTTTGCGTGCCGTAGGCTGAGGAGAGCAGCGTGAGTATCGAGCAGGGGAAATATGTTTTCGCTTCCGCGTCGCCGGCAAGTTCCGGCGCATCGAGCGGTGCGCCGATCCCGCTTGCCGGCGGTGGCGCCGAGCAGATCGTTGTGCCGGGCGGCACCATGCTGCTCGATGCGGATTTCGAGCGCTCCGGCGCCGACCTGCTGATTACCGGACCGGACGGTACCCAATTTATCATCATCGATTATTTCGATTCGCCGGTACAAGCCGGCCTGATGACCGAGGGCGGCTCTTTACTACCCTATAATTTGGTGTCGGCCCTGGCGGGCCCGGCCGCGCCGGGACAATACGCGCAGAGCGAAGATGGCCTCGAAGAGGCGCCCATCGGCCGCGTTGACGAGACTGTCGGCGAGGTGACGGCGACCCGGGTCGACGGTACGACCGTAACCCTGAACAAGGATTCGTCCGTGTTCCAGGGCGATATTCTGGAAACCGGCTCCGGCGGCGCTGTTGCCGTGGTGTTCATCGACGAAACCGAATTCTCCCTCGGCGAAGAAGGCCGCATGGTGCTTGACGAGCTGATCTTCGATCCGTCCTCGCTCGAGGGCTCGTCCTCCTTCTCCGTGGTGCAGGGCGTGTTCGTCTTTGTCTCAGGCGAAATTGCGGCCAACAATCCGGATGAAATGGTGGTCCGCACGCCGGTCGCGACGCTCGGCATTCGCGGCACTAAAGTTGCCGGTAAGGCAGCGGCAGAGGGTGACTTAAATACGGTAACGATTCTGCCTGATCCTGGTCAAGCAGCCGTGACTGGAGCTGTGACGGTAAGTACTCAAACTTCGTCCATTACACTCAATACGGCCTGGCAAACTACAGCAGTGTCAAGCGTCTTTGAAGCACCCGCCCCCGCAATCACCGTGACTGCTTCACAAGCGGGGACCTTATACGGCGCAGTTAATAGCTTGCTCTCGAGCACTACGCCGTCAACTGCTACTAACTCCGATTCGGCGAGAAGCGCGAGAAATCAAGACGCGAACGCTAGCGGAGAACAGAATACGCCAGCTGAAAATGAGAACATCTCGGCAGAGGCTACGGAAGAATCAGCCCAAGAATTGACTGAGAATGTGGGTGTTGAAGAAGATCTAACACCCGAGGACGAAATTCTTGCGGAAGATGAATTGGCCTCCATCGACCCGAACGCACCTGAAAATCAATTGCTTGAGCAGGGAGGTGAACTCGGACCTGAGGGCGAGTTGGCTCCCGGTGAAGGCATAGGGCCTGACGGATTCGGGCCTGAGGGTGCTGGGTCTCAGGAGTTCGGACCTGGGGAGATTGGACCGGAAGGAGTAGGACCTGAGGGGTTTGGACCCGAGGGGTTTGGGCCCGAAGGATTCGGACCGGAAGGATTTGGGCCTGATCAGCTCTTTGAAGCAGGCGGCTGGGGCAACAATGAATTCTCCGAAGAGGTAATGGTCACAGCTGGATTAGCGGCTGCCGAGGATGCCTTCCATGCGCTCGAAAATGTGTTCGCTTCGGGTGGCAGTATAGATGAGGCGTTTATTGCGGCTGATACCGCGGGCAATATGGCGTTTAATGCTTATATGGGCACAGCGGGCACAGATATGTTTGATGCGCTCGTACAATACGGCCCCCAGGCTGTTTTCTCGGACCCCTCATCCATCGAGACATTTCAAGTTATAGAAGGTCAGTTCAATCAAATTGCCGAGAATTTTGGAATAGACCCAGCACAATTCGGACCTGACGGAGCATTCGTTCAACAAGATTTTTTCGATGGAACAGCGCCCCCGGCAGGGTTCGAAATGGATCCGGCTATGCTCGGAGACGAATTTGCCGGGTTTGAGGGCGCATTCGTAAATAATCAAGGACTGCAAGGAGAGTTTGGACCTGAGGGATTTGGGCCCGAGGGATTCGGACCTGAGGGATTCGGACCTGAAGGACTCGGATCTGAGGGATTCGAACCTGAAGGATTCGGACCCGTGGGATTAGGGCCGGGTGAAGTTGGGTCTGGTGAATTTGGGTCTGGTGGATTTGGACCTGGTGGGTTCGGACCTGGTGGGTTCGGACCTGGTGGGTTTGGACTTGGTGGGTTTGGACCAGGTGGGTTTGAACCTGGTGGGTTTGGACCTGGCGAGTTCGAGCCGGGTGAATTTGGGCCAATTGAATTTGGGCCCAACCAAGGAGGGAACCAAGAAGAAAACGAGCAATTCTTTCAGCAACAGCAACAGCAACAAAATTCCAGTTCTGCTCTTACATCACTAAAAAATGGGTTGGGTGGGACAGCTGGATTTGGTGAGCAAAGTTTGGCGCTTAGCGACAACGGCTCCGAACTTGTGGACATATCAAGTGTCTTTTCTTCGGGTCTAAATTTCGGTGGAGGTACAGCTTTCACTTCGGTAAATATTAACAATAACGGAAATTTAACCTTCGGTGCATTACAAAACACCTTCACACCGCCAACTAGCCTTTCCAACAACAGTCTCCCGATAATTGCGCCCTTTTTTGCAGATGTTGATACAACATCGGGACAAGTTTCGCCTACAGCCAACGGCACTTCAACGGGTTCCAATCAAGTCCACTTTGATTTGGACACGGCAAACAGTACCTTCACGGTGACTTGGGACGATGTAGGTTTTGCTAATGGAAACACCAGCCTACTCAATGCATTTCAGGTTAGCCTGATAGACCGAGGTAGTGGCGATTTCGACGTCGAGTTTCGGTACGAAGATATAAGATGGACTACAGGCGATAACAGTGGCGGCACGAATGGCTTAGGTGGAACCGTCGCACGGGCAGGTATTTCCACGGGTAGTTCAAATTTTGTCGAACTCGCCCAGTCCGGAATTGGTACGAACGGCATGCTCGACCTAGAAGTCTCTCCGGGTGCTAATTCATCAAATAACTCAGGAACGTGGCTCTTTGAGATTCGTACGGGCAGCATCGAGGGCTTTTCTCTTAATGGAACCGATGCTGATGACGTCCTGAACGGTGGCAGTGATGGAGATACAATTAACGGTAGTAACGGCGACGACGTTATTGAAGGCAAGGCCGGCAACGATACACTTGCAGGAAATTTCGGCCAAGATACTGTTAACGGCGGCTCTGGCAATGACGTTATTGACGGCGGTGACGACGGTCAGACGGACAGTTTGGACGGCGGTGCTGGGACGGACACTATTACCTATCAATCCGCGTTTGGAGGCGTTCAAGTCTCACTTGCTAGTCAAACAGCTTTTGTCGGTGGAGGGACGGACATCATTACCAACTTTGAAAACGCTACAGGATCGTCATTTAGCGACATAATAACGGGCGATAGCACGGACAATAGTATCTCTGGTGGTAACGGGACAGATCAACTGTCTGGGGGCGGCGGTAACGACAATATTCAGGGTGGAAATGGTACAGATATTATCAACGGCGGCACAGGAGATGACGTTTTGATAGGCGGGTTCGGCAGCGATTCGCTGACGGGCGGTGACGGCAGAGACACATTTCAATTTGAGAACCCGCTCGACGGGATATTTAACCCCCAAAACGGACAGCTGCAGTCACCGTTATTTGGATTTAACAATATAGCGGATTTCTCATCCTCCACAGATGATAAAATAAAGTTTGATGACAGCCAATCTCTGTTCAATTTAGGAGGCTCTTTTACCAGCAGCAATTTCTTTTCGATCAACTCGGCGTTTGATGGCACAATCTCAGGCTTATCCCCTTCCACACCCTATGTCGTGGTTGATTCACAAAAGGTTGTTTATTACGACGACGACGTCAGCACGGAAGGCTATACAGTTATGGCCGTAGTAACTGGCGACACTCCTGTGATTGGCGATTTTCAAATAGGTTAGGCAAACAGTCCGTAACCACTTCGCAATATTTAAATGCTCCAACACAGAATTTTTGCTAAAATGCACATATGACAACCTAAAACATATCTTAATAGTATTATGTCGGTGTCTAACCCGAACTTGCTCGACCAGGACAAGCCCGCCAGCCGTAAATGGCTGAAGGCGGTGATGAAGCCTGCGCGCTCGGGATTGCGCGAGGCGGTGGTGGTTTCGCTCTTTATCAATCTGCTGGCCCTTGCGGTGCCTATCTTCGTCCTCCAGGTCTATACCCGCGTCGTCTTCAGCCATGGCGTCAGCACGCTCTATGCGCTACTGATCGGTGTATTGGCCGCGCTGGTGTTCGATTTTATCATTCGCCAGGCACGCAGCCGCATGTTGCAGCGGGTGGCGCTCAGAATCGATGTTGCGCTCGGGCGCGCGCTCTACGACAAGCTTTCCGCCCTGCCGCTGCGCACCCTGGAGGGCCGCCCTTCCGGCTTCTGGCAGACCCTCTTTCGCGATGCCGAAGTGGTGCGCAATACCTTCTCCGGCTCGACCGCCGTGCTGCTGACCGATCTGCCTTTCGCGGTTCTCTTTGTTGGCGTCATCTATATTATCGCCCCGCCCGTGGTGTGGGTGCTGCTCATCGCGCTGCCAGTTTTCGTCATCGTTTCCATCATCTCCGGGCGCATGATGCAGAGCGCGACCAAAAACGAACGCCAGGTCGGCATCGGACGCGATGCGTTTATTACCGAGATGCTGCAAGGCCGCTCGACGATCAAGGCACTGGCACTGGATGGGGCGATCAAGCCGGCCTGGGAGGAAAAGCACGCCGACAGTATCGAGCGCGCGCTAACTCGCGGCGGGCGGACCGATACCTTCAGCAATCTCGGCATGATGATGACCATGCTGACCACCATTGCCCTAGTCACCGCAGGGGCGCTCGCAATCATCGATTTGCGCCTCACAATCGGCGCGCTGATCGCCGCCACCATGCTCGGCAACCGGGTCATCGGGCCGTTCAACCAGCTGGTCGGAAATTGGCGCAATTACACCAATTTCCGGCAGGCGCTGAAGCGCCTCGATCAAGTGTTTGCCCTCGAGGAAGACCGCACCGAACGGAGTATCCGCCTCGACCGCCCGGAAGGCCGCCTGACCCTGGAGAGCGTCAGCTTCGGTTACGAACCCAACCTTCCGCCGGTCATCGACAATCTCTCCATGGAGGTTAAACCGCCCGGCATGCTCGGCGTGGTCGGACGCAATGGCTGCGGCAAGACGACCCTCCTCAAGATGATGCAGGGCCTTTATGCGCCGACCGGCGGGCGCGTGCTGCTCGATGGCGGCGACACGGCACAGTTTTCGCGACACGATCTCGCCTCCTGGGTCGGCTATGTGCCGCAGGAATGTTTCCTCTTCGCCGGCTCGATCCGCGAAAACATCGCCATCACCAATCCGGACGCGGACGATGACGATATCGTCAAGGCGGCGAAGCTCGCCGGCGTACACGACTATGTCATCG
>CAZUVO010000120.1:0-11606 GCA_964623955.1 uncultured Rhizobiaceae bacterium
CGGAGGAGTCCTTTTCGCGCTGAATCTTGACATATTCCCGGTAGGAGACCTTGTAGGGCTCGTCGAATGTCTCCCATTCCTCGACCGGAATGCCGTAAGGGTCGCTCATCTCGGCAGGGAATATTTCCTCGTGCGAAACGAAGCCCGGAGTCCAATTGGTATCGCGGGCAATATCATACCATTCCGAACGGTCCATCAGCGCCATCGGCTTCTCCTACAACAGTCCCAATGGGGCCAAGTTTATTCCTGGGTAGCGAAAAAGCCAGCACCATATGGGGTTCGACTTGACGGCGAAGCGGCAAAACCCCTTAATCTCCAGGGGTCGCCATTTAGAGGGATTCGAAGCATGACTACGGGCAATATCAAGTTTCTGTTTGACGGGCCGGAAGAGGCGGATGTGACCGTCGTGCTGGCGCACGGCGCGGGGGTGCCGATGGACGCGCCCTTCATGAACGCCTTTGCCGAGGGCATCGCCAAAAGCGGCCACCGGGTGGCGCGCTTCGAGTTCCCCTATATGCAGCGCCAGCGCGCCGAGGGCAAACGAATGCCGCCCAACAATGCGGCGGTGCTGATCGAGCGCTACCTTGCCGTGGTCGGCGCGCTCGGTGGCGGTTCCGGGCTTGTGATCGGCGGCAAATCCCTCGGCGGGCGCATCGCCACCCTGATCGCCGATCAGGTCGGCGCCAAGGGTGTCGTTTGCCTCGGCTATCCGTTTCATCCGCCGGACAAGCCGGAGAATGTGCGCATCGAATATCTCCAGAACATCGCCGCGCCGACGCTGATTCTGCAGGGCGCCGAAGACCCCTTTGGTGCGCCCGACGAAGTGGCCGGATACGGCCTGCCGGAGAATGTCAAAATCACCTGGCTGGATGGCGGCGATCACCATCTGACCACCTCCGGTGAGGGCGGCACCAGCGACGAAGAGAATTGGGCGGAAGGCGCCGGCGCGATCGCCGAATTCGTCTCCGGATTACAGTCGGCCGCGGAATCTCCACAAGATTCTTAAGGTCTTATAATCCTTCGCCTTTTCGCCGCTTGACGGGCCGGCGCGGCTTCGCTATTCACGCATTGGGTTGAGTGAATATGTAGATCGCCGGATGCAATGTCCGGCGAAGGAAGGAACTGAACTATGCCTTGGGATTTGGCTCTGCCGCTGCTCGTCTGCCTGGTGACGGGCATTCTCTTCGTCGGCATCTATTGGTCGGCCAAGAAGCTTTTGACCGACCCGCGCACCTCGGAAGAAAGCGAATAGCGTTTACATTACATAACTTGATAGAATTCCTCCGGTAATCGCGCTGGAGGAATTATGAATATCGGCGTCGCCTGGGCGCTTCTCGGCGATTGGAACTATCCCACCGCGATCCGCTTCGGTAATGGGCGGATCGAGGAACTGCCGGATGCCTGCGCCAAGCTTGGCATTTCCCACCCGCTTCTCGTGACCGACCCCGGCCTCGCCGGCGGCGATATGGTGCGCGACGCGCTTGCCCATTGCACCGGCAATGGCATGCCGGCGGGCCTCTTTTCCGAGGTGGATTCCAATCCGGTCGGCCGCAATGTCGATGAGGCGGTTGCCGCCTACCGTGCCGGCGGGCATGACGGCGTCATCGGCTTTGGCGGCGGCAGCGCGATGGATGTCGCCAAGGCGACGGCGCTGATGGCCGGGCAACGCCGCCCGATGTGGGATTTCGAAGACCGCGAGGACTGGTATCTGCGCGCTGACGCCAATGCCATCGCCCCGGTGGTCGCGGTGCCGACCACGGCGGGCACCGGCTCGGAAGTGGGCCGGGTGTCGGTGATCACCGACCAAGGCGCGAAGTGCAAGAAGCTCATCTTCCATCCCAACATGATGCCGGGTGCGGTGATTCTCGACCCGGCGCTCACCCTCAGCCTGCCAGCGGAGCTTACCGCCGCGACCGGCATGGACGCGCTGGCGCATAATCTCGAAGCCTATTGCGCGCGCGGCTTTCATCCGATGGCGGACGGCATCGCGCTCGAAGGCATGCGGCTGATCCGCGACTGGCTGCCGGTGGCCGTGAAGGACGGATCCGATCTCGGCGCGCGCGGCCATATGCTGATCGCCTCGACCATGGGCGCGACCGCCTTCCAAAAAGGTCTCGGCGCCATTCACGCGCTCAGCCATCCCGTCGGTGCGCTGTATGGCGCCCATCACGGCCTCACCAATGCGGTGTTCATGCCCTATGTGCTGGCCTTCAACCGCGAAGCCATCGCCGAGCCGTTGACCCGCCTCGCCCGCTTTCTCGACCTGCCGGGCGAAGGCCCCGACGCGGTGATGAACTGGGTGATGGCGCTCAGGAGCGAAGTCGGCATCCCCCACAGCCTCGCCGAATTGGGTGTGCCGGAAAGCGGTGTCGCCGATTTGGTCGAACTGGCCGAGATCGATCAGGCCCGCGCGTGCAATCCGCGCAACCTCTCCACCCTCGACCTCACCGAGCTCTTCATCGACGCCATCCGCGGCGAAGTGACGACGCGCTAGACTTCCAGATTGTCTATCAGGCGTGTCGTTCCGAGACGCACGGCCGCGAGCAGGCGCGCACCCTTGGTGAGGGCCCGGAGCGGCGCCAGGCTGTCGCCGTCGCATAGCGCGAGATAATCGACGCCGTCGAAACCGGCGGCGCGCAGCTCGGCGGTGCCGCGCTCGATTTCGCCGATCACCGCACCGCCCGCGCGAAGACGCGCCGCCGTCCCGCGCATGATTTCATAGAGCCTGGGCGCGATCGCGCGCGCTTCGGCGGAGAGATAATCATTGCGCGACGAGCAGGCCAGACCGTCCGCCTCGCGCACCGTGGCGATCGCCGCGATCTCGCTCGGGATGTCGAGATCGCGCACCATGCGGCGCACGACTTGGAGCTGCTGGTAATCCTTCTCGCCGAAGATCGCGATATCGGGCTGGCATTGCAGCAGGAGCTTGCACACCACCGTCGCCACGGCGGTGAAGAAATGCGGCCGCGACGCGCTCTCGAGCCCCATGCCCGGCCCGGCCATGCTGATCTCCGTGGCGAAGCCATCGCCATACATTTCCGCCGCCGGCGGCATGAAGACGAGATCGACCTCGGCCTCGGCCATCTTGCGCAAATCCTCCGCTTCCGAGCGCGGATAGGAGGTGAGGTCTTCCGAGGGGGCGAATTGGGTGGGATTGACGAAGAGGCTGACGACAATGCGCTCCGCAGCCTTGTCCGCCGCGCTTATCAGCGCCATGTGGCCGGGATGGAGCGCGCCCATGGTCGGCACCAGGGCGACGCGCTCGCCGCTACGGCGATACGTGCCGACCGCTCGGCGCAAGGCGGCGACGGACCGGGCGATGGGTGGAGAGATGGTGTCGGACGCGTCCGCGCCACCACCGGACACTTCGGTCATGGCGTCAGGCGCCGCGCCGCCCCTTGGCGTTCGTCGAGCGCCCGGCTTCGCTGGATACCGCCGCGAGGCGCGGCTTGCCACCGCCGCCCTTGGCGGGCGGATTGAAGCAATGCTCCGCCGCCGGGAAACGCCGGGCGCGGACATCCTCGGCATAGTGTTCGACCGCCTCGCGCAAGCCCCCGCCGAGCTCGGCATAGCGCTTGGCGAAGCGCGGCGTGAAGTCGCCGCCGAGACCGACGATATCCTCGGTTACCAATATCTGCCCGTCGCAGGCCGGCGAGGCGCCGATACCGATGGTCGGCACTTTCAGCTCCTCGGTCAGCGACCGGGCGAGCGCCTCGACCGTGTTTTCGATCACGATGGCGAACGCGCCGGCATCGGCAATCGCGCTCGCATCGGAGCGCACGCGCCGGGCGCCGTCGTCGGTTTGGCCCTGTACGCGGAAGCCGCCGGCGGCATTGACCGATTGCGGCATTAGGCCGACATGGCCGAGCACCGGAATGCCGCGCATGGTGAGAAAACGCACCGTCTCGGCCATCTCCACGCCGCCTTCGAGCTTGACGCCGCTGCAACCGGTCTCCGCCATCACCCGGGCGGCGGCGCGAAAAGCGGCCTGCGGCGATTCCTGATAGGCGCCGAACGGCAGATCGACGATGACGCAGGACCGGCGCGTCGCGCGCACCACGGCGGCGCCATGCGCCACCATCATGTCGAGGGTGACGCCGACGGTGGTGTCCATGCCGTAAACCACCATGCCGAGGGAATCGCCGACCAGGATCATATCGGTCTGGCCATCGAGCGCACGGGCCATCGGCGCGCTATAGGCGGTCAAGCTGACGATCGGCCGGTCGCCCTTGAGGGCGGCCAGATCGCGCACATTCAGACGGCGCTCATGGTTCTGAGTTGACATGGGGTTCCTCTCCTAGTCGGGTCGGTCCGCGATATTGCAGCGCAATAAAATCAACACCGGTTATATTTGGCCCAAAACGGGCAAATGTCCACCCTGTTATTGTAATGTTGTTGTAATGTTGTTGCGGTGCAAAATTGGCCTTTTGCAGACGCGAAGTCAAACCAGATGACGCTCCACGAGATAGCGGCCGTTTTCGTAGCGCATCAGACCCTCGGCCAGCATGCTGTGTTTGATCGGCCTGAGGTCGCTCGCCGGCTCGAGATTGCGCTCCGCCACATAGGTGAAATTTTCCGAATCATCGACCAGCACTTTCGGCGGGCAGGAGCGTGCCACTTGGCGGTACCATTCCTCGCCGCCCTGAAAATCCGCATCGACATCGAGCACCACGCCGCGGTAATCGAACAGCCGGTGATGCACGATCTGGCCGATCTGAAAGAGGGCGGTCGCGCTTCGGGTGTTGCCTGTCGCCATCGGCGCCATCACCCGAACCGCGCCTCGGCACTGCCGAGATCGCCGAAATCGGCGATCACCTCATCGCCCGGCTTGACCTGAATGACATTGGCGGCGCTCCCCGTGGTGACCACCTGGCCGGCTTTCAAGCCGAGACCACGGGCCGACAATTCATTGGCCAGCCAGACCATGACATTGCGCGGATCGCCAAGCACATTGGCGCCGGAGCCAACATCGACCGCCTCGCCATTGACCCGCACTGTCACCGCATGCTGCGACAGATCGAGATCGCGCCAGTCCCGCGCCGGCGCGCCCAACACCAAAAGCGCGGCGATGGCATTGTCGGCGACAAGCTGCGGCATGCCCGCCTCGCGCCAATTCACATAGCGCGAATCCGGCACCTCGATGGCCGGGTGCAGATCGGCGATGGCGGCCATCACCTCATCACGGCTATAGGCCTCTTCGCGGGCCGGCAAATCCGCCTTCATGGTGAAATCGAACTCGGCCTCGATGATGTGGAGACGCACCGCGCCCGCGGCGATTTCGGCCGGGCTGTCGATCAGGGAAGGTGCGAGAATGCGGCCGAAGAAGGGTGCGTCGACATCGAACAATTGCTGCGCCACCTTGTTGGTCGCGCCGATCTTGTAACCGGCGAGCGGCGCCTCGTGCAGCGCTTCGAGCGCCGCCTGAACCTGATAGCCATCGTCAAGATCTTGCGGCCGGCAGCTATCGGGCAACCCCGGTATCGGGGTTTGATCGCGCCAAGCCGCGTGCAACAGACGGGCGGCTTCCTGCGCTTGCGAATCGAGCATGAACGCAATTATCCCACCTTCGCGCCGGCACGCAAAGGCGGGTTGGCCGAGCGCCATGGTTATTGGCGTCCGGCCGGTCATTTGGATATTGTGTCGGGCGGCTCGTGAGTTGCACGCGCCTTAGCCAATTAGATGAAAGAGATAATGATGACGACGGTTCTCATAACTGGCGCCAACCGCGGCCTTGGGCTCGAATTCGTCCGCCAAATACAGGCCGAGGGCGTCACCATTCACGCCTGCTGCCGCAACCCCGACGCGGCCACCGAGCTCAACGCCCTGGCCGACGCATCCGGCGGGTCGATACAGGTGCATCGCATGGAGGTGTCCGAGCCATCGCAGGTTCAGGCGGTCGCCGATGCCCTGAAGGGCGTGGCCATCGACCGGCTGATCAACAATGCCGGAGTTCTCGGCACGATCATCGATAATCCTGAGAACAGCGCTTTCGGCAGCGTGGACTATGGCGACTGGGAAGAGACGATGCGCATCAATGTGCTGTCGCCGTTCCGCGTCTGCGAGACGTTCGTCGAGCATGTCGCGGCATCGGATGAGAAGCTGATGGTCTTTCTGTCCACCCATATGGCGTCCATCAGCGAGCTTGAGGATGGCGGCTTTTACCCCTACCGCTCGTCCAAGGCGGCGCTCAACCTGATCGTCAAGGGCCTCTCCATCGATCTCAAGGATCGTGGAATCCGCACCCTCGCCCTCCACCCCGGCTGGGTGAAAACCGATATGGGATCGCAGGCGGCGGCGGTCGAAATCCCCGACAGCATCGCCGGCTTGTGCAGCATCATCGGCGGCTACGACTCGCCGCGCACGGCCGAATTCATCAATTACGACAATTCGCCGATCCAATGGTAGCCGCCGGGCTTACGCGATAGGGTCTTCGCCTTCGGGCAAAGGCTCGATACAGCCGGGGTCGTCATTGCGCGCATTGTTGACGTGGCGGCTGACGGCGTGGAAATCGACCGCATCCTCCGGCGCCGGGCGGAGCAGTTCCTGCGCCTCGTTGGCGGCGAGATCCGGCGCGAGCCAGCGCTCGAAATCGGCGGGATCGAGGATCACCGGCATGCGGTGATGCACCGGGGTGAGCTTGGCATTGGCCTCGGTGGTGATAATCGTAAATGTCTCGAGCGGCTCGCCCTCGCCCTTCTCCCAGCGCTCCCACAGGCCGGCAAAGGCGAACAGGCCGCCGCCGGGGCTAAGGATACGATAGGGCTGCTTGGCGCCCTTCGGGCCGCGCCATTCATAGAAGCCGTCCGCCGGCACGAGGCAGCGGCGCTGGCGGAAGGCTGAGCGGAAGGACGGCTTTTCGGCCACGGTCTCGGCCCGGGCATTGATCATACGCGCCGCCATGCTTGTGTCCTTGGCCCAGGACGGCACCAGCCCCCAGCGCAGGAAATCGAGGCGCCGGCCGTCGGCGCCGAAGCGCACCACCTGGGCCTCCTGGGTCGGCGCGATATTGTAGCGCGCCGCCAGATTGCGCGCCGCGCCGAAGATATTGAGGTAGGCGTGAACCTCCTCCCAGGTATGAAATTGGGAAAACCGCCCGCACATGCTATCGCGCCCTGTCGGCGATCATGCGGCGCGCGGCCACGCGGCGAAAATGGTCGGAGCGGCGGGATTTGAACCCACGACCCCTTGTCCCCCAGACAAGTGCGCTACCAGACTGCGCTACGCTCCGATATGTCATGCCGTAAAATTGGCCGCGGAAGAGGGACGACTATAGCGCTGCCCTGCCGGCGGTGCAATTTGCCCTCGGCGGGTTGGCCTAGGTAGGAATGCGCCCGCGCAGCATGTCGCGCAGGGTTTCCAGCTCGTCGAGGAGCGCCCTGGCGCGGTCGCCGACGCCGTCGCCGGAACCGTCCGCCGCCCGGGCCTCGAGTGCGGGATCGGGCTCGTGCGCCGGGCCGGGCACCTTGCCGCCGGTCTCGCGCATGAGCTTCTGCACGCCGCGGATTGTGTAGCCGTCGGCATAGAGCAGCGAGCGGATGCGGCGCAGGAGATCGACATCCTCGGGCCGGTAATAGCGCCGGCCGCCGCCGCGCTTGAGCGGGCGCACCTGATTGAATTTGGTTTCCCAGAAACGCAGCACATGCTGCGGGACGTCAAGCTCTTCGGATACTTCGCGGATGGTGCGGAAGGCGTCCGGAGACTTGCTCACGCGACCGGACTCCGGCTCGCTCGGTCCCACATTCGCCATGATTTAGGGGTTCGGGTCGCCGGCAGGCGATGAAAAATCGGGCGGCGCGGCGGATTCCTCGCCGGGCTGCTCGCCGTTGATCTGATCCTTGAGCACATGCGAGGCGCGAAACACCAGGACCTTGCGCGGCAGGATCGGCACTTCCTCGCCGGTCTTGGGATTGCGGCCGATTCTTTGCCCTTTCATGCGCACCGAAAAGCTGCCGAAAGACGAAATCTTGACCGTTTCGCCTTGTGCCAGACTGTCGGTGATCAAGCCGAGTACGGATTCGACGAGTTTCGCCGACTCATTCCGCGAGAGCCCTACTTCGCGAAATACCGCCTCCGCCAAATCTGCGCGCGTGACCGTGTTGCCGGCCATATTTGCTTTGCCCCCTTATTTTAAGGGCGAAACGGTAGCGTCTCGGGACGGGGCCGTCAACAAGCGCGATGCCAATTTTTCGGGCCGTGTCAGCGCTTTATCGCGAAGTGTGGGTGTATTACCAGCGTACGACCGCGGAGCCCCAGACGAATCCGCCGCCAATTGCCTCCATTAAAACCACGTCCCCCGGCTTGATTCGGCCGTCCCCGATGGCTTCAACCAGCGCGAGTGGGATGGAGGCGGAGGAGGTGTTGGCATGGCGGTCGACGGTCACCACCATCTTCTCCTTGGGCAGGTCGAGGCGCTGCGCGATGGCCGTCATGATGCGCAAATTGGCCTGATGCGGCACCAGCCAGTCGATCTCGTCCGGCGTCATGCCGGCGGCGTCGAGCGCCTCGCCGGCGACCGCCGCGAGATTGACCACCGCGTGGCGGTAGACCTCCCTGCCCTGCATCCTGAGATGCCCCGCGGTCTGGCTGGTGGAGACCCCGCCATCGACATAAAGCGCATCATAATGGCGCCCGTCGGAATGCATGTTTACCGCGAGAATCCCCGGATCCGGGCCGTTTCCGGCCGTTTCCTCGGCGCGCAGCACGGCCGCCCCGGCGCCGTCGCCGAACAGCACGCAGGTCGTGCGGTCGTTCCAGTCGAGGATGCGCGAATAGGTCTCGGCGCCGATCACCATCGCGGTTTTCGCCTGGCCCGAACGGAGGAAATTATCGGCCACGGAGAGGGCGCAAATAAAGCCGGCGCAGGCCGCCTGAACATCGAAGGCGGTGCCCTGATGCATGCCGAGGCGGGCCTGCACCCTGGCCGCGGTGGCGGGAAACGTATTGTCCGGCGTCGAGGTCGCGAGCACCAGGAGATCGAGCTCCCCGGCGTCGATACCGGCCGCTTTCATGGCGCGTTCCGCCGCCGTCAGGGCAAGATCGGAGGTCAGTTCGCCCTCCGCCGCGATATGGCGCTGGGTAATGCCCGTGCGCTCGACGATCCACTGGTTCGAGGTGTCGACAGTCTTCGCCAGATCGTCGTTGGTGAGCACTTTTTCCGGTAGGTACGAACCGCAACCGATAATGCGGGAGTGCAGCATCTAAATTGCGGCCCTCTTCGGCTCGGATGAATCCTCGAAATTCATGCGCGACAATTCCTCGATGATCTTGGGATTGATGCCCTGGGCGACCATGTCCGCCGCCACCGAGAGGGCGTTGGCAAATCCCTTGTGATCGGTGCCGCCGTGGCTTTTCACCGCGACGCCGTTGACGCCGAGGAACATGGCGCCGTTATAGGTCCGCGGATCGAGACGCTCGCGCAGCATTTTGAGCGCCGGGCGGGCGAGCAGATAGCCGGCGCGCGACATCACAGAGCGCTTGAAGGCGCTGCGGATATAGCCGCCATAGAGCCGCGCCGCGCCCTCGGCGGTCTTCAGCGCGATATTGCCGGCGAAGCCGTCGGTGACCACGACATCGACGGTCCCCGCCGCGATATCGTCGCCCTCGATAAAACCGTGGAACTTGATCGGCAGATCGGATTCGCGGAGCGTCGCCGCCGCATTGCGGATCGTGCTGTTGCCCTTGCCTTCCTCGGAGCCGATGTTGAGGAGGCCGACGGTCGGTTCGGTCACGCCGAGCACATTGCGGGCGAACACTTCGCCCATGATGGCGAACTGCACGAGATGGTTCGAATTGCAATCGATATTGGCGCCGAGATCGAGCATGACGCTTTCGCCGCGCTTGGTCGGGAATATCGAGCCCATGGCGGGCCGGTCGATGCCGGGCAGGGTCTTGAGGACAAGCTTGGAGAACGCCATCAGCGCGCCGGTATTGCCGGCCGAGACGACGCCATGCGCCTCCTCCTTGCCGACACAGTCGATCGCGAGGCTCATGCTCGATTTGCGCCGCTGGCGGAGCACCACCCGGAGCTTCTCGTCGCTCTGGACGGCGTCTTCCGTGTGACGGATGGTGCTGACCGAGGCGAGCTTCTTGAAGCGCTTGAGGACCGGCTGAATCGCCGCCTCGTCGCCAAACAATATGAAGCGCAGATCGGGATAGCGCACCCGGGCGATATTGGCGCCCTTGATGACCATTTCGGGCGCCTGGTCGCCGCCCATGGCGTCGAGCGCGAGAACGATTTCCCCGCTCATAACGCCGCCGCGCTTGCGATGTATGCGCGCCTACGCAACATCCGCGGGTTCGGTCACTTCATGATCGCCATATTGGCCGCACGCCGCACAGATATGATGCGGGCGCTTCAACTCGCCGCAATTGGAACACTCCACCGCATTGCCGCGCTTCAGCGCGTCGTGGGAGCGCCGCTGATTGCGCCGGGATACGGAGATTTTCTTCTTTGGAACAGCCATAGCGATACTTTCCTTAGCATGATTCGGCACGTCCTGCCGAGGCTCGCGCCGCAAGCCGGACGATTATGTCATGATTCGCGCCGAACCGTGGGGTTAGAACATTACATTTTGTGTTTCAGTTGTCCAAGTTTTGCGAAGGGTCCATCCGCCGGGGGCGCCATAGTCGCCGTGTCCGGCGCGGCGCCCGGGCCCTGCCACTCCGCGCCCGGGGCGCGGGGGTGAGGGTCGAGAGCCAAAGCCAGATGCTGGGCGACCAATTCGCCGGCATCGATTTCCGCCGCCTCGAGAAGCTCGGTCATATCGTCGCCGAAGTCTTCCTCCGCCGGTTCCTCCTCTTGCCCGGCGGCAAGCTGGAACAGGATGGTGAACGCCTCCGCCACCTCCGTCTGGAACGGCTTGAGGGTCACGACGCAGATTTGCGTGACCTCGGCATGGATCGCCGCCTCGAAGCGGAGCGCCGGCTCGCCCTCCGGACCGCGCGCAGGCGCGATGCGGATATCCGCCGCGAGGGCCTGCAGCCCGGCGAGATCGAACCGCCGGCAAAGCGCCTGGCACTCTTCTTGTGTCGCCCGTAGCGCGCGGGAGAGACCCTCGGCCGGCACGTCGCTGACGTCCAGCGGGCGGGAGAATTCCGATTGCGGTAATGAATGATCCACGATGCCACGAACCTTTCCACGGCCGGGCCGATTTCGGCGCGCCGCATCAGGCTTCCAGATACGATCATGATCCGACCGTTTTCCGATCGGGCGCGCACCATATGGGCAGCGGCGGACGAGGTCAATATGGCCGCGCGGAATTTGCTATCAACTCCCTGAACGCCGCGAATTCGCTTAGGTTTAGGACTCGTTTCCGGCGGAATCACCGCCCGGCGCGGTGGGAAAGGCGACGCGCCCGGAGAGCAGCTCCGCATCGGGGAGCTCTGTCAATGCCGCCTCGGCGCGCCGCACATAGGCGAGAAGCCCGGCGATTTGCTCCGGGCTCGGCTCGTCGGTGCCGTAAATATTGCGTTCGAGCGCCGCTTTCAGCTCCTCTTTCTCTCCCTCGGATTCGCTATCCGCATCAATCGCCTTTTCATAGGCCGCGGCGCGGCCAAAAAACGCCCGCGCCATGGACTTCACCCGCTTGCCCACCCGGAGATCGCTG
>CAZUVO010000121.1:0-894 GCA_964623955.1 uncultured Rhizobiaceae bacterium
CCGGCAGTCTCCTGTTGGGCCTCGGCTGCGAAATCAACCAAGTCGATGCGCTGGTCGGAGATCTCGACCTGACGCCGGGCGAGAACCTCCACACCATGACGATCCAGGATATGGGCGGCACCAACGCGACGGTGCGCGAGGGGATCAAATGTATCGAGGCCATGCTGCCGGCAGCCAATGAAGTGGGCCGGGAGGCCGTCCCCGCCAGCCATATCGTGCTCGGCATGGAATGCGGCGGCTCTGATGCCTTTTCCGGTGTTACGGCGAACCCCGCCCTCGGTGCGGCGGCCGATCTGTTGGTGCGCCATGGCGGCACGGCGATTCTCGGCGAGACGCCGGAGATCTACGGCGCCGAGCATCTTTTGATCCGCCGCGCGGAATCCGAGGCGGTCGGCCGAAAGCTTATAGAGCGCATTCGCTGGTGGGAGGATTACACCAAAAAGAATGGCGCCGTCGTCGACAACAATCCCTCGCCCGGCAACAAAGCCGGTGGGCTCACCACCATCCTGGAAAAGTCGCTCGGCGCTGCCGCCAAGGGCGGTACGACCAATTTGGTGGATGTTTATCGCTATGGGGAGCCGGTGCGCGCCAAGGGCTTCGTCTTCATGGACACGCCCGGCTACGACCCGGTCTCGGTGACCGGCATGGTCGCGGGCGGTGCCAATGTCGTCTGCTTCACCACGGGGCGCGGCTCGGTGTTCGGCTGCAAGCCGACACCCAGCCTCAAGCTCGCCACAAACAGCGACATGTATTCCCGCATGTATGAGGATATGGATATCAATTGCGGACGCGTCGTCGATGGCGAGGAAGATATCGACAGCCTCGGGCGCGAGATATTCGAGCTGATCCTGCGTACAGCGTCCGGCGAGCCGAGCAAAAGCGAAGCGTTCGGTT
>CAZUVO010000121.1:904-1255 GCA_964623955.1 uncultured Rhizobiaceae bacterium
GCTATGATGCGCGCCTGTCGAGGACAAGGATGATGCAAATAGGCCGCGTGGCCGAGCGCTCCGGCGTGCCGGCCAAAACTATCCGCTATTACGAGGAAATCGGGCTGATCGCCAAGCCCGACAGGACGGCGGGCGGCTACCGCGCCTATGACAGGCAGGACATCGACATCCTGCGCTTCGTGAACCGGGCACGCAGCCTTGGCTTTTCGATCAAGGATGTCCGCAACCTGCTGGCGCTTTATCAGGACCGCGCGCGCGCAAGCGCCGATGTGAAGTCGATCGCGCTTGAGCATGTCGAAGAAATCGAGCGCAAGATGGCAGAGCTCGATTCCATGCGTCGCACCCTGCTGC
>CAZUVO010000121.1:1289-11598 GCA_964623955.1 uncultured Rhizobiaceae bacterium
GGCCGGAATGCCCGATCCTCGACGAACTGGCGCAGGGCCCGGCGGGGGGGTAGCGAACTCGCATGAAGCGACTGTTCTCGCTGTTGACCGTTTTCGCAATCATGATTCTGGCGGGCGGACTAGATACGGCATTGGCGGATGATTCCGAACGAGCCGACCTTCCTGACTGGCGGCGCTACGCGGCGCTTTCCAAGGAATCGGGTGACGCGCCGATTATTGCCATCGTCATCGCGCGTGCTGGCGCTGGGCGAGGGGATCACGCTCGCCTTCCTTCCCTATACGGAACGCGCACCGGAGTTTGCCCGCCATGCCCGGGAGAAGGGATTTGAAATTCTCGTCCATATGCCGATGGAGCCGACGGATTCCTCCGCCGATCCGGGACCGAATGCGCTGCTGACCCACCTAAGCGAGGAGGAGCTGAAGCGGCGGCTCATCCATAATTTGTCGCGCATTTCCGGATATGTTGGCGTCAACAATCATATGGGCAGCAAGTTCTCGCAGCACCGCCGCGCCATGTCTTTGGTCCTGGCGGAGCTTGAATCGCGCGGCTTGCTCTATCTCGATTCCGTGACCGTCGGCTCGACGGTCGGCGCACGCCTCGCCGAGGCATCCCGTATGCCCTATGCGTCGCGCGACGTCTTTCTCGACAATCTGGCGGACCGGAGTTTCATCGAAGGCCAGTTGCGCTTGTTGGAGCAAGTGGCGCGGCAATCCGGCCGAGCGGTGGCGATCGGACATCCCTATAAGGAAACGATCGATGCCCTCAAGAACTGGCTGCCCGAGGCGCGCAAACGCGGCTTCGAGTTCGTCCCCATCAGCACAATTGCCGCGCTGGAATGCGCCTGCTGAAACTATCTGGGAGCTAACTCCCGCCGCGCGCGGCGAAGCGGGTCGCTTCCTCGGCGGCGCGGAAAAGGGCGCGGGCCTTATTGACCGTTTCCTGATACTCCGCTTCCGGATCGCTGTCGGCGACGACGCCGCCGCCGGCCTGGACATACATTGTGCCATCCTTGACGACCGCAGTACGAAGCGCGATGCAGGTGTCCATCGCGCCGGAGGCGGAAAAATAGCCGACCGCGCCGGCATAGACGCCGCGTCGTTCCTTCTCCAACTCGTCGATGATCTCCATCGCCCGCACCTTGGGCGCGCCTGTCACAGTGCCGGCAGGGAAACCGGCGATCAACGCATCCACCGCATCGAGCTCCGGCTTCAGCCGGCCTTCCACATTGGAGACGATATGCATGACATGAGAGTAATGCTCGATGGTCATATTCTCGGTCACCTCAACGCTGCCGATCTCGGCGACGCGGCCGACATCGTTGCGCCCGAGGTCGAGCAGCATCAAATGCTCGGCAAGCTCCTTTGGATCGGACAGCAGATCCTCGGCATGGGCTTGATCCTCCGCCCGGTTGGCGCCGCGCGGCCGGGTGCCAGCGATCGGCCGGATGGTGACTTTTTCGTCGCGCAACCGGACGAGAATTTCCGGGCTCGACCCGACCACCGAAAAGCCGCCGAAATTGAGAAAATAGAGGAAGGGCGAGGGGTTGAGCCGGCGTAACGCGCGGTAGAGCGAGAAGGGCGGCAGGCTGAACGGCGCGGAGAAGCGCTGCGACGGCACGACCTGAAAGACATCGCCGGCGGTAATATATTGTTTCGCGCGCTCGACGAACTGGTGGTATTCCGCTTCGCTCGTATTCGAAGTCGGTGTCGGCTCCGGCATTTCGGCTTGCGCGCTTTCAATACGGAGCGGCAGCGGCCGTTCGAGATCGGCCACTGTATCGGCCAGGCGTTCTGCGGCGCGACCATAGGCGGCCCGCGCATTCAAACCCTCTTCCGGCCAGACCGGCGTGACCAGGGTCACAACATCTTCGACCGAATCGAAAATCGCCATGATGGTCGGGCGCATCAGGATGGCGTCGGGCAGATGCAGCGTGTCCGGATTGGGCTCGGGCAGCAGCTCCATGTGGCGCACCATGTCATAACCGAGATAGCCGATTAGTCCGGCGGCCATGGGCGGCAGGGATTCGGGCAGGTCGATGCGGCTGTGGCGGATCAGTTCGCGCATGGCATCGAGGGCGTTGGCCGCGCACGGTTCGAAGGCGTCCGGGTCGTAGCGCGCGCTGGTGTTAATTTCCGCACGCTCACCGAAGCAGCGCCAGATGAGGTCGGGTTTAAGGCCGATTACCGAATATCGGCCGCGCACCGCGCCGCCCTCGACCGATTCCAGGAGGAAGCTATTGGCCCGCCCGCCGGCGAGCTTCAGCATGGTCGAGACCGGCGTCTCCAGATCGGCCACAAAGGTCGTCCAAACGGCTTGCGGCCGCCCCGCATCATAGGCCGGAGCGAAAGCCGCGTAATCGGGAGCGACGCTCATCGCGGGTTCAGAAAAGCCTGAAGGGCCGTTTGGTTTGTCGATACCTGGTGCTGCGAGCTGAGTGAGAAACGATAAAGCGCGGAGATGTCGGCGCCGCGTTCGCGGCCAACCTCGATGCTCAATCGCTCGGCGAAGATTTCCTCCTGGCTCGGATCGGCGGGGACGACCTGGGTGAGCATGGCAACCGCATAGCCCTCGGCGACCTCGCCGATGACCGGCTCCGGCGCACCCGGCTGCTGGGCGAACAGCCCGGCGACGATTTGCGGCGAGACGCCGCGGTCGCTCGGCGGCGCATCGCGCAAAAGCTCGCTGGCCAGCACCACATCATAGCGCTCCGCCTGGGCCGCCGCGGCGAGGCTTTCACCGCCCCGCACCCGCTCGGCTAGCCGCTCGGCGGCATGCTGCGCCTGATTGGCGCGCGCCTCGGCCTGCCACCCGGCCGCAACTTGTTCGCGCACGCTGTCGAGCGAACGAAGCGCCGGCGGGGTGACGCCGTCGACCCTGAGGATGAAATAGTTTCCCGCATCAGATTCGATCAGGACCGAATCCGCGCCACTATCCGTTTCGAAGGCGGTGCGCAGGATTTCTCCGGCATCGGCAATCTCTCCCAACGCCGGAGCGTTGCCGGCGCTCTGCCCGCGCATGTCGAGCGAGGGGACAATTACCGTGTCGATACCGACCACCTGGCCCGCCTGCTCGAGCGAGGCGCCGCCGGCCAGCTCGTCCTCCAACACGGTAGACAGCCGGTAGAGACTGTCGACGGCGGCGTCGAACGCCATTTCCCGGTGCAAATCGTCGCGCACTTCTTCAAAGCCGATGCGCATAGGCGGATTCACCTTATCGACCTGGAATAAATGCCAGCCGAGCGGCGTCTTGACTGGGTCGCTGGCATCGCCTTCGGCAAGCTCAAACACGACATCGCCGGCTTCCGCCGGCAGCGCGGCGCGCTCGATCCCGCCCATGGTGAGCGCCGTTGCGCCGCGTCCGGCCAGGGCCTCGGAGACTTGCTCGAAGCTTTGGCCGCCATTGAGCATGCTGCGGCCCTCGCGGACGAGCGCCTCGTCGGGCGAGAGTACCTGGCGGATTTCGCGCCGCTCCGGCACATCAAAGGCCGCTGCGCGGGCGTCATATTCGGCCCTGAGATCGTCGTCGCTCAGCTCGATCTCGTCGATGACGGTTTCGGGAGTGAGTAGCAAATAAGTGATGGCCCGGTATTCCGGCGCGGTAAATCTGGCGGCATGCTCGTCGTAATAGGTTTGAATATCGACCGAGCTCGGTGTGCCGATATCATAGCTCGCATTCTTCGGGACGATAGCGATCCTGGCGCTCCGCGCTTCGTTGCGGAACTGATAAAGCGCGTCCGTGAGCGCTCTTGGCGCCGGCCGATTTCCCGCTACGGAGCGGATCAATTGGTCGCTGCGAATTCCCGCGCGGATTCTTCCCTCATATATTTCCGGTGTCAGGCCATTCTGGCGCAAGATCTGTTCATAACGCGCCCGGTCGAACTCACCATTTTCACTAGTGAACACGTTTTGCTCGAGAATTTCGTCCCGCACCATGGTATCGGCGACGCTGACACGCATATTGCGCGCTTCTTCTTCGATGAGCGCTTCGCCGATCAGACTGCGCAGGACTTGATCGGCGAGACCCATCGAAATGGCCTGTTCCGTGGTGAGGCTGGGGACGCGCTGCTGGATGCGCGACATCTCGCGGCGAAACTCGGCCTCGAAGCGAGCGGAGGAAATTTCCACATCGCCGACCATCGCGACGGAGGAGGCGCTGCCGCCGCCTCTGAACACATCGCCGAACCCGAGGCCGATGACGAGGGCGGCGCCGGCTATGACCATGATGATTTTTCCGGTCCAGGTCTGCGAACCGGTCCTGAGAGCATTGAGCATAGCCGTGAAGAATCCTCTCTAACCCATTGAAACTGCGGGATGCCCGCCCGAGGGCGATGCACCGGATCATAGAGGCGCGCGGGGAGCGCCGCAATACGCAATTGCCGATCCCCGAGCCGGCCCGGCGGTGCTGGCAATCGCCGGAGCGCTATGCTAATTCTGCGCCGCTTTTCCGCATTTTTCATGGTGTCTCATGTCTCAACCTTTGGGCGGCGCGGCGGCGGTACGCCCGATGGTCGTCGCCAATTGGAAGATGAATGGATTGCGGCGTGACAGTCGCGATCTGGCACGCGCGCTCGCCGAACTTAAGGGTGGGGCGGGCGAGGTGGCGTGTGACATCGTGGTCTGTCCGCCGGCGACGCTTTTGTTCGAACTGCGCGACGTTTTGCAGGGCGCGGGCGTCGCGCTTGGCGGTCAGGACTGCCATGGGGCGGAGAAGGGCGCGCATACCGGCGACATCAGCGCTGAGATGCTCGTCGATAGCGGCTGCGGCTATGTCATTCTCGGTCATTCGGAGCGCCGCGCGAACCATGGTGAAACGAACGAAATGGTGCGCGACAAGATTTCCGCAGCACTTCGAGCGGGCTTGGGCGCGATTCTCTGCGTCGGCGAGAGCGAGCAAGAGCGCGACGCCGGCCGCGCCCTCGAAGTGGTCGGCGAACAATTGGAGAAATCGCTGCCCGCCGAGGGGGACAGCGGCTCGATCGCCATCGCCTATGAGCCGGTCTGGGCGATCGGCACCGGCCGCACTCCGAGTATGGCGGAAATCGGCGACATGCATGGCCATATCCGCAAAACCTACGGAGCGATAAAAACAAGCGGCGAAAGCGGGTTGCGCGTGTTATATGGCGGGTCCGTCAAAGCCGAAAATGCTGCTGACATCCTGTCGATTGCGGGCGTCGACGGCGCTTTGGTTGGCGGCGCCAGTCTTTCGGCCGAGAGTTTTTGGACAATTTGCGCGCAGTACGGCCGCTAGAGAACCCAGCGAGGTAAGGGTGGAAACCATACTACTCGTCATATTGGTGATCGTTGCGGTTGCCATGATCGGCGCGGTGCTGATTCAGCGCAGCGAAGGCGGCGCGCTCGGTATCGGCGGCGGTGGCGGCCCGGGCGCCATGTTCTCGGCGCGTGGCTCAGCCAATTTCCTGACCCGTGCGACAGCCGCACTTGGTGCGGCGTTCATGATCCTGAGCCTCGTGCTGGCCATACTCGGACGCGATTCGGACGAGGGCGCCTCGGTTATGGATGTTCCGACGGAGCCGCTCCTCGAGGATTCGAACGCGCTGCAGCCATTCGATTCCGAGGACTATGATCCGAACGCTTTGGATGGCGGTCTGGATTCAAGCCCGTCTGAGGGCGACAATATTCCCGAGTCGGAGCGGCAAGGCGGTCAAAGCGACGATCCCACCGTTCCCTCGCCTGACTGATAAGCCTTCAAATCCCGGCACTTCAGCGGCTCGGAAAAAATTCCTCGACCTTCCGCTTGGGGCTTTGCCCGGGCTCTGCTACGTTAAGCGTCCATGACGCGGTACATCTTTATCACCGGCGGCGTGGTTTCCTCCCTCGGAAAGGGTCTTTCTTCCGCTGCTCTCGGCGCGCTTCTCCAGGCGCGCGGCTATTCGGTCAGATTGCGCAAGTTCGATCCCTATCTGAATGTCGATCCGGGCACCATGAGCCCTTATCAACATGGCGAGGTCTACGTCACCGACGACGGCGCCGAGACCGACCTGGATCTCGGCCATTATGAGCGATTCACCGGTGTGCCGGCGCGGCGCAGTGACAGCGTCACCGCAGGCAAGATCTACTCCAACGTGATCGCCCGCGAGCGCCGCGGCGATTATCTCGGCGGGACCGTACAGGTCATTCCCCACGTGACCGATGCGATCAAAGAGGCCTTCACCACCGAAGCGGAGGGCACGGATTTCGTCCTTATCGAGATCGGCGGCACGGTCGGCGATATCGAGGGCCTGCCGTTTTTCGAGGCAATCCGCCAGTTCGGCTACGAATTGGGCCCCGATCGGGTGATGTATGTGCACCTGACGCTGCTGCCCTATATCGGCGCGGCGGGCGAGCTCAAGACCAAGCCGACGCAGCATTCGGTCAAGGAGTTGCGCAGCATCGGCATTCAGCCCGATCTTCTGCTGTGCCGCAGCGACCGCGATATTCCCGATTCCGAGCGACGCAAAATCGCGCTGTTCTGTAACGTGCCTGAGCGCCGCGTCATCGCGGCGACTGATGTGGAAAGCATCTACCAAGTGCCGATCCACTATCACGCAAAAGGCTTCGATACCCAGGTGCTCGACCATTTTGGCCTCGACAGCGAGAGCGAGCCCAATCTCGAAGTGTGGCATCACATTGTCGAGCGGCTGCTCGCGCCGGAAGGCGAGGTGAGCATCGCCGTGGTCGGCAAATATACCGGCTTGCAGGACGCCTATAAGTCGCTCGACGAGGCGCTGGTGCATGGCGGCATCGCCAACAATGTGCGGGTCGCCCGGCGCTGGATCGACGCCGATATCTTCGAAGACGACGATGCCATGCATGAGCTCGAATCCGTGAACGGCATCCTCGTGCCCGGCGGCTTCGGCGAACGCGGCGCGGAGGGCAAAATCGCCGCCGTGACCTTCGCTCGCACCAAGCAGGTGCCCTATTTCGGCATTTGTTTCGGCATGCAGCTCGCGGTGATCGAGACGGCGCGCAATCTGGCCGGTATGGCGCAGGCGAGCTCCTCCGAATTCGGCCCGTGCGATGACGCCGTGGTCGGCCTGATGACTGAGTGGAAGAGCGGCGAGGAGGTCGAGCGGCGGACCGCCGGCGACAATCTCGGCGGTACCATGCGCCTCGGCGCCTATGATGCGCTGCTGCGCACTGGCAGCAAGGTGCGCGGCGCCTATGGCTCTGGCCTGATCAGCGAGCGCCACCGCCACCGCTACGAGGTCAACGTCAATTATCAGCGCCAATTGAAAGAGGCTGGCCTGCGCTTCGCCGCCTTTTCGCCGGACGGCGAATTGCCGGAAATCGTCGAACGTGACGACCATCCTTGGTTCATCGGCGTACAGTTCCATCCCGAGCTCAAATCCAAGCCCTTCGCGCCGCATCCTCTGTTCGCGTCCTTCGTCAAGGCCGCCGTCGACCAGTCGCGGTTGGTCTGATCATTCGGAACGCGTGACATGACGGCCCCGCGCCACGTCCCAATCGGCAATTTTACCGTAGGCAACGATTTGCCGCTTAGCCTCATCGCCGGCCCTTGCGCAATCGAAAGCCGCGATCACGCGATCGAGACCGCTCAGGCCCTGGCCGAAATGACGCGGTCGCGCGATATTCCGCTCATTTACAAGAGCTCGTTCGACAAGGCGAACCGCACAAGTGCCGCGAGCGAGCGCGGCATCGGCATGGCGGCAGGGCTGCCGATCCTCGCCGAGGTGCGCGAAGCGGTTGGCTGCCCGGTGCTGACCGATGTGCACAGCGCAGAGCAATGCGCCGCCGTCGGCGAGGCGGTCGATGTGCTGCAGATTCCCGCCTTTCTTTGCCGCCAGACCGACCTCCTGCTTGCTGCCGGTGCGACCGGCCGGGCGGTGAATGTCAAGAAAGGCCAGTTCCTCGCGCCCTGGGACATGAAAAACGTCGTCGCCAAGATCACAGAGGCCGGCAATCCCAATGTGCTGGTGTGCGAGCGCGGAGCATCGTTCGGCTACAACACTCTGGTTTCCGATATGCGCAGCCTGCCGGAGCTCGCTGCCACCGGCTGCCCGGTGGTCTATGACGCGACCCATTCGGTGCAGCAACCGGGCGGGCAGGGGACGACGAGCGGCGGCCAGCGCGAATTCGTGCCGGTCCTGGCGCGTGCCGCCGTGGCGGTCGGCGTTGCCGCGGTTTTCATGGAAACCCATGCGGATCCGGACAGCGCCCCCTCCGACGGCCCCAATATGGTGCCGCTCAAAGACATGCCCGCCCTCTTGGACAGGCTCACCGCTTTCGATAAGCTGGCGAAGGAGAACAGCAGCTAGAGCGGGGAGAGGTCATGTCCGACGGTATCGTTTTCATCGATGGTGAATATGTGACGCCCGACGAGGCGCGGATGTCGATTTTCGATTCCGGCTTCGTGTGGGGCGATGTGGTTTATGACGTCACCTCGGCGTGGAATCGCTGGATCTTCATGCTCGACGAGCATCTCGAGCGCTTCCACCAATCGATCGAGGGGTTCCGCCTGAAGAGCCCCTACAGCCAGGACGAAATGCGCCGCATCTGCGCTGAATGCGTCGAGCGCGCGGAGATCGACAATGCCTATATCAAGGTGCAGATGACGCGCGGCGTGATCCCGAGCCAAACCCGCGATCCGCGCCTCGGCGAATGCCAGTTCGTTGCCTATGCCACGCCCTATGCCTGGATCTGGGGCGAGGAGAAATGCCGCAACGGCGTTAATCTTTATGTCTCCAGCGTCGAGCGCGTGTCCTCCAAGGCGATCGATCAGCGCTTCAAAAATTACGACCGCGCCGATCTCGTGCAATCGCGCTTCGAGGCCTATGACCATGGCTGCGACGATTCGCTGCTCTGCGGCCCGGATGGCTATCTCACCGAGGGGCCGGGCTATAATATGTTCATGGTGCGCGACGGCAAGGTTTCGACGCCGGACAGTAATATTCTCGAAGGCATCACGCGGCGCTCGGTGCGCGAGATTTGCGAGCTGGAAGGCATCGCTTATGAAGAGCGCAAGCTGCACCCGGACGAGCTCAAAGAGGCCGACGAGATATTTTGCAGCACCACCGCCGGCGGCGTCATGCCGGTGACCCAGCTCGACAGCAAGCCGATCGGCAACGGCCATAAGGGCATCCTCACCAGCCGTATCCAGGATATCTATTGGAGCAAGCGCGAGGCCGGCTGGCACGGCACCAAGGTCGAAGACATTCTGAACGGATGAGCGCGGAGCAGGCGCTTCCCGCGCCAGTCGACGAAGCGCTGGCGCGGGATATCGTCGATCAGGCGGTCTCGCGCTATTGCGCGATGCGCCGCGCCAAGGTCGAGCAGTTCGCCAAGGATAATTTCAGCTTTATCGGCTCGCTGCGGTTGCACCGCCATGCGATCGGCCTCGATGTGTTGCGCGCACCGGCCAATCTGGCGCTCACGGCGCCGTTTCTGACGATGCAGATTCTTGCCAAGGGCGCCCGTATGTTACGACGTAATCAGAGTGCCGTATGGTTGGAGAGCCGGCGTTTCTATCTCAAGACCGATGTCGCCCGCGAGCTCGAATGGCGGCTCTTTATCGATTTTCTTGAACTGCCCTACCGCCAGGGCGAGCGCGTCTCGGAGCATGACGCCCTGGCAGAGGAGCTGTTGCGCGATGCGCGGGTCGAAGGCGCCATCGCCGAGCGGCTGAAGGCCTCCGGCGTGAGCGGCGACGATACCGATTTTCGCGCCTGGCTCTCGGGCGCGGTCCATACCTATCAGAGCACCCGGGTCTCCTCGGCGGATATGAGCAATACCCTGCTCGGCGCCGGCATCGGCGCGGTCGCCTTCAAGCAATTGACGCCGGGCATGATGTCGCTCGGACCGGTCGCGGCGCATGCCCTGGTGCAAAGCGCCGCCATCGCGTCCTTTCCTCTCGGCGCCGGTATCGGCGGCTTGTGGTACGGGCTTTTTCCCGCTGTCGCGCCAGCGGCGGTGACCATCGGCACCACCGGCGGCCTGGTTGCCGCCGGCGCGGTGTTCGCCGCCTTCTCCGGCGTGGTCAGCGACCCAATCCAGCGCCGCTTCGGCATCCACCAGCGCCGCCTCAAGAAATTGCTCATCGCGCTGGAGAGCGAATTACGCGGCAAGGGCGAAGCGCGCTTCACCGTGCGCGACCATTATGTCGCGCGCATATTCGACCTGTTCGAAGGGCTCAACGTCATCCGCACGGTGATGTGAGGAGGAAATATGGCGGTTGAAATTCACGGCTTTTGCGACCCGGCCTTCGCGGCCGTCCGCGATGCGCTCCAGGAAAATTTCGCTGCCGGCAACGAAGTCGGCGAGGCCGTCGCGGTGTGGGCCGGCGAGCATTGCG
>CAZUVO010000122.1:0-11594 GCA_964623955.1 uncultured Rhizobiaceae bacterium
CGATGTTGGGATGTTGTGCATAGCCGGCTATGCAGCGGCGCAAATAATCGAAGCCATCGCCATGGGCCGCGGTGCCGCAGCCCGCGCCATGGGTCAGCGCTATGACACCATCGACATTCGGCCAGCGCTCTAGCCCAGGACCACGGAAATGATCGCAAATATAGCGCGCCACCGTAGCCGAGCAGTTCACCGAGGTGATGACGGCGAGATAGTTGCGCGTGGCCACGCGGCCGTCAGCGCGAACAATGCCCTGGAAGGTGGCGCGCTCCGCCTCGGCGACATAGTCGGTCGGCCTGGCGTCAGCGCCGAATTCATAGTCCCGTGCGAACTCGGCAAAGGCGAGGTTATGCTCATGCACGTGTTGGCCGGCGGAGATTTCGCTCGCCGCGAAGCCAATGATCTGGCCGTATTTGCGCACCGCCGCGTCCTTGTCGATCGCCTCGGTCGCGACCTTGTGGCCGAACGGGATCGCATCCGTCACCTCAAGCAAGTCGCCATTGTCCGGCAACTGGCTGCCCGCAGCGAGATCGGCTTTGCTCACGACGACATTGTCTGATGTGTGGAGGCGCAACAGGCCATCATCATTTTTCATAGGGTTCACCAGGAAGGTTCCGCGCTGCGTCAATCATAATGCAAGAGACAGGCGCTCACTACTCGCGCGCCAGGGGGCGGGCGACAATTAGGCGGACAATATCCTCAACGAGAAAGCGGTTTTCGACCTCCTGCCACCCGGCCTCTTCGAGATAGAGGTGGGTGTTTCGGTCGAAGGCCGCGCCATAGGCAAAACGCACCCAGGGCGCCCACAGTTTCATGACGAAGCGCTTCCTGGGATTTTTCGAGTAGCTGTATTCGAGCAGGCGGAGCTCGCCGCCGGGTTTGCAAACCCGAGCAAGCTCCTTCAGCGCCGGCAATTGATGCGCCGGCTCGAGTACGCAAAAGAGAAATGTCGACACCACCGCATCGAAGCTGTCGTCATCGAACGAGAGGTTCATCACATCCATTTCATGGAGCGCAACGTCCCGTCCGTTTTCCTCTCGCCGGCGGGTGGCGCGGGCCAGCATGGCGGGGCTGAGATCGATGCCGACCATCTCCGCATCCTGCGGATAGAACGGGATATTGCAGCCGGTCCCGACGCCGGCATCGAGAATGCGGCCTTTGAGACCGTCAAACAGGAGCGGACGGATCGGCTGGTAGCGCTTGCGTTCGAAGCGCGCGTCGAGAAAGTCGTACCATCTGGCGATACGCTGATAGGTGGCGCGCTTGCTCATAGGCTCACAGTCTTGCGACGCGCAGGCGTAGCGCATTCGTTATGACGGATACGGAACTGAGGCTCATCGCGGCACTTGCGATCATTGGATTCAGCAACAGGCCGAAGGGTGGAAACAGCACGCCGGCGGCGATAGGAATGCCGAGGAAATTATAGCCGAAGGCGAAAAAGAGATTTTGCCGGATATTGCGCATCGTCGCCCGGCTCAGCTCGCGCGCCCGCGCGATGCCGCCGAGATCGCCGCGCAACAGAGTTATCGCCGCCGCCTCGATGGCGACATCAGTGCCGGTGCCCATGGCGATGCCGATATGGGCCGCGGCTAGCGCCGGTGCGTCGTTGACCCCGTCGCCGGCCATGGCGACGATACGCCCTTCGTCGCGCAAAGCCTGCACGACTTCCTGCTTTTGCGCCGGAAGCACCTCGGCCTGAACCTCATCGATACCGAGCGCGCGGGCAACGGAATTCGCCGTCACCGGATTGTCGCCGGACAGCATCACGACGCGCACGCCATCCGCATGCAAGCGGCGCATGGCCTCGAAGGAAGATTCCTTGATTCGGTCCTCGACGGCGACCAAGCCCGCGGCAACGCCATCCAAGGCGACGTACATCGCCGTACGGCCAACGGCGGGGTGCTCCTCGGCAACAGTTTCGAGGTCGCCAATATCGATCTCTTTTTCCGCAAACAGACGGGCGTTGCCGAGCACGACCGAAACCCCGCTAACTTTCCCCGTCACGCCGCGTCCGGTTTCGGCGTGGAAATCGCGCACCTCGCCAAGATCGAGCTTGCGTTCACCGGCGGCATCGACGATGGCGCGCGCCAAGGGATGCTCGCTGGCCCGCTCCAAACTGGCGGCATGGCTGAGGACCTCGTCTTCAGTGTGGCCCGATAGCGCTTCCACTGCCGCGAGACGCGGCTTGCCTTCCGTCAGGGTGCCGGTCTTATCGACCACGAGCGTGTCCACTTTCTCGAACAGTTCCAGCGCCGCGGCATCGCGGATCAAAACGCCGGCTTGGGCGCCGCGCCCGACACCGACCATGATCGACATCGGCGTCGCCAGGCCGAGGGCGCAGGGACAGGCGATAATCAACACGGCAACCGCATTGACCAAGGCGTATCCCAGGCTGGGCGCCGGGCCGAACAGACCCCAAACGATCGCGGTCGCCAGCGCCGCCGCGAGCACGCCGGGCACGAACCAGGCCGCGACCCGGTCCGCCGCACGCTGGATCGGCGCCCGGCTGCGCTGGGCATCGCCCACCATCTGGACGATGCGGTAGAGCAGCGTTTCGGCACCGACATGTTCGGCGGCCATGACGAAGGCGCCGCTTGCGTTCAAGGTGCCGCCGGTCACCGAATCGCCGGCGGATTTTTCCACTGGCAGCGATTCTCCCGTCATCATCGATTCATCGACGGCGCTGGCGCCTTCCAGGATCACGCCGTCGACCGGTATTTTTTCACCCGGTCGCACGCGCAGGCGGTCACCCACATTGACGGCCTCCAAGGCCACATCGCTCTCCGAGCCGTCGTCGCGCACGAGGCGCGCAGTGGCCGGCGCGAGATCCAACAGGGCCCTGAGCGCTTGCCCGGTGCGGGCGCGGGCGCGCAATTCCATCACCTGGCCAAGAATGACGAGGACGATGATCACCCCGGCCGCCTCGAAATAGACCGGCACGTCGCCGGCCTCCGAGCGGAACGCGGCGGGGAAGATGTGCGGTGCGACGGTGGCGACGATGCTGTAGACCAACGCCACGCCAGTGCCGAGCGCGATCAGGGTGAACATGTTGAGGTTGCCGGTGACGACCGAGCGCCAACCGCGTTCGAAAAACGGCCATCCGCCCCACAGCACGACCGGTGCCGCTAGGGCGAGTTGTACCCAGGTCCAGAGCCTGACGGACGCAATATCTTGCAAGGGCGCGCCGGGGATCATCTCGGACATGGCGATAAATAGCAGCGGCAGCGCCAGTGCCCCGCCCAGCCATAGGCGGCGGGTCATGCTGATCATTTCTGGATCCGGCGGCGCGTCGATCTGTATCGTGCTCGGCTCCAGCGCCATTTCGCAAATCGGGCAGTCGCCAGGCTCGGGAGATTCGATTTCCGGATGCATCGGGCAGACAAATTTTGTCTGCCGCATGGGAGGTGGCGCCGCGGCCTCCAAAGCCATGCCGCAACTCGGGCAAACCGCCGGTACCTCGCTCCCCACGCCGGGGCACATGGGGCAGATGTAATTCGCGTCCGAGCGCGGCGCCGGGGCACTCCCCCGCCCCTCGGAAGGCGCGTGACAGCAATGAGAAGAGGTCGAATACATAGGGCGGTGTTCAAATTCAAGAGACGGTAAGGTATGACGCCACCGGCAAATGGTGGGTGATAGAGTTTATATGACCCTTCCAGTGACTGGAAGGTCAATGACCCGATGCATTTTCCGAATTTACGGCTATAACATATTGATATGTTGCTCTTAATCGACAATTACGACAGCTTCACCTACAACCTCGTCCATTTTTTCGGCGAGTTGGGGGCGGATGTGACGATTTATCGCAATGACGCGATCAGCGCCGAGGAAAGCTTGGCGATGAAGCCGGATGGCATCGTGCTGTCCCCTGGCCCGTGCGATCCGGACCAGGCGGGCATCTGCCTCGATTTGATCGAGAAGAATGCCGGTGGCATCCCGCTGATGGGCGTCTGCCTCGGCCATCAGGCGATCGGCCAGGCCTGCGGCGGCAAAGTGGTACGGGCCGGTAAATTGATGCATGGCAAGACGAGCGATATTCATCATCGCGGCGAGGGTCTGTTTCAAGGCTTGCCGACGCCCTTTTCCGCCACACGCTATCACTCGCTCATCGTCGAGCGGGAGTCGCTGCCGGATTGCCTTGAAGTTACCGCCGAAACGGAGGACGGTGTGGTGATGGGCCTCGCCCATCGCGAACAACCCGTTCATGGCGTTCAGTTTCACCCGGAGAGCATCGCCTCCGAACAAGGGCATGAATTGTTGAAGAATTTTCTCGAAATCGTAACCGGGGGCGGCTCGGCATGAATGCGACCCCACTGGATTTCCGCGCCCTGATCGCTCTTGCCGCGACGGGAGCAACGCTCAGCGTCGAGCAGGCGGAGCAGGCGTTCGACATCATGATGGCGGGCGAAGCGACGCCGGCGCAGATGGGCGGCCTTCTCATGGCGCTCCGCGTGCGCGGCGAAACTGTCGACGAAATTACCGGCGGCGCCAAGGCCATGCGCGCCCGCGCCGTGGCAATCGACGCGCCCGACGGCGCCATCGATACCTGCGGCACCGGCGGCGATGCCAAAGGGACGTTCAATGTATCCACCGGCGCCGCCATCGTTTCCGCCGCCTGCGGCATACCGGTCGCCAAGCATGGCAATCGGGCACTGTCCTCCCGGTCCGGCTCGGCCGACGTGCTGACCGCACTTGGCGTCAATATCGAGGCCGATATGGCGCTGGTGCGCGATGCGCTGTGGCAGGCCAATATTGGCTTCCTGATGGCGCCCCGGCATCACGGTGCCATGCGTCATGTGGCACCGACGCGGGTCGAGCTCGGCACGCGCACCATTTTCAATCTGCTCGGGCCGCTCTCCAACCCGGCGGGCGCCAAGCGGCAATTGATCGGCGTGTTCGACGAGGTATGGGCGGAGCCCATGGCCCAAGTACTGCGCAATCTCGGCTCGGAGCGGGTGTGGGTCGTGCATGGCTCGGACGGCACCGACGAGCTTACCACCACCGGCCCAAGCCAAGTGGTGGAATTGCTCCACGGCGATTTGCGCAAATTCGAAGTGACCCCGGAGGAAGCCGGACTGGCGCGGGCCTCGCTCGACGATATCAAGGGGGGCGATGGCGACGAGAACGCCCGCACCATGGCGGCAATGCTCGACGGCGCACCCGGGCCGATCCGCGATATCGTATTGCTCAACACCGCCGCCGCCCTGATCGTCGCCGGCCGGGCCGACAATCTTAAAGAAGGGGCCGCCGTCGCGGCGGAAGCCATCGACAGCGGCGCCGCGCGGGCGACCCTGGACAAGCTGGTCGTCATTACCAACAGTGCCGCATGAGCGACATTCTCGCCAAGATATGCGCCGACAAGCGTGGCCATATCGCCGCCTGCAAGGAGCGCCGCTCGCTCGTCGAGCTCGAGACCGCCGCCCGGCAAACTTCGCCGCCGCGCGGCTTTGCGTCCGCGCTCTCCCGGGCATCGAAAAATGGCGGGCTCGCGCTCATCGCCGAACTGAAGAAGGCCTCGCCCAGCAAGGGGCTGATCCGGAGCGATTTCGCCCCCCCTTCCCTTGCCCGCGCCTATGAATCAGGTGGCGCCGCCTGCCTTTCCGTGCTGACGGACAGGCCCTATTTCCAGGGAGAGGACGAATTCCTTACCGAGGCCCGCGCAGCCGTCGCACTTCCCGCCTTGCGCAAGGATTTCATGCTCGACCCTTATCAGGTCGTCGAAGCGCGGGCACTTGGCGCGGACTGCATCCTGCTGATCATGGCGGCGCTGTCCGACGTGGAGGCGGCGGAGTTGAAAGCTGCTGCCGAGGATTGGGGCATGGATGTGCTGGTTGAAGTGCATGACGCGGAAGAGCTCGCCCGCGCGGCCCAGCTCGGTGCGGCACTGATCGGGGTGAACAACCGCAATCTCAAAACACTCGACGTTGATTTGGCGACCACGGAAAAGCTGTTGCCCGGCATACCGGAAGGCTGCGATGTGGTGTGCGAAAGCGGCCTCTATTCGCACGACGATCTGATGCGCATGGCGCGGATCGGCGTTAGCCGCTTTTTGGTCGGCGAATCGCTGATGCGCCAGACCGACGTCACGCAAGCGACCGTCGACCTGCTCACCGGCGGCGCGGCCAAGAAAGCGAGTGCCTGATCATGTCATCCTTCTCCCATTTCGACGATCAGGGCCGCGCCCGCATGGTCGACGTGTCGGAAAAACAAGTGACCGAGCGCAGCGCCACCGCGAAGGCGAGCGTGCTCATGCAGCCCGAGACGGTCGAGTTGATCGTGACCGGCGGCGTCAAGAAGGGAGATGTGCTGCAGGTCGCGCGGCTCGCCGGCGTCATGGCGGCCAAGCGCACCTCGGATTTGATCCCGCTCTGCCATCCGCTCGGGCTCGATGCGGTCGATGTGGATCTGGTGTGCAACAGCGAGCGGAGCGCGGTCGATATCAGCGCGACCTGCCGCCTCAAATCCCGCACCGGGGTCGAGATGGAGGCGCTGACCGCAGCCTCGGTCGCGGCGCTCACGGTTTACGACATGTGCAAATCGGTCGATCGCGCGATGCGCATCACCGATGTGCGGCTGACCCACAAGGCCGGCGGCAAGTCCGGCGATTTCAGCCAGGACTAGCAACCCGCCGCCAAAGGACGAAGCGCCGATGATCCCCGTTGCCGAGGCCGTTTCACGCATTGCCGGCGCGTTCGAACCGCTCCCCGCCGAACGCGTCGCGCTCGCCGATGCCTGCGGCCGGGTGCTGGCGGAAGATGTGATTTCACGCACGACCCAGCCGCCGTTCGACGTCTCGGCGATGGACGGCTATGCGGTGCGCGCGGCCGATGTGAGCGAAGCGCCGGTCACGCTGAAGCAGATCGGCGCAGTGCCCGCCGGGCAGCATTTCGAGGGCTCGGTCGGCCCCGGCGAGACGGTGCGCATCTATACCGGCTCGCGCCTGCCGGACGGTGCGGACACCATCGTCATTCAAGAAGATACCGAAACCCAGGGCGACGAGATCACAATTCTGCAAGCGGCCCAAAAGGGCAATTATGTGCGCCCCGCCGGTCTAGATTTCAGCGCCGGCGATGTCGGCCTCACGGCGGGGCTGCGCCTGACGCCGCGCGCCATCGGTTATGCCGCCAGCATGAACCACCCGGCGCTCTCGGTGCGGCGCCGGCCACGGGTGGCAATCCTCGCCACCGGCGACGAGATCGTCATGCCCGGTGCACCGATCGGGCCCAATCAGATCGTCAGTTCGAATTCCCACGCCCTCGCCGCGGCAGTACAAACCTATGGCGGCGAGCCGTTCAATCTCGGTATCGCACCGGACGAGCGGCAGCAATTAAAAACCATGGCGGAAGGCGCGCGCGGCGCCGATATTCTGGTGACCACCGGGGGCGCCTCGGTCGGCGATCATGATTTGGTTCAAAGTGTGCTCGGCGAAATCGGCTTCAAGCTCGATTTCTGGAAGATTGCCATGCGCCCCGGCAAGCCGCTTATTTTCGGCTCGATCGGCGACACGCGGGTCCTCGGCTTGCCGGGAAATCCCGTCTCGACCTTGGTGTGCGCTCTGATATTTTTACGCCCGGCGATTTTCCGACTGCTGGGTCTCGCCGACACTGGGCTTACGGAGTTGTCTGTGCGCGTCGACCGCGATCTCGGCGCTAATGACGAGCGGCAAGATTATCTGCGCGCAACACTGAAGACCGCGGAAGACGGTGAACTTACGGTGACGCCCTTCAAGCGCCAGGACAGTTCGATGATCTCCCTCCTGGTCCAGTCCGAGGCCCTCATCTTGCGCCCGCCGCATGACCCACCAGTCGCCAAGGGCGATAAAGTCAAAGTCATACCCTTCACGTCCGGCGTTCCCGTCATTTAGGCAAATTTCGCCTCGGCTGGGGCCTAGCGCCGTGATATTCGCTTGACAGCGAAAAAGAACTAAAATAGAACATTCAGATTAGTTTCTATTTTGTTCATTTGCTGGAGGGCCGGACGTGCTGACCAAAAAACAGCTGGAACTACTGCTCTTCATCGACCAACACCTCAAAAAACACGGCACCGCCCCGTCATTCGAAGAGATGAAGCTGGCGGTCAATCTGAAATCGAAATCCGGTATTCATCGGCTTGTCACGGCCCTTGAGGAACGTGGATTTCTGCGCCGGCTGCCTCACCGTGCGCGCGCGCTCGAAGTTGCCAAATTGCCGCCGTCGCACGGCGCTGCGCCCGTTCCCTCGGGGGATAAGGGCTTTCGACCCAGCGTTATCGAGGGAGACTTCACCCAGGGCCGCAGCCACCGTCCGGCCGATTCCAGTGAAGTCGTTTCCCTTCCGCTATACGGACGGATCGCCGCCGGCATGCCGATCGAGGCGATGCGCGATGAATCGAACGCAATCGGCATTCCCGCCAGCATGTTGGGAAAAGGTGATCATTATGCCCTCGAAGTCGATGGCGATTCGATGGTCGAGGCCGGCATCCTCGATGGTGACACAGCCATTATCGAGCGTTGCGAAGCCGCGGAGAACGGCACCATCGTCGTCGCTCTGGTGGACGAATCCGAAGTGACGTTAAAGCGCCTGCGCCGTAAGGGCGAATCGATCGCCCTTGAGCCTGCCAACAAGGATTACGAGACGCGAATCTTCGGCCCCGGGCGCGTCCGCGTGCAAGGCCGGCTGTCCGGAATTTTACGTAATTACTGAACGGCGGCGCCTGGATTAATTGCCGGCGCCCTACCTGTTATCCCGCTGCCTTACCCAGGGTCTGTCTCCGCGCTTGTCGGCGACCGTTTGTACGTGCGCGCCATTATCTTCCAACCAAATCGCATGAGCGCCACTTTGCCATAGATCGAAGCGGTCGATTACCGTATGCGGCGCGAAGCAATCCGCTCTCACAGGAATAAGACTGATGAGGAGGTTCGCCTCGGTGCAATCCTCAGGCAATGCGCGGGCGTCACGGACAAACGCGATTTTCTGCCCGTGGATTTCTTGCACACAACCGAGGGAGTCGCAGCGCAGTCCTTCGGGCGCCGGATCACCCTCGCGCCAGGGCCACACTGGCGAATTCCCCTGCCCTGCTCGTCTCAGCCAGATGTCACCGGCAAAGCGGGCGCGGCGCAATGATGAGAGCCACATCTCGCCGCCCTCAGTGCGGGTTGCCATCAGCCGCCCGTCACCGTCGATCAAAATATCGGGCGAGCGATGGGTAAACATCAAGACCAGCCCTGGTACGGCGAGAGCGAGCCCAGCCCACCGCCATCGCCGCCGCCAGATACATAGCCAGACGCCGCCAAGGGCGATCAGAATGAGCGCGAGGGGCGGCATGGCGCCGGCATGAACGACCGAGCCAGGCAGGCCCGCGACGCTGCCGGCGATCCAATCCATCGCCTGTAATCCTAGGCTCATGGGCTCGAGGGCGAGATGCTCAAGCCCGAACGGCATGAGCAACAGAGCCAGCAGCCCCCAGGGCATCACCCAGAGACCGGTCAGCGGCACAGCCGCGAGATTGGCCAAGAGGCCATATTCGGCAAAGCGGTTGAAATGATAGATCGCGAACGGCGCCGTCGCGCCGCCGGCAATGATCGATGTAACGGCAATGCCAAGAAGATAGAAAAACGGCCGCGTTTTGAGGCTCGCGCCCGAAGCCAGCCTCGCCATGGGCCGACGCAAATATTCATAGGCCGCGACAAGCGCCACGGCCGCCGCGAAGGACATCTGAAAACTCGGCCCCAACAGGCTTTCGGGCCGAAGCAGAAGCAGGAGAAATGCGGCGAGCGCGATCAGCCGCATCGATAGCGATGTACGGTCGAGCATGACTGCGAGTAGCACCAAGCTGGTCATCATAAAGGCGCGCTGGGTTGGGATACTCGCGCCGGACAGCAACAGATAACAGAGCGACCCGACAAGAGCCGTCGCGGCGGCCCACTTCTTGATGGGGTAGCGCAAGGCGACGGGCTCGATTAGTGCCAATCCCAGCCGGGCGACGACGAAAATGATGCCTGCGACCAACCCAATATGGAGACCCGAAATCGCCAGCAAATGCGCAAGGCCAGATGCCCGCATATTCTCCAGGGTGGACTGGGGAATTGCGCTCCTGTCGCCGGTGAGCAGCGCCGCCGCGAGCCCGCCGCCGCGATCACCTAAGACATCGACGATGCGCGCCGCGATCCGGTGCCGTAAGCTGCGCAGCCAAGCCGACATGCCGCCACCGCGGCCTGCTTCAGCGCCTTCTTGATCGAGAATTTCCGCCGCACCATAGGAAAATCCCACGGCGCCGATCTGCTGATACCAATATTGCCGGCCGAAATCCCAGGCGCCGGGCGCGACGGGCTCTGGCGGCGGACGCAGGGACGCGCGCAGGCGAATATAATCGCCGGGTTCGGGCCGGAGCGGCATGGCGTTACCATCGCCGCTGTGGCTTGGTACGCGGACCGCGATGCGCACGCGAAGCGGCGTATCATCCGCCGCCAGGCCGCGTATTGATAAATTTTCCAAAACATAGCGTTGCTGCCCCCCGCCAACCCCGCTCTCGACCAATCGGCCGCGCAGCTCGACCGGGCCGACCTTCTCCTGGAGAACGGGCGCGGCGACAACCATGGTCCGGATCTGCCCCGCCGCCAATCCGCACCCGGCCAAGGCCAGCGCCAAGAACAGGAGGACAAGCCAAAATCGCCGCCGGGCGAGAATGGCGAGGGCGAAAAAGAGGCCCGCCCAGACCGGCCCGGCCCAAATCGGCGGCTCCGCGGGAAGCGAATAATATCCGGCCACGCCCAGCGCCAGCGTCACCGGCGCCCAGAGCAGCCATCGCTCACGCTCGGCAAGCAAGCCGTCTCCGATGAACCACCCGCTCGACCGGGCAATTCTGTAACGCATCGATTCCAAACCGCTGACGACCGCGGCCACAGCCAATTGCATGGCGCACCCAACCGCTTGTGTGTGAGGCCGCCGCGCCCGGACAGGCGGCATCCGGAAATTTCCCCTTGCCGCGCGGAATATGTTACATGCCGGACGCGCAACAAAGCGCAACACTAGCCCTTGAATGAGTGGCAAGAAAGCATGACCACCGTCACCAGATTCGCCCCCTCGCCGACTGGCTACCTTCACATCGGCGGCGCCAGAACCGCATTGTTCAACTGGCTTTTCGCGCGCCATGCAGGCGGCAGGTTTCTCCTGCGCATCGAGGATACTGACCGCGCGCGCTCAACTGACGACGCCGTTCAGGCGATATTCGACGGCCTCGGCTGGCTTGGCCTCGACCATGACGGCGACGCGTTGTTTCAGTCGAAAGGCGCCGAGCGGCACGCGGCCCTGGCGCAGAAATTGCTCGATGCGGGCAAGGCTTATCGCTGTTATTGCACGCCCGAAGAGCTGAAGGACATGCGCGCGCAGGCCCGAGCGGAGGGCCGGCCGATGCTCTATGACCGGCGCTGGCGCGACCGCGACCCGGCCGAAGCACCCGCAGGTGATGCGCCGGCGATCCGTTTTAAAGCGCCGATCGAAGGCTAGACGGTGGTTGAGGACCTGGTGCAGGGCCCGGTGCGAACAGCCAATTCCCAGCTAGACGACATGATACTCCTGCGCTCCGACGGCACGCCGACCTATATGCTTTCGGTGGTCGCCGAC
>CAZUVO010000123.1:0-964 GCA_964623955.1 uncultured Rhizobiaceae bacterium
CGCACATTTGGCAGGGCTCCCAGGTGGTGTAGAGCTCGCAGCCAGAGAGATCCGGGGTGCCGAGCTTCTTGCCGGCGGCGCGCAGCGCGTGAATTTCGCAATGGCCGGTGGGGTCGGAATTGTTGAGGACATCGTTCCAGCCCTCGCCGATCACCTCGCCGTCCTTGACCACGAGAGTGGCGCAATAGCCGCCCTCGCCTGAATCCATCTTCTCCTGACAGAGCTCGATGGCGCGCCGCATGAAATCATGCTTGTCCACATTCACCTCCGCTGTCCGACCCCGCCACTTGGTTGTAACGGTTTGTCCGGACAAATAGCGTGCCACGAAAAATGGCCGAAGGCGACTCTATTTACCCCGCATGATCCAGGTTAAATGCCGGTGCGGGCGGCGGTGATCTGCACCGGCGCGACGCGCCCGGCTTCGGTGTTTTCCAGGGTATTCTTGAACTTGCCGCGCCAATCTCCGCCCATCACCAGGTGGATGCCCAAGGGCGGCGGGCCGTCGCCCTCCGCGTTGGCCAGCCGCTGGCGGAAAAACTGCAGCGCGAACTCCCGCCGGTTCTCGGTCTCGCGGATTTCGAACCCGGCGCCCTGCAGCAGCGCCTCGGTCTCCTCCGGGCTGGTGACATGGCTGGTTTCCGCCGTTTCGGCCCACGGCACCGGATAGACGATCTCGCCGGCGCCGGTCTTCATGATGTCGAAAATACAGAGCACCGCGCCGGGCTTGAGAACCCGGGCAATCTCGCCGTAGAGCCCGGCGCGATCCTGGATATTCATCGCGACATGAAAGCTGATCGCCGCATCGAAGCTCGCATCACCGAACGGCATGGCAAGGGCGCTGGCGGTCTCGAAGCGCATCGACCCATCGAGCTCGAGGCGCTGGGTGAGCGCCTCGGCGACGGCGATGAACTCCGGCGTCAGGTCGATGCCGCCCTCTGCGCTTAGGAGCCCCATGTCCCTGCGA
>CAZUVO010000123.1:974-1260 GCA_964623955.1 uncultured Rhizobiaceae bacterium
ATGCCGGTCACCCGGCAGCCCACCTCCGTCGCCATGAAGCGCGCCGCGCCGCCGAGGCCGCAACCGACATCGAGCACATGATCCACCGCACCGCGCGACATTTTCTCGACGGCATATTGCGTCGCGACCCGCCCGCCGACATGAAACTCATCGACCGGCGCCAATTGCTCGGACGTGAGGCGCGCCGGGTCGGCGCCGGACGCGCGCAGCCCGTCATCGATACGCGCGAGCAGACCCGCCGCGCCGTAATGCTCAGCGACCGCCTGTTCCAATTCGCTCATATTGT
>CAZUVO010000123.1:1270-7872 GCA_964623955.1 uncultured Rhizobiaceae bacterium
GCAGGGTCCGCTATTGCGCATTATTCTTCACAGCTTAGATAATGATAACAGGCAACGCGCAACTCCGGGATCCTCACAGCATGTATCAGCCGCCGGCATTTCGCGAGGAGCGCGTCGAGGTCTTGCACGCGCTCATCCGCGCTCATCCCCTCGCGACCCTGGTGGTCTCCGGACGCGATGGAATCGAGGCCAATCACCTGCCCTTGTTGTTGACCGACGGCGATTCGGGCCGGTGCCGCCTGAGCGGCCATTTCGCCAAGGCAAATCCGCTGTCGCGCGCCTTGCAGGACGCCCCGGGGAGCCTTTCCGCACTCGCCATATTCCACGGGCCCGCGCATTACATTTCGCCCTCCTGGTATCCCTCCAAAAAGACCGACGGCAAGGCGGTGCCGACATGGAATTTCGCCGTGGTGCATGCCCATGGCGCGTTGCGCCCGATGGCGGACACGGAGCGCCTGCGCGCCCATCTCGATGCGCTGTCGGCCGCGCAGGAAGCGGGACGGACGGAGCCCTGGTCGCCCGCCGACGCGCCCGCCGATTTTCTTACCCGGATGATGAAAGGCATTATCGGCTTCGACATCGAAGTCGAACGCCTCGAAGGCAAATTCAAGCTCGGGCAAAACCATGCGGCGACGAACCGGGCGGGAATCGTGCGCGGCCTGATCGGCGAAGAAGATGCTGACGCCGCGCGCCTCGCCGACATGATTCCGATGGACGAGCCGTGAACGACCGCCTGCGTGGCCGCGTATCGATCACCATTACGCTCGCCACCGCGATCGGCCTGTTGGTGTTCATCGCCGCCGGCAGCGTGCTCGGCGTCGGCGTGTGGCTGGCGCAGAAAAATACCTTCTCGCTGCTCAGCACAAATGCCGACCAGGCAATCACCGCAGCCGTCAAACAGATCGAACAGCATCTCCGCCCGGCGGAGCATCAGGCCGGCTTTATCGCCCGGCGGATCGAGCAAGGAAAGGCCGACCCGCATGACAAGGCGGCGTTCGGCCAACTTCTCATCGGCGCGCTCGCCGCCGCGCCACAAATCGAAGCGGTGATGTTCATCAACCGCGATTTGCTGGCCTACGCGGCCGGGCGCGACCGCGAACATGACCGGGTCGACCTCAATGATTTCGATTATTCCAACGACCCGAGGGTGCGCGCGAGCATGGCGGCCATTGGGTCGGGCGCCAACTGGGGCGCGCCGATTTGGCGCGACGAATTCAAAAAGACCTATCTCAACTTGGCCCATCCGGTGTTGCGCGGCGACGAACTTGCGGGCGCCGTCGTCGCGGTGGTATCGGTCGAGCAATTGTCGAGCTTCGTCTCGACCGTCGGAGAGGACCATGCCGGCCAGCGTTTCATTCTTTATGGCCGCGACCGGGTGCTCGCCCACTCGCTCCTGGTCGAGGGCTATCCGCAGGGCTCCAACGAAGCGCCTCTGCCGGCGGTATCCGATTTCGCCGATCCGGTGCTGGCTGCCATGTGGCGCCAAGAAGGGCGCTACGAATTGGAGCAGATGCATTTGCCGCCCGACACCGACGGCCATGTCATCCAGACCGACGGCGCGGAATATGTCTATGTCTACCGCAATGTGAACGGCTTCGGGCCGGAGCCCCTGGCGGTCGGCGCCTATTTCCGCGCCTCCGATGTCGGCGAGGAAATAAAACGCATGATCATTGCGCTGATTGCCGGGATCATCGCGCTGGTGATCTCGCTCGCGGCGGCGGTGCTGGTCGGGCGGCGCATCGCGCGGCCGATCGTGCGCTTCTCGGCGGCGGCCGGGCGCATTCGCGATCTCGACATCTCCGAGGTCGAGGAACTGCCGCCGAGCATCTTCCGCGAGCTCAACGAGCAGTCCAATTCCTTCAACGCCATGCTCGGCGCGCTCCGCTGGTTCGAGCTTTATGCGCCGCGCAAGCTGGTCGGCAGCCTGGTCAAGAGCGGCTCGGCGGCGGGTTCGATTTCGGACGGCCGCGAAATCACCGTCATGTTCACCGATATCGCCGGTTTCTCCACCGCCTCGGAGAGCATGCGCGCGGCCGAGGTCGCGGCCTATGTGAATGCGCATTTCTCCATCGTCGTTGAATGTGTCGAGGCGGAAGGCGGCACGGTGGACAAGTTCATTGGCGATGCGGTGATGGCCTTTTGGGGCGCGCCCGAAGTGCAGCCCGACGCCGCCGAGCGCGCCTGCCGCGCGGCGCTCGCCATTGCCGGGCGCATCGCCGAGGACAACCGCGAGCGCGAAGCGCGCGGCGAAGCGCCGACCCATATGCGCATCGGCATCCACTCCGGTGACGCCACGGTCGGCAATATCGGCGCGCCGGGCCGGCTCAACTACACCATCATCGGCGATACGGTGAATATCGGCCAGCGGCTCGAACAGTTGGACAAGGAGATCCACCCCGAGGGGCGCGCCGTCTCGATCCTGATCAGCGGCGACACCGCGCGCCAATTGGGCGACGCCTTCCAACCGGTCCCGGCGGGGCGTCATCAGGTCAAGGGTCGGATCGGCGAGGTGGAGGTGTTCGATCTGACGCCGGCGGGCTAGAGCAAATCCCGAGCAGGTGGAATCACCTGCGACGACGCATTTGCTTCAATAACAATTAATTAGAGCGTGTCGGGTGAGCGTGAGCGATCCTGACATGCTCTAAGCGGCGGCGGCGGCGGGAGCCCTCACGGCACCCAGCGCGGCAGATAATGTTTGACCGTGGTGCCTTTGCCTTCGGCGCTCTCGATCGTCACATGGCCGCCGGACTGTTTGGCGAAGCCGTAGATCATGCTAAGGCCGAGACCGGAGCCGGAGCCGACATCCTTGGTCGAGAAGAACGGATCGAACACCCGCTCGATCACATCCCGTGGAATGCCGCTTCCCGTATCCGTCGCCGAAAACATCACATAATCGCCGGCTTCGACATTCTCGTAAGCTTCGGCCTGGGCGGCATCGAGATGGATATTTTCCGCCGCGATCTCGAACCGGCCGCCGTCGGGCATGGCGTCGCGCGAATTGATCGCCAGATTGAGGATCGAATTTTCCAATTGCGGGCGGTCGACGCGGCACGGCCAGAGATCGCCGAACAGGCGGGATGAAATCTCGACGGACTCGCCCAGGGTCACGCGCAGCATGTCGCCGATATTTTCGATCACCTCGTTGAGATCGATCACGCTCGGCGACAGGCTCTGATTGCGCGAGAAGGCGAGCATCCGGTGGGTCAGATGCGCGCCGCGCTCCGCCGCCGCATAGGCACGCGAAATCATGTCGCGCTGCGGTGTGCCGTCCGGGGTATCGCCCGCCAGCAAATCGAGATTGCCGATTACGACGGTCAGAAGATTGTTGAAATCATGAGCGATTCCGCCGGTCAATTGGCCGACCGCTTCCATTTTCTGCGCCTGGCGAAGCTGCTCGGCGACGTCGCGCGCCGCCGTCACATCACGCGCGGTGCCTTCGACGCCGAGCACCTTACCGTCCGCGTCGCGCCAATTGCGCACGTTGGCGGATAGCCATGCTTTGCCGCCATCCTTGCGCTGCATTTCGTATTCGTAACCCGTGACTTCCCCGCCCGCCTCCGCCAGCAGTTCGAGGAATCTTTCGCGCTCCCCGGGGCGCGCATATAAGTCCGCCATCTGCTTGCCGATCAGTTCATCCATGGAATAACCGGTCAGCGCTTCCGCCGAGCGCGACGCCATGACAAGCCGTCCCTCCAGGTCGGCCCGGTAATAGGTGTCGCGCATGTTGTCGAGAATATTGCGATACAGCCGTTCGCTTTCTGCGACGGCTTGTTCGGCGCGTTTGCGCCGGCTGATATCCTGGACGATTCCGGTCATGTAGTCGACGGCGCCGTTCTGGTCGCGGCTAATCACGCCGCAGTCGAACACATGTTTCACTTCGCCGTCCGGCATGACGACGCGAAACTCGCATTCGTAATATTCCGCGCCGCTTTCGAACGCCTCGCGTTCCGCCGCGTGCAGGGCTTCGCGGTCGTCGGGATGCACGCGGCTCTCGAATATTTCATAGGTCGGCTGAAAGGATCCGGGTTCGTGACCATAGATCAGGAAGGTTTCGTCCGACCATTCGGCGCTTCCGGTTTCGATGCCCCACTCCCAAACGCCGATACGCGCACTACGCCGCGCCAGCGCAAAACGTTGTTCGGTTTGAGCGAGTCGCTCCTCGGCAATCTTCCTGTCGCTGATATCGCGCGCCGACACGAAGGAATATTCGGCATCGCCCTGCTTCACATAGCTCACGGTGGAGCTGACCGGAAACAGGCCGCCATCCTTGCGGCGGTGGCGGCATTCCATGTTGAGCACGCCGACGGCGCGCAATTCGCCCCACTGGGCTTGCAGGGCATCGGCCGTTACATCCGCGTTGATGTCGGGAACGCTGAGCTTGAGGATTTCTTCTTCGCTGTAGCCGAGCGAGCGGCAGGCCTCGGGATTGGCATAGAGCACACGCCCGTCGATGCCGAAACGGAAGATCGCTTCGCGCGCCGCATCGAGCGAATGTTGGGCGAGCCCGAGGGCGATTTCCGCTTCCTTGCGCTCGGTGATGTCCTGCATGGTGCCACGCCGGGCGATGACCTTGCCGGTGGCATCGAAGACGGGCCGGCTGTGATGGTCGATATAGCGCACCGCGCCGTCCGGCCGCACGATCCGGTGCTCGTAATAGAAATCTTGCGGCTGGCTCGGGTCGATCTGCGACATTTCATTCACATGGTCATGATCGTCGGGATGCAGCAACGCCATGAAGGTTTTCGGCGTCACCTTGAAACTGCCCTTGTCGACGCCGAGGATGCGGAACATTTCGTCCGAATAGGTCAGCTCGCCGGTTACCAGGTCGCGGTACCAACTGCCGATATGGGCGATCGCCTGCGCCTGGGAAAATTCCGCTTCGCTTTCCTGCAACGCCTGCGTGACTTTCTTGAGCTCGGAAATGTCCTGGATCGTGCCGTGCCGAGCGACGACATTGCCGGAATCGTCGAGAATCGGCTCGCTGCGTTGCTCGACATGAATGACGCCGCCGTCGGGGCGAAGGATCCGGTGGCTGTAGCTAAACGCCTCCGGTTCGTAGATTCTGTTCAAGGCGATATTCTTGAAGAACTCGCGGTCGTCCGGGTGGACAAGTTCCGCCAGAGCCCGCGGCGACGGTTTGAAGGTCTCCCGCGTCACCCCGAGAATTTCATAAATTTCGTCCGAATAGACAAGTTCGTCGGTCCGCAAGTCGCGGTGCCATTCGCCCATGCGGGCGATGCGCTGCGCCTCCCGGAGGCGCGCCTCGTTTTCCTGCAGCGCCAGGGCGGTTTCCTTGAATTCCGTCACATCCTGAACAACGCCGCTCATGCCAACGACCTTGCCGGCGGCGTCGAGTATCGGCGCGGCGCGTTGCTCAACCCATATTATTCGCCCGTCTGGCCTGACGATGCGGTGATCGAATCTGAGAGTCTCGGCGCTAAATCTCCTTTCGACGACGTCTATTTCGAAAGCTATCCGGTCGTCGGGGTGAATCAACGCCTCATAATTTTTCCGCGACGCCCCGAACGAGTCGCGCGGAACGCCGAGGATTTCGTAAACCTCGTCGGAATATGTCACCTCGTCGGTTTCCAGATCGAGCCGCCAATGGCCCATATGCGCCAGGCTTTGCGCTTCACGCAGGCGGGCTTCGCTCTCTCGTCGTTTGGCTTCCGCCTCTTTCGATTCCGTGACGTCGCGTACCAGCGCGGTCAACAGCTTTACGTTTCCGCCGTCATCCCGCGTGATCGCGACCTCTTCGTGGATGTGGCGGTGCCGGCCATCCACCGTGACGATGCGGTAGTCGGAATCGAACCCCTCTTTATTCCCCAGATCGCCGCGCAGCTCGGCATCCAGGATCGGGTGGTCCTCGGGAACGACATGCCGCAACAACAACTCCACCGTGGGTTCGAATTCGCCCGGCGCATAGCCGAAAATGCGGAACGTATTCTCGTCCCACACCAGCTTGTCGCCGCCCGGCCGGCTTTCGGCGAAACCGATGCCGGCGTAGCGCCGGACGGAACGCAGCCGCGCTTCCGAATGATCCAGCGCCGAGCGCATGTCCTTTTCGGCCGAGATGTCGCGCGCCGAGACAAGGGCGAATTCCTTGCCCTCATGTACGAGGCTGCGGATGTCGAGCGCGACGGGAAACTCGCTGCCGTCCTTGCGCCGGTGCCGGCCTTCAACCTCGAGTGCGCCGGCCTCGCGTAGCGCGGACCAAAGCACCACCAGTTTTTCCGGCGGGAAATCGACATCGATGTCACTGACGCCGAGCGCGCCCAACTCCTCGCGGCTGTAGCCCAGCGCCTCGCACGCCGCCAGATTGACGAAATCGACATTGCCGTCGCGGCGGATGCGGAAAATCGGCTCGCGCGCGCTGTCGAGCGTCGCCTCCGCCAGGCGGAGCGCCGAATCATCGCCGTCCAAATACCGCTGTGAAGCTTTTTTATCGGCCAACAAACCGCATCTCCCGCACCCTGCGGATGCGTTATCGACTCATGTGTATATTTAGAATTAATTAACGATTCGCTAAATTGGTTAACAAGGCCGTGACCTTCCGGTCAGCCGCATACAAACCGCTCGCCATCCACGCGAGATGCAACATC
>CAZUVO010000123.1:7882-11283 GCA_964623955.1 uncultured Rhizobiaceae bacterium
GAATCCTATAATATATGTCAACTACTTGGCTTGATCGATCGCCGCCATGAGCGCCGCCAATATGCGCTCCCGGGTGTAATTCTCGGGCGCCCGCTCCCGGCCACGCGCTGCCATCTCCCGCCGCCGCTTCTCGTCGCCGGTAAGTTCAGCAATTGCCGCCGCCAGCGCCCGCGAGCGCCCGGCGAAAACCTATAACACGGGCAAGTCTTGTGGCGCTTTTCTTAAGCGAGCGGGTCGTCGAGGCCGCGCCGCGCCGCCATGTTGCGGCCCATCTCGCGCAGATCCCGTGCCTCGAGGCGGGATTCGGCAAGCGGCAGCACCGATGCGTTCTCCCAGTCGAGGTGGCGCTCCTGCAGCTCGGCGAAGGAGCGGGCCGCGGCGCCGAACCGCGCTTTGTTACGCAGCGCCACGCCGTCAGCCAGGGCCCGCAGATCCGCCGTCAACACCGTGGCGAGCGCATCGTCGGTCTTATGCTCCTTGGAGAGCTGCGCGCGCATGCCGTCGAACAGAGTCTCGCCGGCGCAGTGTCGCGCCAGCGCGGGAAACAGATCCTCTTCCTCGTCGGCGATGTGCAGCGGCAAATGGGCCATCAGGCTGTCGAGCACGGCGCGGGCATCCTCAGCTGCGCTGTCCCGGTCGGGGTCGTCCGCCAAGGCACGCAAGATACCGAGGGTCACCGATTGGCGGTAATGCTCCTGGCCGAGAAAGCCGATGGGATCCACGAGGTCGCGGCTTTCGACATGCCGCGAGGCCACGCCTTGCGAGATCCTCGTCACCGTTTCGAGATTGGTTTGCACCATGATCATCCTCCCGCCTCCCATACCGGAGGCCGATTGGTTGTCGAGAGAAGTGGGCCAATCCTGGGCCCGTCGCGCCGCGGCCGCCTTGATGTGGGTCAACAGGCAAATCCGCCGATATTGAAGGGCTTAGAGGCGTGGCGTAGATTGCCGCCATGAGCAGAGAAAATCGGAAGAGCCGGGCCGAACATCATGAGGTAGCGCCCTTCGCCGCCGCCGTCTACGGGCCGGACGGGGCCGAGCGCGACGCCCTCGCCCGCTTCGTCGCCGAGCTTCAGGCGGAAGGCGTGCGCGTCGGCGGCCTCCTACAGGAAGCCCGGCATGATGCGGCGGGGCAAAAGGCCGGCATCGATCTCGTCGAGATCGCCGGCCAGGAGCGCTTCCCGATCAACCGCCCGACGCGGGAGAATTTGGAGAACCACACCTGCTCGCTCGACGATTCCATCCTCGCCGAATCGAGCTCGGCGCTGCGCCGCGCCATCGCCGCGCGGGTCGACCTGATCGTGCTGGAAAAATTCGGCGACCGGGAGCAGAAGGGCCAGGGCCTCAATGACGAAGTTTTCACCGCCATCGCCGAAGGCATCCCGCTGCTCATCGCCGTCCCCGAAGACGCCCTCCCCCTATGGCGCGAACGCAGCGGCGACCTCGGCGAAATCCTCGATTTCTCGCAAGCCGCCTTCCGCCATTGGTGGAACGAGACGCGCTAGCCGAACCAAAAGATTCAGATTCGATCGACCCAAACGGCACCACCAACCGGAATGCATTTCGCATTCCGGCAAGCGTGCCAAGCCAAGGGAGCGGACGCGACCGCCCGGCGATTGAGGGGCGAACAAAAAAAATCCCTAAGCCGCGCGACCGTAGCGCGCCATCACCTGCTTTAATTCGTCATGATCGATGGCGGCGGCGAAGTGGCCGTCGCGTCCCGTCATATCCTCCGCCGCGACCATGGCGTTGATCACCGCTTCGTCGGTGCTTTCGACCACGGCGGTGAACACCGGGTCGAGCGCTTCGTGCGGCACATAGTCGAGGCGGCGGAGCGCCCGGGGATCAGGCGTACCCGTGCCTTCCGGCCGGGGATTGGCGGTCGAGAAGGCGAGGAAGATATCGCCCGAATTGTTGCCCGACGGCGTGCCGGCGCGGCCGATGCCGATCGAGATGCGCCGCGCCAGGCGCTGCAGCTGAATCGGCAGCAGCGGCAAATCGGTGCCGATCACGGCGATGATCGAGCCCTGCTCGCGCGGCCATAGAAGATTGTCGGTCAAATGCTTGCCGACCGGCGCGCCGCAAACCTGCAGCCAATCGCGCAGGCCGTGATTGGCCTGCACCAGCGCGCCCACCGTATAGCACCCGCCGGCGATCTCCACCTTGCGCGATGCGGTGCCGGTGCCGCCCTTGAACTCATAGGCGATCATCCCGGTGCCGCCGCCGACATTGCCTTCCGCGAGCGCGCCGCCCGCGGCGCCGTCGAGCGCCGCGCGAACATGCTCGGCGCGCACATGGAAGCCGTTCATATCGTTGAGATGGGCATCGCAGGTTTCCGCCACCACCGGCAGCGCCCAGGCATATTCGCCGAACGCCACGCCATATTGCTCGAGCATCCAGCGCGTCGCCGCCTCGTGCACCGCGCCGACGGCATGGGTGTTGGAGATTGAGACCGGGCCGGTGAAATAGCCCGCCTCGTTGATCCAATGGGCGCCGGTCATTTCGCCATTGCCGTTGAGCGAGAACATCGCCGCCCAGACCGGCTCCAACTCGGGGCTGTGGCCGCGCGGCAGGATCGCCGTGACCCCGGTGCGTACCGGCCCCTCGCCAATCACGAGGTCGCCGTCGCCGTCGATCAAAGTGGTGAAGCCCACTTCGACCCCGGGCACGTCGGTAATCGCATTGTTCGCGCCGCAATTCCCGCTGAACGGCAGGCCGAGCCCGCGCCCCCGCGGCCGCCCGTCCGGCAAATAATGTCTCGCATCCATCCTCGCCTCCCTCTTTAGATGCCGCCGCGGCGACAGGAATTATTAACCAATCATCCATACCCTCTTCGACGCGGCGCGAAAACCGCCAGCTAACCGGCCGTGGGGCCGGGGGAAGCCAGCTAACCGGTCGCCGCGCCGGGGAAAGAGTATGATGCTCGCTATTCTGGGCGCCATGGAAGAGGAAGTGACCCTGCTCCGCGCGGAGATGACCGTGCGCGACGAGGCCGTGCATGCCGGTATTTCCGTCACTCAGGGCGAATTCGCCGGCACGGAGATCACCCTGGCGCAATGCGGCATCGGCAAGGTCAACGCCGCCATCTGCACCCAGATGCTGGTCGACCGTTACGCGCCGGAGGCGCTCATCTTTTCCGGTGTGGCCGGCGGTCTCTTACCAAATATGCGGGTCGGCGATTTGATCGCCGCGAGCCATCTCATCCAGTTCGATATCGATCTCACCGCCTTCGGCCGGCGCCATGGCGAGCTGCCCGACAGCGACCGCATGATCCAGTCCGACGCCGGGCTGGTGCACCATGTCACCGACGCCTTCGACCAGGTGTTCGACGGCGCCCAGGATGCGCCGAACCTGATGATCGGCACGGTTGTCTCCGGCGACCGCTTCATCGAAGACACCGAA
>CAZUVO010000123.1:11293-11559 GCA_964623955.1 uncultured Rhizobiaceae bacterium
GGTTGCAACGCGAATTCGGCGCGCTCGCGACCGAAATGGAAGGCGCCGCCGTCGGCTACACCTGCCAGATAAACGACCTCCCCTTCGTCGTCATCCGCGGCCTCTCCGACACCGCCGACGAAAGCGCGCCGGACGACTACCGCGCCAACCTGCACAAAGTTTGCCAACACAGTTTTCGTTTGCTGGAAAAACTGATCCCGATGGCGGGCGAGAGTTTGAGGGTTGAGCCTAGAGCGGTTGCGGCGGGGGATTGAGCGACCGCACCA
>CAZUVO010000124.1:0-11407 GCA_964623955.1 uncultured Rhizobiaceae bacterium
ACAGCCGCTTGCTCTACCACTGAGCTACCGAGGAATTGTTCCTTTCGCGCCTTGGCGCCGACATTCGCCTATATATCAAACCGCGTTTTGCCGAGCCAGCCATTCATGGGGCGTCACATTCAGGCAATATGGTTAAGATACCGGAAAATGCAATCGCTTGTTTGAGCTTGCCATGCCATCCGCCATGTCATCCGCCATGACCGATATCGAAAGCCGCTTGCGGGCGATCCGTGAGGACCGCGCGCGGGGCGCCAACCAGCTTGCCGGCGATGCGCTCGACCTGCTGAGCGCGGCGGCCCAGGCGGCGCCCGGCCGGGAGCCGGCGGAAATCCTTGCGGAGGCGCGAGAGCTTGCCGGGCGTCTTCTCACCATTCGCCCTTCCATGGCTGCGATCGGCAATTGGTCGCTCTATTGGTGGCAGGAGCTGAGCGCCCGGCCCGGTGACGCGGTGGATTTGAGTGCCGAGCTGGCGGCACGGCGGGCGGCGGACCAGGCGGCGCTACGGGACGCCGCTATCGAAGCGCTCGATGGGTCGCGCTTGGTGCTCACCCTGAGCTATTCCTCGACGGTCGAGCAAATTCTCGCCTATTTGGGCGGGCTGGAACGGGTGGTGATCGGCGAAGGCAGGCCGCGCCTCGAAGGCCGCAACTTGGCCGAAGCGCTTGAGGGCCGCGTGCCGAAAATCGAATTGATTACCGACGCCGAACTCGCCCTGTTCGCCGGGCAGGTCGATCATGTGCTGCTCGGCGCGGACAGCATTACGTCGGATTTCGCGGCGATCAATAAGGTCGGCAGCCTCGCCGCCGCGCTCGGCGCGGAAAGTGCCGGCGTGCCCTGTTTGGTCGCCGCTGATAGCTTCAAGCTCGATCCCGTCCATACGGCGGAGACGATCCCGCTTGAGGAAATGGCGGCCGACGAAGTCTGGCCCGAGCGGCCGGAACTCTGCCGCAACATCTATTTCGAGCCGGTACCGGCGCGTCTGATCGGTGCCCACGCCACGGAATTAGGCGTTAAGACGGCATCCGAACTGATGCCTGAGCTAGAGCGCTGGCGAGAGCTGCACCATCGCTTTCGCGCCGCCGGGCAAGCGTGATCAGGATTGGTCGTGGGGCGGCGTATTCTCGGCCTCGGCGAGGCGGCGCGCGGTCAACTCCTTGAGCTCGGCGGCAAGTGCCGGATTGTCTTCCAACAGCCGGTTCAGATCGCGCGCTTCGAGAATGAGCAATTGGCACTCGGTGATCGAGATGACGTTGGCCACCCGCTCGCTACGGCTGACGATGCCCATCTCGCCAAAATATTCGCCGGTCGTCAGATGAAACGAGTTGGGCGGCAGGTCCACCTCGACATCGCCCGCGACGATGAAATACATGCAGTCCGCCGCCTCGCCGCGGCGGATGATGGTATAGCGCGCCGGGACCGCCCAGGGTTTCAGAAGGGCGGCGATCTCGGCGATCTTCTCGGCGTCGAGGCCGGCGAAGAACGGCACCTTGGCGACCATGCTCCAGGTCACGACGAATTGCCGCTTGCTCAACTCCTGCATGAAGCCGGAAGCGAGAATGGCCGCCGGCAGGGCATACATGCCGAGGCCGAGGATGGTGACGAAACCGCCCAGCACCTTGCCGCCGACGGTAACCGGCGTGACATCGCCATAGCCCACCGTGGTCAGCGTAACGAGCGACCACCACATGGCGGAAGGAATATCGGCGAAGGCCTTCGGCTGGGCTTCGTGCTCGATCAGGTACATCAGGCTCGCCGACAGCACGAGCATGATGATCATCAAAAAACCCGCCATATATAACGTGCGCCGCTGGCCGTAGAGCACGGCGGCGAAGAGCGCCCAGGCGCCGGAATAGCGCGTGAGCTTCAAAATCCGCAGCAGGCGGAGAATACGCAGCACCCGGAGATCGATGCCGATAACGAAGCTGAGATAGAACGGCAGGATGACGATCAGATCGATCAGCGCCATCGGCGTCGCCATGTAACGCAGCCGGCCCCAGATTGAGCCGCGGTATTTGGCGTCCGCATCGTCAACGCACACCCATACCCTGAGCAAATATTCGGCGGTGAAGATCGCCACCGACACGAGCTCGAAGACATCGAACAGGGGCTGGTAATTTACCGCCACCGCGTCGATCGATTCGACGATGATGGCCAGCACATTGAGGGTGATCAGCCCGATCAGGCCGAAATCGATGATGCGCGAAAACAGATCGTCACTCTCGGAAACCTCGAGAATGTCGTGCACCCGCCCGCGAAGCTTGGTGAAAGCCGAAATAGCCGACTCCTGCGCTAATTCAGGGCCAATATGTCGCCCCGCGCGAGTCCGATTGCAAGCAAACTTTGCCGGCGCGCTGCCAGCCGAAATGGAGGCCGGGACCGGAATCGAACCGGTCTAAAAGGATTTGCAGTCCTCCGCATAGCCACTCTGCCACCCGGCCGATGGTGCGGCTCCGGGCGCCAGACGCCCGTTGCGCTGCCCATATACGGTATGGCGCGGGCGCTGGTCAACTGAGTGCCCTGGGTGGCCTTTCAGGCGCGTTGTCAAGGGTGGCGGGGCGGATATATGATGTGGCGGTGATTGATTCGGGAAACCGGCTACGGTCCGAATTCTCCTTATCTTAGCAGCAGCGGTACGCCCCTGATGACCGAATACGCCACCGTTCGGCACAATATGGTTGAGAGCCAGCTTCGCACCAACAAGGTGACGAACCGGCGCCTGATCGACGCGATGGACAATGTCCCGCGCGAGCTTTTCGTGCCCAAACAGCTTGCCGGCGTCGCCTATGTCGATGAAGACCTGATGATCGCGCCTGGCCGCTACCTCATGGAGCCGCTGGTGCTCGCGCGCTTGCTGCAGGCGGCCGAGGTCAGCGAGCAGGACGTGGCGCTCGATATCGCCTGCGGTACGGGCTATTCCTCCGCCGTGCTCGGTCGCCTGGCCGGCACCGTGGTCGGGCTCGAGCCCGATGCCGGGCTAGCCGAACAGGCGAGCCAGATCCTCAGCGAGACCGGCGGCGATAATGTCATCATCGTGCCGGGCAGCGTGGCCGAAGGCTATTCGCGCCAGGGTCCCTATGACGTCATCCTGCTGAATGGCGGCGTTCCTTTCGTGCCGCCGGCCCTGATGGATCAACTGGCCGAAGGCGGACGCATGGTGGCGGTGGTGCGCGGCGCGGGCGATGCGCTTGGCCGGGCAACGCTCTGGGTCAAGCTGCGTGGTGAAATTTCCCACCGCGTGGTGTTCGATGCCTCCGTGCCGCCCTTGCCGGGGATCGAAACAGAGGCGGCGTTCGAGTTTTGAGCGGGCGGGCGCAGCGCGCGGGGCGGCGGATCGGCAAGCTGACGGGCATTGCCGCGGGCGTCGCTCTGGCCGTGGCCATTTGTCCGCTTGGCGCCAACGCCGAAACGCTCCAGGAGGCGCTGGTCAGCGCCTATCAGAACAATCCCACCCTGTTGGCCGAGCGTGCCCAGCTTCGCGCCACCGACGAAGGCGTGGCGAGCGCGATTTCCGGCTGGCGGCCAACGGTGCAGATCGACGGCGATGCCGGCTTCAGCGAGACCGAAACCACGACGGAGTCGGGAGGCATCACCACGGTCACCGAAGCCTCGCTCCAGCCGCGTTCGTTTTCCGTGAGCGTAACCGAGCCGCTCTATCGCGGCGGCCGCACCACGGCGGAGACGCGCTCGGCGAAAAAGCTGGTCGATGCCGGGCGCGCCGCCCTCGTGGAAACCGAACAACGCGTCCTGCTCGATGCGGTCAGCGCCTATATGGAAGTGCTGCGCAACCAATCGGTGGTCGAGCTCAACCGCAACAATGAAACCGTCGTCAAGCGCCAACTCCAGGCGGCGCGGGACCGTTTCGAGGTCGGCGAAGTGACGCGCACCGACGTGGCGCAGGCCGAGGCGCGGCTCGCCCAGGCGATTGCCGACCGTATCGGCGCCGAAGGCGACCTGATTTCGTCGCGCGCCACTTACCGTCAATTGATGGGCGATTTGCCCGGCACGCTGGTGTGGCCGGCGCCTCTCGGCGGTCTGCCGACCAGCGAGCGCGATTCATTGGAAGCGGCCAACAGTTTTAATCCGGCGATCCTCAGCGCCGATTTCGCCGAATTGTCGGCGCAGGAGGATATCGACGTCGCTATTTCGGATCTTTTGCCGCAGGTCTCGCTGCGCGGCGCCTATGACCGGCAATATGATGTCTCTTCCGTCACCGAGGAACTCGAAACCCTGTCGCTCACCGCATTGGTCAGCGTGCCGCTCTATCAATCGGGCGCCGAGCACTCGGCGGTGCGCCGCAGCAAGCAGGTCGCGGGACAGCGCCGGCTCGAATATATCGAGGTCCGCCGCGCGATTTTCGAGGAGGTCACCCGCGCCTGGGAGGCGCTGATTACCGCGCGCGCCAAGATCGCCGCCTTCGAGGCTCAGGTGCGCGCCGCGGAACTGGCCCTGGAGGGGGTGGAGCAGGAGACGTTGGTGGGCTTGCGCACCACGCTTGACGTGCTCGATGCCGAGCAGGAAGTGTTCGCCGCGCGCGTCAATCTGGTGAGCGCCGAGCGGGACGAGGTGTTTTCGAGCTATTGGGTGCTGGCGACGATCGGCGATTTGACCGCGGAAGCGCTCGGTTTGCCGGTGGAACGTTACGATGCGGAAGCGCATTATCGCGATGTCAGCGACAAATGGTTCGGGATTGACGCGGAATAGTCGGAAAAGCACTGCTGGAATTCTGATTCGCCTTGCCGTAATGTCTTCATTTCTAATAATTGTTTGACGAAATACAGGTATCAAATGGCGGACGAAACCTCACAAGAAGAACCGTCAATGGAGGAGATTCTCGCCTCCATTCGCCGAATAATTTCGGAGGACGGTGAGGAAGAGGATAAACCCGAAGGCGCGGCGGAAGAGGCTGCGGCCGAGGTAGCGGCTGAGGCTGCTCCGGCCGCGGAGGAAGGCGCGCCCGCCGAGGCGGAGAGCGCGCCGGCCGAGGCCGCGCCCGAGGCGGCGGCCGAGCCCTCAGCCGAGCCCGCCGAAGTGGCCGAGCCGGCGGAAGCGGCGGAAGAAGTATTGGAATTGACCGAAGAAGTGGATGACGACGGTAATATCATGGAAGCGGCGGAGCCGGAGCCCGCACCGGTGGAGGAGCCTGCCGCCGAGATGAGCGAGCCCGCGCCCGAAGATTTGGCAGCGCCCGCGCCGCCGCCCGAGGGCGAACCCGCCGCGCCGGCGGCGCCGCTGATGGAAGTCGGCTCCGAGGATGCCGCGGCCGGCGCATTCGCCGCCCTCGCGTCGCAGATTGGTTCCGGCTCGGCCGATAACCACGCCCAGCGCATTACGCCGGGTGGGCGCACCATCGAGGACCATGTTCTGGAAATGCTGCGGCCGATGCTGCGCGAATGGCTCGACAAGCACCTGCCGCAGATGGTGCAGCGGCTCGTTCAGCGCGAAATCGACCGCATCATCCACCGCTCCGATCCGGTGTGACGCTGGCTCGGCCATGGCCCGCGCCATGGCTTGACCCTGCCCGCCGGCGCGATCAACCAAACCGCCTTTGAGAGAGTTCAGCAATGCTGGACAAGACCTATCTGCCCGCCGACATCGAGAGCAAGATCTACCGCGCCTGGGAGGCGGCGGGGCATTTTGCTTGCGCGCCTCAATCCGGCAATCCGCCCTATTGCGTGATGATGCCGCCGCCCAATGTGACCGGCAGCCTGCATATGGGCCATGCGCTCAATTCAACGCTGCAGGACGTGCTCACCCGCTATCGCCGCAAGACGGGCAGGGACGCCCTGTGGCAGCCCGGCATGGATCATGCCGGCATCGCAACGCAGATGGTGGTGGAGCGCCAGCTTGGCGAGGAGAATATCCATCGCCGCGATCTCGGCCGCGAGGCTTTCGTCGAGCGCGTGTGGCAGTGGAAGGGTGAATCCGGCGGCGCCATCGCCAATCAGTTGCGCCGTCTCGGCGCCTCGCCGGACTGGGCGCGTGACCGCTTCACCATGGACGAGGGCCTGTCCCACGCCGTGCGCACGGTGTTTGTCACGCTCTATGAGCAGGACCTGATCTATCGCGACAAGCGCCTGGTGAATTGGGACCCCAAGCTGCACACGGCGATCTCCGACCTCGAAGTCGAGCCGCGCGAAACCGATGGCCAGTTGTGGCATTTCCGCTATCCCATCGAGGGCCGTGACGGTGAGTTCATCACCGTCGCCACCACGCGCCCTGAGACCATGCTGGGCGATACCGCCGTCGCCGTTCATCCCGAGGATGAGCGTTGGAAAAGCCTGATCGGCGGCCATGCCACCCTGCCGCTCGTTGGCCGCCGCCTGATCGTGGTGGCGGACGAGCATGCCGATCCGGAGCAGGGCTCGGGCGCGGTGAAGATCACCCCGGCGCATGATTTCAACGATTTCGAGGTTGGCCGCCGGCATGACCTCGAACTGATCAACATTTTCGACGCCGATGCGCGGCTCAACGACAATGTGCCCGAGGCCTATCGCGGCCTGGACCGCTACGAAGCGCGCAAGAAAGTCGTCGCCGATCTCGAGGCGCTCGGGCTCGTCGAGAAGATCGAGCCGCACCGCCATGCGCTGCCTTACGGCGACCGTTCCGGCGTGGTGGTCGAGCCCTGGCTCACCGACCAATGGTTCGCCGACGCCAAGACCCTCGCCAAGCCGGGCATCGAGGCGGTCGAGACCGGGCGCATCAAATTCGTGCCCAAACAGTGGGAAAACACCTATTTCGAATGGATGCGCAACATCCAGCCCTGGTGCATTTCGCGCCAGCTGTGGTGGGGCCACCGCATCCCTGCCTGGTACGGCCCCGACGGCACGATCTTCGTCGCCATGGACGAGGCGAGCGCGGCGGAAAAGGCTGAGGCGCATTACGGCGAAGCGGTCGAACTGAACCAGGACGAGGATGTCCTCGACACTTGGTTCTCCTCCGGCCTGTGGCCGTTTTCCACCCTCGGCTGGCCGGAGAAGACCGAGGCGCTCGACACTTATTACCCCAATGACGATCTCGTCACCGGCTTTGACATCATTTTCTTCTGGGTCGCGCGCATGATCATGCTGGGCATGCATTTCATGGGCGATGTGCCGTTCCGCACGGTCTATATCCACGCCCTGGTGCGCGACGCCGAGGGCCAGAAAATGTCGAAGAGCAAGGGCAATGTGATCGATCCGCTGGAGCTGATCGACCGCTACGGCGCCGATGCCATGCGCTTCACCCTGGCGGCGATGGAAGCCCAGGGCCGCGACATCAAAATGTCCGAGAGCCGGGTCGAGGGCTACCGCAACTTCGCCACCAAATTATGGAACGCCGCGCGCTTCTGCGAGGCCAATGGCTGCACCCGCGATCCCGCCTACGACCCCGCTGCCTGCAGCGGCACGGTCAATCGCTGGATCGTCGGCGAGACCGCTCGCGCGGCCGCGACCACCGCAGGGGCGCTTGAAGCATACCGATTTAACGAGGCGGCTAACGCGGTCTATCAATTCGCCTGGGGCGTCTTTTGCGATTGGTTCGTGGAGTTCTCCAAGCCGGTGCTGAACGGCCCGGACGGCGCCGAGAAGGACGAAACCGCCGCCACCGCCGCCTGGGTGCTGGAGCAAATCCTCGGCCTGCTGCATCCTTTCATGCCTTTCGTCAGCGAGGAGCTGTGGGGCCGCTTGGATGAAAACCGCGCCGGCCCGCTCATCTCCGAGCCCTGGCCCGTGCTCGACGACCCGGCGCTGCAATATGCCGAGGCCTCGGACGAGATCGGCCGGGTGATCGCCCTGGTCTCCGGCGTGCGCGCCGCCCGGGCAGAGATGAACGTGCCGGGCGGCGCAAAGATTCCCCTCCTCATTCGCGGCGCCGACGGCATCCCCGATTGGGCCGAACATCAGCGCCAGCAGATCGAGCAATTGGCGCGGCTCGAAAGCATGGCCGCGCTTGAAGGCGATGCGCCCAAGGGCTCGGTCAATCTGGTGATCGGCGGCGATACCGTCGCCATGCCGCTCGCCGGGGTGATCGATGTCGCGGAAGAACGCGCGCGTCTCGACAAGGAACTGGCCCGCATCGACAAGGAAGTCGCCAAGATCGAGGCCAAGCTCGGTAACGAGAAATTCCTCGCCAAGGCGCCCGAGCATGTGGTCGCCGAGCAGCACCGCCGCAAGGAAGAGGCGGAGACCGCGCGCGGCAAGATCGCCGAGGCGGTGAAACGCATAGACGCGCTTTAACCGGCCGGGCCGGGCCGCTAAGATCGCGCAAAATTCTAGGGGAGAGACCCATGAGCTCGAAGTTCGACAAATCCAAACTGCCCAGCCGCCACATTACCGAGGGCCCGAAGAGCGCGGCGCACCGCTCCTTCTTCTATGCCATGGGGGTTTCGCGCGAGGCGATGAACCGATCATCGGCGTGGCGACGACCTGGAACGAAACGGCGCCGTGCAACATCACGCTCAGACGCCAGGCGGGCGCGGCCAAGGCCGGCGTCGAAGAGGCCGGCGGCACGCCGCGCGAGTTTACCACCATCACCGTGACCGACGGCATCGCCATGGGCCATCAGGGCATGAAGTCTTCGCTCGTCTCGCGCGATGTCATCGCCGATTCGGTCGAGCTCACCATGCGCGGCCATTCCTATGACGCGCTGGTCGGCATCGCCGGCTGCGACAAATCGCTGCCCGGCATGATGATGTCGATGGTGCGCCTCAACATCCCCTCGGTCTTTCTCTATGGCGGCTCGATCCTGCCGGGGCGCTTCCGCGGCAAGGATGTAACCGTGATGGACGTCTATGAGAGCTATGGCAAGTTCTCGAACGGCGAGATCAGCGAGGCCGATCTCGACGAGATCGAGGCCGTGGCCTGCCCCTCGGGCGGCTCCTGCGGCGGACAGTTCACCGCCAATACCATGGCCTGCGTATCGGAGGCCATCGGCCTCGCGCTGCCGCACTCGGCCGGCGCGCCGGCGGTCTATGATTCGCGCGATGAATTCGCTGTCGCCGCCGGCGTACAGGTCATGCAGCTGATCGAGAAGAGCATCCGCCCGCGCGATATCGTCACGCGAGAGGCGCTGGAGAATGCCGCCACCGTGGTCGCCGCCACCGGCGGCTCGACCAATGCCGGGCTGCATCTGCCGGCGATCGCCAGCGAGGCGGGCATCGATTTCGATCTGGCGGCGGTGGGCGATGTGTTCCGGCGCACCCCCTATATCGCCGATCTCAAGCCCGGCGGGCGCTACGTCGCCAAGGACCTGTTCGATGTCGGCGGCATTCCGATCGTCTTGAAGACGCTTCTCGATGCCGGTTTTCTGCATGGCGACTGCCTCACGGTCACCGGCAAGACGATGGCAGAGAATCTCGCCGACGTGACATTCCCCGAAGACCAGGATGTGGTGTTGACACCCTCGGCACCGCTTTCGCCCACCGGCGGCGTGGTCGGCCTTAAGGGCAATCTCGCGCCCGAGGGCGCCATCGTGAAAGTCGCCGGCATGCAGAATCTGCGCCATGTCGGCCCGGCGCGCTGCTTCGATACCGAGGAGGAGGCGATGAAGGCCGTCGTGGCACGGGAATTTAAACCCGGCGATGTGCTCGTCATCCGCTATGAGGGGCCGAAGGGCGGCCCCGGCATGCGCGAAATGCTCGCCGTCACCTCGCAGCTTTACGGCCAGGGCATGGGCGACAAGGTGGCGCTCATCACCGATGGCCGTTTCTCCGGCGCGACGCGCGGCTTCTGCGTCGGCCATGTCGGCCCGGAAGCGGCGGTCGGCGGCCCCATCGGGCTCCTGAAGGATGGCGACGAGATCACCATCGATGCCGACACCGGCGAAATGAGCGTGGCGCTTAGCGATGCCGAGCTGGAAGAGCGGCGCAAGGCGTGGAAGCCGCGCGAAAGCGACTACCGCTCCGGCGTGTTGTGGAAATATGCCGCCACCGTCGGCCCGGCCTATAAGGGCGCGGTCACCCATCCCGGCGGCGCGGCGGAAACCTCCACTTACGCCGATATCTAAGCATGTTTGTTGACGCAAATGCGTCGTCGCAGGTGAACCCACCTGCTCGGGATTTGCGGTAGGAAGATGGCCCGCATCGCGGTTGGAGGTTTCCAGCACGAGACCAACACCTTCGCGCCGGTGAAGGCCGATTTCGATGCGTTCGCCGAAGCCGATGCCTGGCCCGGGCTGACCCGGGGCGATGGCCTGTTCGACGCGGTGGCGGGAATAAATCTGCCGCTCGCCGGGTTCATCGAAGCGGCCGAGGAGACGGGCCATACGCTGACGCCGCTCTCCTGGTGCTCCGCATCGCCCTCCGCCCATGTCACCGAGGATGCCTTCGAGCGCGTCTCGGCCATGCTGCTGGAGGATGTCGCCGCGGCCAAACCGGATGCGGTCTATCTCGATCTGCACGGCGCCATGGTGACCGAGCATTTGCCGGATGGGGAAGGGGAGTTGCTGAAGCGCGTGCGCGCCACACTGGGCCCGGACGTGCCGGTCATCGCCAGCCTCGACCTCCATGCCAATATCAGCGGCGAAATGTGCGCCGCGGCCTCGGCGCTCACCGCCTATCGCAGCTATCCCCATATCGATATGGGCGAGACCGGCGCGCGGGCGGCGGAAATAATGGATCTCGCGCTGCAAGCGGGCGGCGCCCCGGCGGTGCATCTGCGCCCAATCGATTTCCTCGTGCCGATCAATGCGCAATGCACCATGGAGGACCCCGCCGGCGCGCTCTATCGCCGCCTCGCCGAGTTGGAGGCCGCGCCCGGTGTCTGGCGGCTCTCCTTCGCCATGGGCTTTCCGCCCGCCGATATCGCGATCTGCGGCCCCTCGGTCTATGGCTGCGGCGTGGACGCGGATGCGGTCAGGCGCGCGGTCGACAGCCTGGCCGACGAGATCGAAGCGAAGGAAGGCGAATTCTCGGAAGAACTGTTCGCGCCTGAGGAGGCGGTGCGCCTCGCCATGGAGAATAGCGCGCCCGGCCCCTTCGTGATCGCCGACACCCAGGACAATCCCGGCGCCGGCGGCAATTCCGACACGGTCGGCATGCTCGAAGCGCTGCTCGGCTGCGGCGCGCAAGACGCGGTGCTCGCCATCCTCTACGACCCGGAGGTCGCAGAGGCGGCGCACGCGGCGGGCGAGGGCCATCGCTTCAAAGCCGCGCTGGGCGCTAAATCCGGCCAGCCCGGCCAGCGCCCCTATGAGGGCAAGTTCCGCGTCGAGCGCCTCGGCGACGGCCGCTTTACCGCGACCGGCCCGATGTGGCGCGGCGCGCGCATCGAACTCGGGCCGATGGCGCTTCTCAAGGTCGAGGACAAACAGGCCGATATCCGCGTTATCGTTGCCAGCCGCAAGTTCCAGGCGGCGGACCAGTCGATCTTCCGCCATCTCGGCCTGGAGCCTTCGGAGCAGGGCATCCTCGTGCTCAAAAGCTCGGTGCATT
>CAZUVO010000125.1:0-2534 GCA_964623955.1 uncultured Rhizobiaceae bacterium
CTCGTCGGAGGCAAGCTCGAAGGCATGCACCGCGAGGGTGTTGAAATCGAACGGCCGGAGAATGAGGGTCGCCGGCAGCTCCTTCATGACATCGACGAAAACCAGCAGCGCCGCCGTCATCAGGCTGGGCATGATGATCGGCGCATGGACCCGGGCGACCGTCGCCGCCGGCCCCATGCCGAGGGTGCGCGCGACGCCATCCATGGCGGGGGTAACCTTGGCCAGGCTGGCCTCCACCGTATTGAGGGAGACGGCGAGAAAGCGCACCACATAGGCAAACAGCAGCGCGAAGATGGTGCCGCTCAACAGGAGGCCGCTCGAGACGCCGAACTCGGACCGGAGCCAGCTATCGAGCGAATTGTCGATCCAGGCGAGAGGAATGAGAACGCCGACCGCGATCACCGAGCCGGGTACCGCATAACCGAGGCCGGCCACCCGCGTCGCGGCGCGCGCCACCGGGCTCGGATTGAGGCGCACGCCATAGGCCAGCAGAAGCGCGACGGCGACCGCGATGGCCGAAGCGCCGGCGGCGAGCATCAGGCTGTTGGCGGCATGCCACCAAAGGCCGCCGCCGAGGCTTTCGCCGCTGCCCGTCCCGAGCCAGGCGAGCAATTGGCCGCCGGGCAGGAGAAAGCCAAGGGCGATGGGCAGCGCGCAGGCCAGGAAGGCGAGCGCCGCCCTGCCGCCGCGCAACCGGTAGCGCGGCAATTCGCGGTAGCGCCGCGAGGTGTGGTGAAATTGCGCCCGGCCGCGGCTCACCCGCTCGCCGATCAGCAACAGGAACACGAAAGCCAGCAGGATTGCCGCCAATTGCGCCGCGGCGGACGGGTCGCCAAGGCCGAACCAGGTGCGGAAAATGCCGGTGGTGAACGTCGCCACGCCGAAATGCTGCACCGCGCCGAAATCGCTCAAGGTCTCCATCAGGGCCAGCGCCAGGCCGGTGGCGATGGCCGGCCGCGCCAGGGGCAGCGCGATGGAGGTAAAACTCCGCCACGGTCCTCGCCCGAGGGTGCGGCCGATCTCGATAACGCAGACCGATTGTTCGAGAAAGGCGGCGCGCGCCAGCATGTAGACATAGGGATAGAGCACAAAGGCCAGCACCGCCGCGGCACCGCCGACGGAGCGGATATTGGGGAACCAATAATCGCCGCGCGACCAGCCGAACCAATCGCGCAATCCGCTCTGCGCCGGGCCGGCATAGTCGAACAGGCCGGCATAGCTGTAGGCGATGGCATAGGACGGCACGGCGAGCGGCAGCAGGAGGCCCCATTCCAACAGGGCGCGGCCGGGAAAGCGGCACATGGTGACGAGCCAGGCGGTGCCGGTGCCGATGATGAAGGTGCCGAGGCCGACGCCGAAAATAAGCCACAGCGAATTGATGACATAATCGGCGAGGACCGTGTCGGCGAGGTGGCGCCAGACCTCTCCCGCCGGCACGAAGACGAAACCGAACACCACCGCGACCGGCACCGAAACCAGCAGCGCGACAAAAATGGCGAGCTCGCTCCAGCCGCCGATGCGGAAACGGCCCGGTCCGGCGAGGCGGGGAAACCGGCGCAGGGCCGCGACACCGCCTTCGGGGCTCAGACCCGGAAACGCCATTTCATGTTCCGCTCTCTCCGGCGCGCCATTTCACTGGCGAACACCGGACGCCAAGTTCGATAAGTCATGATTTTCATGGATTTAAGGGTTACCGGCAGCAACTAATGCAAATGCAAATCATTATCAACTAAAACAGCTTAGCTTGAGCTTAACTTGCTGTCCACCAGAAAAACCACAGGTTATTAAAGGTCATGCAACGCTGCGGAATCGCCGGCTTGTCCACGGAAGGACCACGTCACGCGGCACCCGGCCACGTGCAATTCGCCCGGCCGAACGACACAGGTAGAGGTCCGGGGGCGGCAGCGATTTCGTAAGTTATTTTAGTAGGTTGGAGAAGCTACTCGGGCGCGGGGTCGTCGCCTCTTGCGTCATCCTCGACGATACCGAGATATCCCCCGGGCGCATCTTCCCCGCCCTCCCCGGCGATATCCGCCGCGTCTTCGTCGAGTTCGTCCTCCAGCGGCGCGGCCAAGGGCAGTTCCTCGGTGGCGCCGAGAGCAACCGGATTGGCCTGCAGCAGGCCGGCGGCTTTCAATTCCTCGACGCCGGGCAGATCGGCCAGGCTGTCGAGGCCGAAATGGCCGAGAAATTCGTCGGTGGTGACCCAGGTAAGCGGCCGGCCCGGCGCGCGCCGGCGGCCCTTGGGCTTGACCCAGCCCGCTTCCAACAATTGATCGAGAGTGCCCCGGCTCAGGCCGACGCCGCGCACCTCTTCCACCTCCGCCCGGGTGATCGGCTGGTGATAGGCGATGATGGCGAGGGTCTCCAGCGCGGCGCGCGAGAGGCGGCGCTTGACGGTGCGGTAGACCGTCAGATGCGGCGCAAGATCCGGCGCGGTGCGAAACGCCCAGCCATGGCCGACTTGGACGAGATTGACGCCGCGGTTGGCATAACGCTCGGCGAGTTGAGCAAGAAGCGCATCGACATCTGCC
>CAZUVO010000125.1:2544-11364 GCA_964623955.1 uncultured Rhizobiaceae bacterium
TCCGGCAATTTATCGAGCAGGGTGTCGCGGCCCACAGGCTCGTCGGCGGCGAACAGCAGCGCCTCGAGAATGCGTAAATGCTGCCCCGACTCGTCAGCAAAGCCATCGCCGGAGGGCGCCAATCCGTCGCCGTTCGGGGCCGCGATATCGCTTTCCGTCTCGCTGGTCATGTCTCCTCCGGAGCGCGGCGCAGATAGATCTGGCCGAACGGCTCGAACTGCCGCAATTGCAATTTCCCCTCGCGCGCGAGCTCGAGGCTGGCGGCGAAGGTGGTCGCCACGGCGGAGCGCAGCGTGATGCCGCCGCCCGCCTCGGGTGGCAAAAAGCGCGCCATGGTCTCCCATTCCGGCATCGCCGAGAGCATGCCGGCGAGGCGGCGATAGGCCTCTTCCATCGAATAGGTTTCGCTGGCGAGAATATGCAGCGCTTCGCCGCGCTCCTGATCGAGCTTGTGATCGCCATAAGCCTTCAACAGTTCAAAGAGCGACGCTTCATATTGCGAAGTGCGGATCACCTCGATGCCTTCCGGCGCGCCGCAGGCGAAGACATCGATGCCGAGGCGCGGCCGGCGCATCAATTTGCCTGCCGCCTCGCGCATCGCCTCCAGGCGACGCAGGCGGAAAGCGAGCGCATCGGCCATTTCCTGGCCGCTCGGCTCCTCGTCTTCTTCCGGTTCGGGCAGCAAAAGGCGCGATTTCATGAAGGCGAGCCATGCCGCCATGACGAGATAATCCGCCGCGATCTCAAGCTTGAGCTCGCGCGCCCGGGAGATGAAGGCGAGATATTGCTCGGCCAATTCGAGGATCGATATCTTGGCGAGATCGACCTTCTGGTTGCGCGCCAGCATCAACAGGATGTCGAGCGGGCCCTCGAAACCGTCGAGATCGAGGATCAGCGAATATTCCCGCTCGCCGCTGGCGAATTCGCGCGCTTCGGCGTCAGGCGGCGGCGCGGCGGGCGCGGCGTCGGGCGCGTTTTCGGTCTGCTCGTTCATCCGTTTCTAGGTCAGTCCCATGATCGTCAACAGCACGCCGGTGAGCCAATCGACCGCCGGCAAGAGAATCCATCCTATGGGATGGAAGAATACGTCAAATGCATCGGCAATTAAGGGCAAAATGAAAATAAGTGCGATCAGCACGACGAAGCCGTAGCGCTCGGTGCGGGCGAAGAGGATTGCATAGGCGCGCGGCAGAATGCCGACCAGCATGCGCCCGCCATCGAGCGGCAGGATCGGCAGCATGTTGAAGAGCGCCAATAGCAGATTGAGATAGATCGCCACGCTGAGCATCTCGACCCACCAGGCGTCGAAATGTTCGGGCATGACCGGATAGAGATGGAGCAAAATCGTCGCCACCACCGCCATGAAGATATTGGCCGCCGGCCCGGCCGCGGCGACGAAAAACATGTCGCGCTTGGGCTTGCGCAGATTGGCGAAATTGACCGGCACCGGCTTGGCGTAACCGAACACGAAACCGTTGCCGAGGACGATCAGCATGCCGGGCAGAATGATGGTGCCGAAGAGATCGATATGCTTGATCGGATTGAGCGTAACGCGGCCCATGCGATAGGCCGTGTCGTCGCCGAAAAGACGCGCCACGTAGCCGTGCGCCGCCTCATGCAGGGTGATCGCCAGCAGCACCGGGATGATATAAACCGACGCTTGGAAAACGATGCTGGACTCAGGATTCATGCGCCGGAGCTTTCTTTCATTAAATTATTAATTTCATCTTGTAATTCGTTATAAACAATAATGTTTTCCTGTTTAACAAATTTGATTGCACGAACCCAGCGGGCAACTGCTTCGCTGCTTAGCACTCCCACTCTTTCTGCGATATCCATCATTTCCTCGGGCTTGCCGTTGCAATGGAGGGCGATGTCGCAGCCGGCGGCGAGGGCCGCTTCGGCGCGCTCGCCGAGGCTGCCTGAAAGCGCTTCCATGGAGAGATCGTCGCTCAGCAGGAGACCGTCGAAACCGATCGCGCCGCGAATGACGTCGGCGATCACTTTGGGCGAGCACGTGCCCGGCAAATCGCCATCGATTTCCGTGTAAAGAATATGCGCGCTGAGGCCGATGGGCAGGTCGCGCAGCGCGCGGAACGGGCGAAAATCGCTCGCCACCAATTCGGCCAGAGCAGCCTCGACCCGGGGCATCTCGAGATGGCTGTCGGCCATGGCGCGGCCATGGCCCGGCATGTGCTTGATCACCGGCAGCACGCCGCCGGCCAGGAGCCCGTCCGCCGCGGCCCGGCCCAACTCGGCGACCAGATCGGGATCGGATGAAAAGGCGCGGTCGCCGACCACCGAACTGGCGCCGGGATATTGCAGGTCGAGCACCGGCAGACAACAAACATCGATGCCGGCCTGGCGGAGATCGGCGGCGATCAGCCGGGCATTGAGCCAGGCGGCGCGAAGCCCGGTCGCCGAGTCGCGTTGCGCCAGCGCACCGATCGCGCCCGCCGCCGGCGGCACGCGCCAATGGGGCGCACCCATGCGCACCACCCGGCCACCCTCCTGATCGATCAGAACCGGCGCGTCGGCGCGCCCGACCGAGGCGCGGAGATCGGCGGTCAGAGCGGCCAATTGCTCCGGCGTTTCGCAGTTGCGGGCGAACAGAATGAAGCCGAGCGGGTCGCTGTCACGGAAAAAATCCGCCTCCGCCGCTTCAAGACGCGGGCCGGCGCAGCCGAAGATGACGGCGCGCGGTTGCTTGGCGGGACCGTCGGGACTGGTTTCAGTTGGCGACAACGAAGCAGCCGATATCGACGGCCTTCAACTCGCCGCAAGTGACATCGGCCTCTGTGCGGCTGGCGAAGGGCCCGACACGCATGCGGTACCACACGCCCTTGTCGCCGAGATCGGCGCGCACCACGATGCTGCCGAGGCCGCCCAAGATCTCCGGATGCTTCTTGGCGAGGCGGGCGATTTCGCCGGCGGCGCGGTCTTCCTGCTGGGTCGCACCGATCTGCACCAGGAAGCCCGGGGTATCGGCGCTGAGCGCGGCGGTTTTGACCGGCTCCGGTTCGGGAGCGGGCTCTGGTTCGGGCTCCGGCGCCGCTTCCACAACCGGCTCCGCTTCCGGTGCGGGCTGGGCTTCGGGCGCGGGTTCCGGCTCTGGCGCCGGCTCGGGCGCCACGGCGGGCTCAGGCGCGCTGGCGACCTGCTCGGCCAGCGGCTCCGGTGTTTCGGCGGCGGCCATTTCCGTCGCCGCCTCGACCATGGGCTCGGCCTCATCGGCCATGGGCTCGGCCTCTTCGGCCGGCGCTTCGGGCAGGATATCCTCCGGCTCGGATGCGGCGGGCTCGAGATCGGCGACCATCACATTGTCGGGTGGCGCCGGCTCGGGCGCCGCTTCCATCTCGGCTTCCGCCATCTCCATTGCCGGCTCCCCGGCTTCCACCATGGCTTCCGCCGTCTCGTCCGCCACCGCCGCCGCTTCTACCGCTGTTTCCGGCGCCGGCGCATCGATCCCGTCGTCCATAGCGGCGGTCGGGAGCTCCATGGGCTCCTCGGGCGGCGGCAGCAATTGTTCCGCGTCGGGTTCTTCCTCGGTCAGGCTTTTGTAGACATATTTGTCGCGGTCCGGCACGTCGACGCCGCCGGGCTCCTCCGGGCGGACCTTGACCGGGGTTTCCTCGGCGGTGACCAGCGGCACATCGGTCTCGGCGATTTCCGGCTCGCCGAAATAGCGCTCGCTCACCGCCCAGGCGACGCCGACCACGACCACCGCGGCAATGAGGATCCACATCGGCAGCAGCCGGGCGCGCGGGCGTGCCTCTTCCGCCGGCACCGCCTCCGCCTCGCCCTCGACGATTTCGGCGACGGGCTCCTCGGGAGGGGTCTGCCCCTCCTGCACAGGCTCGAATTCCGGTCCCCGCGTATCGGACATTCAGCGCATCTCCTCGGCCGGCTGCACGGCAAAAATGCCGAGGCCCAACGATATCACCTGCGCCACCGCGCCGATCAGAGTCAGGCGCGCGGCGGTCAGTCGGCTGTCTTCGGGAACGATGAAACGCAAACCGTAATCCTCGTTGCCCTTGTTCCAGAGCAGATGAAACGCCGCCGCCAAATCCTGCAAATAAAACGCCAGGCGGTGCGGCTCATGCGACAGGACGGCGGAATCGACCGCGCGCGGCCAGCCGCACAGGCATTTGATCAAATCAATCTCCGCCGATTCGGTCAACACGCTCAAATCCGCGTCGCCCGCTGCGCTGCCCGCCAGCGCCTCCGGCAGCTCCGCCTCGGCGCGCCTCAGCACCGAGCGGATGCGCGCATGGGCGTATTGCACATAGAACACCGGATTGTCCTTCGACTGCTCCACCGCGCGCTTGAGATCGAATTCGAGCGGCGCGTCGTTCTTGCGCGTGAGCATGATGAAGCGCACCACATCCTTGCCGACCTCGTCGACCACATCGCGCAGGGTGACGAACTGGCCGGAGCGTTTCGACATGGTCACCGGCTCGCCGCCTTGCGTGAGCTTGACCATTTGGCAGAGCTTGACGTCGAGCGCGGCCTTTTCGCCGGAAACCGCGCTCACCGCGGCTTTCATGCGTTTGACATAGCCGCCGTGATCGGCGCCCCAGACGTCGATCATATCCTCGAAACCGCGCTCGAACTTGTCGCGGTGATAGGCGATGTCGGTGGCGAAATAGGTCCAGCCGCCATCGGATTTCTTGAGCGGCCGGTCGGTCTCGTCGCCGAATTGGGTGGCGCGGAAGAGATGCTGCGGGCGCGGCTCCCAATCGTCCGGCGGCGGCTTGCCCTTGGGCGCCTCAAGGACGCCTTCATAGATCAGGTCACGCGCCTCGAACTCATCGAAGGTCGCCTGCACGCGCCCGTCATCGACCAGTTTTTTCTCCGAACTGTACAGGTCGTGACTAACGCCAAGCGTCGCGAGATCGTCCTTAATGAGCGAAAGCATCGACTCGACGGCGTGGCTGCGGAAGGATTCGAACCATTCGCTCTCCGGCGCATCGGCATATGTGTCGCCATGCTCGCGCGCCAATTCCTCGCCGACGGGGATGAGATAATCGCCGGGATAGCCTTCGTCGAAGGCATCCGCACCGAGCTCGCGGCCGAGCGCTTCGAGATAGCGTTGGTGGACCGAGCGCGCCAGCGCATCGACCTGGGAGCCGGCGTCATTGACGTAATATTCCCGCGTCACCACGTAGCCCGCGCGCTCGAGGAGCGCCGCCAGCACATCGCCGAACACGGTGCCCCGGCCATGACCGACATGGAGCGGCCCGGTCGGGTTGGCCGAGACATATTCGACATTGACCTTCTGGCCGCGCCCCATATCGAAGGCGCCGTATCGCTCGCCGGCGCCGACGATGCGCTTCAGCGCGCCCTGCCAATAGGCCGCATCGAGGCGGAGATTGATGAAGCCCGGGCCGGCGACCTCGACGGACGCGACGCCGTCGCGCGCGGCGAGCTTGTCGGCCAGGAGGGTGGCGATATCGCGCGGTTTCTTGCCGGCGCGCTTTGCTAGAACCATCGCCGCGTTGGTCGCCATATCGCCATGTTCGGGATCGCGCGGCGGCTCGACCAGGATACCTTTGAAATCGAGCCCGGCGGGCAGGTCTCCGGCCTCTGATAATTGCTCAATATCTTCTTGAACAAACTCTAATAACTCTCTGAAAATATTCATGTTTAAGACGGTATTTCAAACAGACGTTGGTGCTCGAGAAAGGCGAAACGGTCGGTCATGCCGGCGATGTAATCGGCCACCGCGCGGGCGGTCTCGCGGCTCTTTACACCGTCGCACCGCGCACGCCAATCGGCCGGCAAACATTCCGGTTCGGAGACGAACAGATCGAACAGATCGCGCACCACGCGGCGCGCCTTGCTGGCCATGCGGTTGACCTTGTAGTGGCGGTACATGCGGCGATAGAGGAACTGTTTGAGATTGCGGTCATGCGCCGCCATCTCGTCGGAAAAAGCGATCACCGGACTGCCGAGGTCGCGCACATCGGCGGCGCTGGCGCAGCCCGCCTCTTGGAGCCGGCGGCGGCTTTCGCCGAGGATATCGTCGACCATGACGCCGATCATGCGGCGCACGGCTTCGTGCACCAGGCGGCCATGGTCGAGATCGGGATAACTCTCGCGCACCTCCACGAAGACCGGCCCGACCAGGGCGACATCCGCCAAATCGCCTATTTCGAACAGACCGGCGCGCAGGCCGTCATCGACATCGTGATTGTTGTAGGCGATATCGTCGGCGATCGCGGCAACCTGCGCTTCGGGCCCGGGATAGGTCGCCAGTTCAAGGTCGTGGCTCTCATTGTAGCGTTCGATCGCGGGCGGCAGGCCGTTCCCCGCCGGCAGCAGGGGGCCGTTATGCTTGACCGTGCCTTCGAGGGTCTCCCAAGTGAGATTGAGGCCGTCGAAATCCGCATAACGCTCTTCGAGCCGGGTGAGGATGCGCAGGGTCTGGGTGTTGTGATCGAAGCCGCCATAATCGGCCATCGCCTCGGACAGCGCGTCCTCGCCGGCATGGCCGAAGGGCGTGTGGCCGAGATCGTGCGCCAAAGCGAGCGCCTCGGCGAGATCCTCGTTGAGGCCGAGAGTGCGGCTGATCGAGCGCGCGATCTGCGCCGTTTCCAGGCTGTGGGTGAGACGCGTGCGGTAATAATCGCCCTCGTGATAGACGAACACCTGGGTCTTGTATTCGAGCCGGCGGAAGGCGGCGCAATGGATGATGCGGTCGCGGTCGCGCTGAAACGCGGTGCGCGTGGCGCTTTCCGGCTCCGGGTGCAGCCGGCCGCGGCTTTCCGCCGGATTGCTGGCGTAGGGCGCGGCGATTTGGGGCGCGTTGTTCATCGCCGGAGACTATATCGGCCCGTAAAGCCGCACAATCTGCGGCGGCTATTGATTTGCGCCATTTGATGCCAATTTAACTTAATGCTGCTACAGTAGAACGGCTTTAAACAAGAGTAGGCGATATGGCGCAACCGATTGAAGGCATGGTGGTGCAGGCGAGCGGCCCGATTACCGTGTCGCGCAGCGCCGCCTTGCAGGTGGCGAAGCTGCTGGAAGACGAGGACAACCAGAACCAGGCGCTCCGGGTGAGCGTTTCCGGCGGCGGCTGCTCGGGCTTTCAATATGGCTTCGCCTTCGACGCCGAGCGCCAGGAAGACGATATCGTCATCGAGAAAGAAGGCGTGACGGTGCTGATCGACAGCGTCTCCGCCGGCTATATGGCGGGCTCCGAGATCGACTTCATCAACGACTTGATCGGCGCCTCATTTCAGGTCAAGAATCCCAACGCCGTCTCCTCCTGCGGCTGCGGCACCTCTTTTTCACTGATCTAAGTCCCCGCCCCTGCCCTTGGCTCCGTTTTGAAAATCGCCACCTGGAACGTCAATTCGATCAAGGTGCGCCTGCCCCATCTGCTGACATGGCTGGGCGCGGCCGCGCCGGATGTGGTGCTGCTGCAGGAGATCAAATCGGTCGAGGAGAAATTCCCCGAGCTCGAGATCGGCGATGCTGGCTATAATTGCGCCGTCCTCGGGCAGAAGACCTATAACGGCGTCGCCATCCTCAGCAAACGGCCGATCGAGGATGTTACCCGCGGCTTGCCGGGCAATGAGAGCGACGAGCAGGCGCGTTATATCGAAGCGGTGATCTCGGGCGTGCGCGTCGCCTCGATCTATCTGCCCAACGGCAACCCGGTCGACAGCGAAAAATTCCCTTACAAGCTGGACTGGATGGACCATTTGGTGGACCACGCCGCCACCCTACTCGCCCATGAAGACGCGGTGGTGCTCGGCGGCGATTACAACGTCATTCCGGCGGACGGCGATGTCTACGACCCGGAGGGCTGGCGCGACGATGCGCTGTGCCAACCGGAAGCGCGTGCACGGTTCCGCACCATGCTCAATTCAGGCTACACGGAAGCCTTTCGCGCGCTCCATGCGGAGACCGGGCTCTATTCCTTCTGGGATTATCAGAAAGGCCGCTGGCAGCGCGACGAGGGCCTCAGGATCGATCATCTGCTGCTCTCGCCGGAAGCCGCCGACCGGCTGGAGGCGTGCGAGATCGACCGCGACCCGCGCGGCCAACCTAAGGCGTCCGACCACACGCCGGTGTGGTGCACCCTCAGCGAATAGACTCTCCAGAATGCCACTCGCATTCTGGCAAGCGCGACCGCGCGCCCGAGCTTATGCGAGGTAAGCCAAGGGGGCGGACGCCCCCGCCCGGCGCTTGAGGGCCACAAATAAAGTTATTTAAAAGGCCGCCCGGCCTCGAACAGGTTGCGCTTGGTCGGGCCTTTGCTGCCGCGCGGCTCCTTTTTCACATCGTAATTGAGCTCGATGATCACGCCGCTCGGGTCGAGCACGAAAAGCTGCCACAGTTTGAAATCGGGAATATCGAACTGGCGCCATTTGCAGCGATGCTTCTTGAGGCTCTCGCGCATCTTGTCGAAGCCCTTGGCGCGGAGCGCGATATGATCGACCGGCGAAGACGCCACATTATATTTGTAGTTCCCCGCATGGGTCTTCGCGGCGCTGCCGCCATAAATGTGAAACATTGTCTCGCCCATCGACAGCCACACGCCGGGGAATTTGAATTGTGGCCGCGCCACCTTCTTCATGCCGAGAACCTTGGTGTAGAACTTCTCGGTCTCGTCCAGATCCTTGCTCTTGATCGCCACATGGTGCAGGTCAAGCAACGGCATGGCGGAACCTCCCTTTTAGAATCTCTATAAAATTCTGAGCCGTAGTTATACCAACGGATCATGAGAATGATCCATTGTAAATTCCCTCAAACGCCGGGCGGTCGCCTCCGCTCCCTTGGCTTACCTCGCATAAGCTCGGGCGCGCG
>CAZUVO010000126.1:0-1985 GCA_964623955.1 uncultured Rhizobiaceae bacterium
CCGCCTCGCCGGCGATCCAGCTCGACCATGCCGGCATCCCGACCATCGCCGCTATCGCCGAAGCGGTCGAGGCGTTGCACGATATGGGCAAGCAGGACGAGATCAAGCTGATCGTCGGCGGCGGCATCAAGAACGGCGCGGACGCGGCCAAGGCCATCGCGCTCGGCGCCGACGTGGTCTATCTCGGCACCGCGCCGATGATCGCGCTCAACAGCCACGCGCCGATCTATTTGGAAGATTATGAGCGCCTCGGCACCACGCCCTATGAATGCCAGCATTGTCATACCGGTCTCTGTCCGGTCGGCATCACGACGCAATTGCCCAAGCTGATGGCGCGCCTCGACGTCGAAGAGGCGGCCGAACGGGTGACCAACTACCTCAACGCCATGACCATGGAAATCCAGCTCTTCGCGCGCTCCTGCGGCAAGAACAAAGTGTCTGACCTCGACCCCAACGACATGCGTTCGCTGACCCAGGACGTGGCGATGATGACCGGCATTCCGATGGTCGGGCTGAATGGCCGGAAACCCTGGTGGACAAAGTTCTAGGAGCAAATCCCGAGCAGGTGAAATCACCTGCGACGACGCATTTGCTTGAAACAAAAAGATCTGACCGAGCGGAGGTGCGCGACATGGCGGCAAGGAAATCCGGCGACCGGGTGGACAGGATCCTCGCCAAGCTGCGCCGCGACGGCATCGAGCATGTGCGTTTCGAGCTGCCCGACATGCCCGGCTCGGCACGCTCCAAACAGGTCCCCATCGAATCATTCGCCGGTTATGCCCGCGACGGGATTGGCATGTATGGCGGGGTGGTCGCGGTCGACACCTCCTCCCATGTGGTGCCGGGCTCGCGCTACAATGAAGAGACCAATTACCGCGATCAGATTCTGATCCCGGATTTTTCCAGCCTCGCGCCGGTGCCCTGGCTCGACGCCACGGCGCGGGTGATCTGCGATACCCAGTGGGCGCCGGGCGATCCCCTGCGCGTGGCGCCGCGCTTCGTCATGCGCGAAATGCTGAAGCGGCTCGACAAGCTCGGCTTCAAGGCGGTGATGAGCCACGAATATGAGTTCTATGTGCTCGACCGCGAAACGCGCCAGCCTTTCTTCGACGGCCTGCATATCTTCAACAATCTCCGCAACGAGCATCTCCCGGTGATCCGCGAAGTGGTCGATTACATGCGCGCCGCCGGCCTGCACATGCTGACCGCCAACGCCGAATATGCGCCGTCGCAATTCGAGCTGGTCTATAGCCATGAGGAAGGCATGAAAGGCGCCGACAACGCCTATACCTTCAAGAACGGGGTGAAGGAGATTGTCCAGCAGGCCGGCATGATGGCGACCTTCATGACCAAGCCCTTCGCCGGCAGCGCCGGCTCGGGCTGCCACTATCACATCAGCCTGTTGCAGAAGAAGGGCGGCAAGAACGTCTTCATCGACAAGTCCAAGAAAGGCGACATGTCGGATACGCTGAAATATTTCGTGCAGGGGATCATCGATCACGGCGCCGCCTGCATGGCGCTGTTCAATCCCACGCCCAATTGCTACCGGCGCCTACGCCCGCACACCTTCGCGCCCTCGAATATCAGTTGGGGCGAGGAAGACAGGAGCGCCATGGTGCGCATCAAGGCGCCGGGCACCAAGGGCATGCATGTCGAAATGCGCGCCGCCGCCGCGATCAGCAACCCCTACCTCACCGCCGCCGGCACGCTCGCCTGCGGCCTCCTCGGCCTCAAGGAAAAACGCAAGCTCGGCGCCCAGAGCAAGGGCCCGAGCGAGGAAGATTCCAGCCTGCCGCCCTTCCCGTCCTCGCTCGACGAGGCGCTCGATCTGTTAAACGCCGACAAGGCCCTCTGCGCCCTTTTGGGCGAAGAATTCGTCGACGTTTTTACGACGGTGAAGAGGTACGAGCTCAGCCGCTTCCACAACAGCGTCAGCGAGTGGGAACGCGACGAGTATATGGAGCTCTATTAGCGCCCAAGCCCGC
>CAZUVO010000126.1:2023-11287 GCA_964623955.1 uncultured Rhizobiaceae bacterium
AGATACCCCCAATGCATCGCGAGATACCCCCGCGCCCGCACATCGATCGCCGGCGCGAGATGGGCATGCGCCGCAGGCAGGGCGTGGAACGGCAGGCCCGGATAGGCGTGGTGCTCGGCGTGGTAGGGCATGTTCCAGGCAAACCAGCGCACCAGCGCGTTGCTCGTGGTGGTGCGCGAGTTTTTCAGCATGTCGGGGATCGGCGGGCAGTTGCCGTGCTCGGCCAGGAGGAAGATGCGGAGGGCCGGCTGGCCGAGGAGCGCCGGGGCCAGCCAATACCAGACGATGGCCGAGCTTCCCGCCGCCGCCGATAGGGCGATGGCGGCGGCGTAGAGCAGAACATAGAAAACCGCCTCGCGGCGGATGGCGCCGCGCCTGCGTTCGGCGATGAAGGCTTCCTCGATACGCCCGGTGAAGGCAAGGCGCAGCGTCGTCGTAATGCGCTCGCGCCAATAGGGGAGGCCCGTCATCAGCCAGAGATAGGCGGCGAGGCTTTGCGGCTTTTCGGCCAGGAGCTCCGGGTCGCGCGCTTCGTCCTGGGTGTGGCGGTGATGGGTGAAGTGGAATTCGCGGAAATAGCCGGGCGGCAGGATGAGCACCGCGCCGGCGAGGAGCGCCACCGCGTCGTTGAGCCAGCGCGCGCGGAAGGCGGTGCGGTGAATGGTTTCGTGCAGGGCTGAGAAGAGGAAGATCAGCAGCACGCCATAGACGGCGAGCGCCGGTATCAGCCAGGGACCGAGCGGGATAAAAGCGATGAGCACCGCGAGGGCGGCCAGCGCGGCGAGATGGCTCGCGAGGCGGGCGAGACCCTTGGCATCGGAGCGTTCGCTGAGCGCCCGCAGCGTTTCCCGGTCGAGGCGTTCGGCGAAGCTTTCGTCCATCTGATTTAGGCGGCGGCCTCGCTGCCAAGAGCGGCGCGCAGTTTCGGCATGACTTCGCCGGCCATCAGTTCCATCGAATTCATCAGCTTCGGCTTATGCGCCTCGCCTTGCAGGTCGGCGGCGGTCATCAGGATGGTGCCGAACGGCCCGATCTCCTCGCGGAGCGCGAGGATTTGCTCGGCGACGCTCAAAGGGCTGCCGGCGATGATGAAATTCTCGCAGGCGTAATCCGCCGTCACCGCATCGTCCGGCATGTCCGGCGTCGCCTTCATGATGGCATGGAATTCGGCGCGCTTGATGAGCTCGACGAGATAGCCGAAATAATGCGCGAAGGGGCCTGAAGGATCGCGCACATAGGCCTTGGCCGCGCCATCGTCCGGCGCGACGAAGATGGTGCGCGCGACGCGCCAATCCGCCGGCTCGGGGATGCGCCCGACCTCCTTGCAGGCGGCGGAGAAGCCGTCCCAATGGGTCTTGATCGTGGCGGCCGGCACGAAATTGGCCGAGATCACCCCCCAGCCCTTGATCGCGGCGGTATGGACGCTGCCGGAATTGGGGCTCATGGCGGAGGCGACGAGCGGCGGGTGGGGCTGCTGATAGGGTTTGACCAGCTCGCCGACGCCGAGATCGGGATAGAAATGCTCATCCAGGCGGATGTTCCAATATTTGCCGGAGATGTCGTAAGGCGGGCTGGTGGCCCAGAGCTTCAAGACCGTGTCGATACACTCGCCGGCCATCTCGCGGCGCACCTGCAGGTCGGTCACGCCGAACATCTCGAAATCGCTGACCAGCCCGCCGGGCGAGACGCCCATCACCAGGCGGCCGTCGCTCAAATGGTCGAGCATGGCGGCATGGGCGGCGACCTGGGCCGGGTGGCGCTGCGGCAGATTGACCACGCCGGTGCAGAGTTTGATCTTCTCGGTGCGCGCGATGAGGTTGGCGAGAAACATGAAGGGGCAGGAGACCGGCTCGGAGAGGGTGGTGTAATGCTCGCCGATCCAGAACTCGTCGAAGCCGAGCGCATCACACGCGACCGCGACCTCGACGTCTTCCTTGAGCACGGTGTGGGTGTCGCGCCTGTGATCGTTGACAGGCATCATGAACATGCCGAATTTCATCGATTCTTTCCTTGCCTGGGCGTCGGCGCAACATAGCGAAGCGTGGGGCCCGGCGCCAGCATGGTCAGGGCACCGCGCAGGCGATAAGATTCGCGCCGCCGGCTTAACCCCGAACGCAATCCGGAGCACGCCATCGCCGCCCCCTCCCCGCCCGCGCAGCGCACCACGCGCCTCGCCCTCCTCGCCCTCGCGGTGGGCATCGCCAGCATCGGATTCGCGCCGATCTTCATGCGCTTGTCCGAGCTCGGGCCGAACGCCACGGCGCTCTACCGGGTCGCCTTCGCCATGCCGTTTCTGCTGCTCTGGCTCGGGCTTGAGCGCCGCCCGGCAGCGTCCGCTGATACGGCCAAACGCCGCCTGCAGCGCAGCGACTGGCTGCTGCTGGCGCTCTCCGGCCTGTTCTGGTCGGGCGATCTGGTGTTCTGGCATTGGTCGATCTCGCTCACCAATGTCGCCAACTCGACCTTCTTCGCCTGCTCGTCGCCGATCTTCGTCATCCTCGGCGCCTGGCTGATTTTCGGCGAGCGCATCAACCGGGGCTTCCTCGCCGGCTTCGCCCTGACCCTGGCCGGCGGCGCCATGCTGCTCGGCTCGTCGCTCGCCTTCGGCGGCGGCGATTTGCTCGGCGACATCTTCGGCATCGTCACCGCCTTCTTCTTCGGCTCCTACATGCTGACGATCAAACATCTCCGCGCGGGGCTGCCTACCGGCGCGATCATGTTTTGGAGCGGTCTCTTCAGCCTGCCCGGCCTGCTTCTCGCGGCGCTCCTCACCGGCGACGGCTTCGTCTCGGCGAGCCTCTTTGGCTGGTCGATGATCATCGCCCTTGCGCTGATCGCCCATGTGGTCGGCCAGGGCTTGGCGGCCTACGCGCTGGCCCATCTGCCGGCGTCGTTCACCGCCGTCGCGTTCCTCGGCGAGCCGGTGGTCGCCGCCATTCTCGGCTGGCTGATCCTCGCCGAGGCCCTCGGGCCCCTACAGGCCGCCGGCTGCGTCGTCATCCTGGCCGGCGTTTGGCTCGCCCAGCGCTACGGGGTCGGAAGGCGCGCTTGATCGAGGTCAAGGCGCTCAGCGCGCCATCTGGCACCCTGGCGGAAGGGTGCAGCGCAATGGTCAAATTTTTCGATCTCTTCACCTATGTCACGCCGGCCAAGGAGGATTTGTCGGCGGAGGATGTGCGCGGCATTTTGGAAACCCGCTTCCGCGAGGAGGGCCGCAAGGACCGCAAGGTCGGCGCGATCTGGGCCCATGGCGATGATTTTCTCCGCGCCGAGATCGTCTCTCTGGATAGTGAGTTGCTGAAAATCGTCGAGGTCAACAAACGCACCGGCGCCTGGAGCGCAGCGGCTAAAAGCTAATCGCCATTGGGCTCCACCACCGGGCCGCCGGCTTCGGCCCAGGCGGCGATGCCGCCGATAAGGTGGCTGATATTCTCCATATCGACCTCATGCGAGGCCTCGACCGCCATCGCCGAACGCTCGCCAAAGGCGCAGTAATAGATCATCGGCTTCTCGCTTGCGCCGGCCATGCCGCGCAACAGGCCGCCCGGGGCGATGAGGTTGGCGAGATCGCCGTACGGGGCGTGGATCGAGCCGGGGATCACGCCGTTGGCGCTGCGCTCCTTGTCCTCGCGGAGATCGACCAGGAGCACGTCCATCTGCTCCTGCAACACCATCAATTGGCCGACGGTGAGCGCCCAATCGGGATGGTCCTCATCGCTCTGGCCGCGGCCCATGGCGATATTGGCGGGCACGGCAACGTCCATTTTCTTGGGATTGGCGAGATTGAGATTGTCCAGGATCGCGGCATATTCCTCGGCATTCGCGACCTGCAAGCGGGGATTGTGCGCCTTCTCCTCGCCGATGGTGCTGACCGTGTCGCCCTTATAGTCGTGCCCGGGATAGACCAGCATTTCGTCCGGAAGGGTGAGCAGCTTGTCGAAGATCGAATGATAGGCGTCGCGCGACGAGCCGCTCTGAAAATCCGTGCGGCCGGAGCCCCGGATCAACAGGGTATCGCCGGTGAACACCCGGTCGTCCATCTTGAAGCAGTAGGAATCGATGGTGTGGCCCGGCGTGTAGAGGGTCTCCATCTGGACGCCCTCGACGGTGATCAGGTCGCCTTCATCGACGCGCATGGAGACGACATCGACCGGCGCCTCGGCGCCCATCACGGTGACGCATTTGGTGCGGTCGCGCAGCTCGCCCATGGCGGTGATGTGATCGGCATGGACGTGCGTGTCGACCACCTTCATCAGGCGGAGATCGAGCTCTTCCAAGAGCTGCATATAGCGGTCCACGCGCTCGAGCACGGGATCGATCAGCAGCGCCTCGCCGCCTTTGCGCCCGGCAAGAAGATAGGTGTAGGTGCCCGATTCCTGATGATAAAGCTGGCGAAAAAGCATGCCGTTCAACCCCCTATTGTCATGCCTTGCGCGAAGGATAAAGCGTGAGCGCGCCAGCGCAATATAACATGTCGTGAAGGGCTTTCCGGCGGGACGGCGCTAGGCGGCGAGCCAGGATGCGATGAATTTGCGCAGCCAGGCATGCATCGCCGGGCGGTGCCTCGCGTGATTGCGCCGGTGCTCCTCGGCGCTTTGCGCGCCCGGCTTTTGCAAATCCTCGGGCGGCGGGTCGCGGTCGAGCCAATGGGAGAGCACCTCGTCATTGACCTCGGGGTGGAACTGCACGGCGAAATTGGTGGCGCCGTAACGGAAAGCCTGGTTGGGGAAGGTTTCGCCCGATGCCAAACGCTCGGCGCCGGCGGGCAGTTCGAACCCCTCGCCGTGCCGGAGACAAAAATGCAGCGGCGCATCCAAGTTGAGAGCGCCGCCACCATCCACCGGCGTCACCGGGTAATAGCCGAACTCATACAGCCCCTGGGCATGCGGCGCGACGCCCGCGCCGAGCACGCGGGCGAGCATCTGCGCGCCGAAACAGACGCCGAGGAACGGCACCTCCGCCGTCACGACGCGCGGTATCCAATCGAGCTCGGCGCGGATGAAATCGACATGCGCATCATTGGCGCTCGCCGGGCTGCCGAACGAGACGACGCCGGCATAGTCATCGATATTCTCCGGCAGCTTCTCGCCCTTATTGAGGCGCAGCACCTCCACCGCGTGGCCCAGCTCGGCGGCGATCACGGCGATCTCGCCGGCATCGCGCGCCGTCACATGGGTCAACATCAGGACCGGTTTTTTCGCCATTCCGGGTGACGCCGGCGAAATGATGCGCGCCGGTTAGGCGCGCGCGGCGATGGCGGAGATTTCGACCAACAGGCCTTCGCCGGCAAGGTCCGCCCTGACCGTTGCGCGCGCCGAATAGGGCTCCGGCATGCGCACCGAATAGACCTCGTTCATCCCGGCATAATCGTCGAGCGACTGGAGATAGACCGTGGTCGAGACGATATCGTCGAGCGTCATGCCGGCCTCGTCGAGGATTTCGACGATCTTGTCGAACACCACTTCGGTCTGGGCCTGCACGGTGTCGCCGATCACCGAGCCGTCATTGGCGGTCGCGATCTGGCCGGAGAGGAAGGCCATATTGCCGACCTGGGTGCCGAGGCTGTAAGGGCCCGCCGGAATCCAGCTTTTCGGGACTAGTTTCGTTTTTGCCATTTTCTTATTCTCCTAATTTCGAATGTTGCGGGCGTTTATTCTTCGCCGACCTGGGTGTCGGACTTATTCTTCGCCGACCTGGGTGTCGGCCATGGCCTCAAGCACGGTCACCACCGCGCTCGAATCGATTTTACCGTCGCCGCGCGATTTGACGGCGCGCAATATCTCGCGCGCCGCGCTCGTCGTCGGCAGCGAGACGCCGTATTTCTCACCCAGGCGGATCGCGCCGGTGAGGTCCTTGTCCATATTGTTGGTCGAGAAATGCGGCGGGAAGAAATTGCGCCCGATCATGCGCGGCCCGCGCGTCGCCATGGCGCCGGTCTGCGGCCCGGTGCCGGGCAGCGAGGTGATGTCGATCACCGATTGCGGCGGGATGCCGATCTTGGCGGCGAGCACCAGGGCCTCCGCCGAGGCCTGGATGGTCACGCCCATCACCAGATTGGCGATCAGCTTCAGGGTCGTGCCGTTGCCGCTTGGCCCGGTATAGAGCACCATTTTGCCGAGCTCGTTGAGGATCGGCTCTGCGGTTTTGAAGGCCTCTTCCGGGCCGCCGACCATGATGCCGAGCGCACCGTTCTCGGCCACCTTCGGCCCGCCGGAGACCGGCGAATCAAGGAGCGCCACACCTTTCGCCTCGGCCCGCGCCGCGTTGGCTTGCGAGGCCTCCGGCGCGATCGAGGCGCAATCGATGCAGATCAGACCGTCATGGGCGCCTTCCAAGACGCCGCCCGGGCCGCAAATGACTTCTTCCGAGGCGGCGGCGTCGGAGGTCATGGTAAAGACCACATCGGAGGCCTCGGCGACCTCCTTGGGCGAATTGGCCCAGGTGGCGCCGTCGGCGAGCACTTCCTTGGCGCTCTCCTCGGTGCGGTTCCACACGGTGAGCGGATAGCCCGCCGCCATCAGCCGGCGCGACATGACCTTGCCCATGGTGCCGAGGCCGACAAATCCGATTTTCGTGCTCATAAGGTGATTCCTGCTCTCAATTAATATTGTTCACGGCGACAATGGTTTTGCGCCATCTCCCCCGAAACGCTACTTACAGCATGTCAGCCGCTAAGGAAATATCCCCATGACCAACCCGCTCGGTACGCCGCCGCGCCGCCTGCCCGATCCGCTCCCCGCCATCCACCCGGTGCCGGAATATGCCGCCGAGGGCGAGCTGAGGACGCGCTATGAGGATATGAAATCGGTCTATCAGGTGCCGTGGATGGGGGTGGTGACCATGGCCTTCGCCCATTATCCCACCTTCTTCGGCGAATTGTGGCGTGGGCTCAAGCCGCTCGCGGCGAGCGAACCCTTCGTCGACGCTGTCGGCGAGCTGCGCGGATTCTGCGAAGCGGGCGTTCGCGATTTGGCTCCGCCGCCCATCGCGGTACGGCTGAACGAGGCCGGGTACGGCGCGCGCGAGTTGGACGATATCCGCGCCATGATCGAGATCTTCTCGCATGGCAATTTCCCCTATCTGATGACCGCGACGCTGACCCGCGCCCTCCTCCATGGCGGCGCGTTTGGCGGCGGCGAAAATAGCGCGCCACCCTTCGAGGGCCGCCACGCACCCGACGTTACCGTGCCCTTCCTCCTGATGGAGCGCCATCACGCCGATGCGCCGACGCAAGCGGTCTATGACGACATCATGGCCACTCTCGGCCTCCCGTTCGTCAACACCGATTACCGGGCGCTCGCCCGCTGGCCAAGCTATTTCGCCCTGGCCTGGGGCGATCTCAAGGCTTCCGCCGTTACGGACCAGCACAAGGCACTATCGGACAGCGTCTACGCCAAGGCGCTGGAACTTGCCGGCGCCCTGCCAAATCCCGGCGGTCTCAATGCGGACGCGCTGATCGAGGCGGCGGAGGCGGACGCACCGCTTGAGGATATCCGCACAGTCTGTGCGCTTTTTCACTATCTCCTGCCGGAATTGGTGGTAAATGTCGCGTTCTTCCGCGCTCAGCTCGCCCCGGACGCCTGACCCAACACCGGTACCATGACCGAATTCGCTGCCAAACCCGCTCTGCGGGGCCCGGAATTCATTGCCCTCGCGGCTTTCATGATGTCGGTATTCGCACTTTCCATCGATGTCATGCTGCCCGGCCTCGCCCTGATCGGCAGCGATCTCGCCGTGGCGGACGCCAACGACACGCAATTTGTCGTCGCCATCCTCATTCTCGGCATGGCGCTGGGGCAGATGTTCTATGGCCCGCTCAGCGACGCGGTGGGGCGCAAACCGGCGATCTATGCCGGCCTCAGCCTGTTCGCCGCCGGCACCATCGTCTCGCTCGTGGCGCAGGATTTCCCGACCATGCTCGCCGGGCGCCTCATGCAGGGCCTCGGCGCGGCGGGCCCGCGGATCGTCGTGATGGCGCTGGTGCGCGATCAATTCGCCGGCACGGCGATGGCGAAAGTCATGTCGATCGTGATCACCGTCTTCCTCGCCGTGCCCATCGTCGCGCCCTTTGTCGGCCAGGGGGTGCTGCTGATCGCGCCCTGGCGCGCGCTGTTCGTGCTGATGCTGGTGCTGAGCGTGGCGGTGCTCGCCTGGTTCGCCCTGCGCCAGCCCGAGACCCTCGCCAGCAACGCACGCCGGCCCTTTGCGCTGGGGCCGATCGCCGCCGGCATCCGGGAGACGTTTGCCTCGCGCACCGCCCTCGGCCATACGCTGGCCGGCGGGTTCGCCTTCGGCGCGATCTTCGCCTATGTCAATTCGGCGCGGCAGATCTTTCAGGATCAATATGCCGTCGGCGAGTATTTTCCGTTCTATTTTTCCGGCCTGGCAATTGCCGTCGGCAGCGCGACCATCGCCAATTCCCGCCTCGTCGCGCGCTTCGAGATGCGCACCCTCTGCCGCTGGGCGGTTCGCATCATGCTGGCGCTCTCGCTCATCTTCTTCGTGGTCGCCTATCTGTTCGACGGCCACCCGCCGCTCTACGGCATGATGATCTATCTCGCCCTGCTTTTTTTCTGCAAGGGCATCCTGTTCGGCAATCTCAACGCCCTGGCGATGGAGCCCATGGGCCATATCGCCGGTATCGCCGCCAGCGTGATCGGCACGGTAACCATGTTTGTCGGATTTATCTTCAGCACATTGATCGGACAGGCCTATGACGGCACCCTGCTGCCGATCGTCGCGGGCTTCGCCGTTCTCGGCCTTTTCAGCCTGGTTGCGCTCGCCTGGGCGGGGCCGAAACCGGGGGCTTGAACTGGCCGATTGACCTGCCGCACCCGCCGGATAAAGTGGCGGGCTGAGATCATGTGATAGGGAGTGTTGGAGGCGTGTCGAACCAGAGAGTGGCCGTCGATATCGGCGGAACGTTCACGGATATCTGCATCATGGACGAGGCCAGCGGCAAGGTCCGCGTGGCCAAAACCCCATCGACCCCGGACGACCCCTTGGAAGGCGCCATGAACGGCCTCGGCGAGGCCAAAGTGGAGCTTGAGAATGTGTCGCTCCTGTCGCACGGCACCACGGTCGCCACCAATGCGCTGATCACCCGCCGCCTGCCGCCCGCCGCGATGGTGTGCACGCGCGGCTTTCGCGATGTGATCGAAATTCGCCGCGCCAACAAGGAAGAGCTGTGGGACACCTATGACGACGTCGCGCCGCCCTATATCCGCCGCCGCGACCGGCTGGTGGTGAGCGAGCGCATCGACC
>CAZUVO010000127.1:0-11269 GCA_964623955.1 uncultured Rhizobiaceae bacterium
TCCACAGCATGTTGGTGAAGCCGAGCACGGCGTTGACCGGCGTGCCGTCGGGCCGAGTTAGCGGCGGCAGGCCGTGAAAGGCCCGGAAGATAAAACCCGAGCCGTCGATCAGCACCACATGACCGGCGCTCTCCGTTTTGGCGCTCATCTTTCCCCCTTGCCCAGGCCCGACGCTTCTCCCACTATGCCACGCGCTCCCACATGGAATCCAACATATGGCGCCCGCCTCCGACAAAGAATTATCGCCGCGCCATCTCGCCATCCGCCTCGCAATTTTCTATGCCGGTTATTTTCTTGTCGGCGGCGTACTGTTCCCGTTCTGGCCGCTGCTCCTCGAAGCGCGCGGCATGGTCGCCGGGGAGATCGGCCTGCTGTTGGCCATCGCGCTCTGGCTGCGCGCCGCCGCCGGGCCACTTGTTGCCTGGCAGGCCGACCGCTCGGGCAATCCGAACAAGCCGCTGATCGCCTGCGCGGTTGCGGCGCTCGCCGTGATGCCCGCCTTCTACTGGGCCGAGGGCTTTTGGCCGCTATTGCTGGCGAGCTTCGTCTTTTTCTTCGCCTATTCGAGCGTCGGGCCCCTCGCCGAGACGATCTCGCTCAGAACCGTCTCGGCGGAACAGGGCTATGGCAGGGTGCGCCTGTGGGGCTCGGTCGCCTTCGTGATCGCCGCCATCGCCGGCGGCTGGCTGTTGGATCTGCGCGGCAGCCTGCCGGCGGCGACCATCGTCACCCTGTTGCTGATCACCCTCGCGATTTTGCTCGCTGTTTCCTTCGCCCTGCCGCGTGCGCCGGCGGCACATGCCGCGCGCGGGCTGGCGCCGCTGAAATCTCTGCTCACCAGCAAACCCTTCCTGCTGTTCATTCTCTCTACGGCGATGATCCACGCCGCGCATGGCGTCTATTACGGCTTCTCCACCATCCACTGGACCTCGGTCGGCTATTCCCATCTCACCGTCGGCCTCCTCTGGGGCGAGGGGGTGGTGGCGGAAATCCTGCTCTTTGCCTTTGGTGCCCCCCTGGTGCGGCGCATGGGTCCGATCGGGCTGATTGCCGCCGCGGCGGGGCTGGGTGCGTTGCGCTGGGCGGTATTGGCGTTGACGGTGGAGCTATGGATCGTCGCGTTGGCGCAAATTCTCCATGGAGCGAGCTTCGCCGCCATGCACCTCGGCGCCATGCTGTTCATCACTCGCGCCGTGCCCGATTCATACGCCAATTCGGCGCAGGGCCTCTTAGGCGGGCTCACCTATGGCGCCGGTCTCGGCGCCGGTTTGCTGCTCGCGGGCTGGCTCTATGGCATGTTCGGCGCCGACGCCTATTGGTCCAATGCGGCGCTTTCCGCGCTCGCGCTGCCGTTCATTCTGTGGATGGCGCTGGCCTGGCGCGGCCGGGAGATTACGACGCGCGCTTAGACGTGAGGACGAATTTGCGATCGCAATAGGGGCATTCGACTTCGCTCTTGTCGCCCATATTGAGATAGACGCGCGGGTGGCCGAGATCGCCGCCGCCGTCGCAGCTGACCTCGGTGCTGTCGATTTCGACCGTTTCGGGGGCGTCGATATTGCTACTCATAGAATGGCCTTTCCGGCGCGCTTTAATTGACCCGCCAACGCGGCGAATGATACCCATTCGGCCATGGCGATCAACCATGTGCAATGCTCCTCGGCCGGGCGATTCCGGCCATGAGCCTTCCTGAAAACGCAATCGAGGCGCGGAGCCTGCGTAAGGTCTACCGCCGGCGCAACGCCGAGACGGTGGCGCTGCACAATTTCGACCTCGCCATCCCGCGCGGCTCGTTTTTCGGCCTGTTGGGCCCCAACGGGGCGGGTAAATCCACTTTCATCAATATTCTTGCCGGGCTGACCAACAAGACTTCGGGCAGCGCCGCGATATGGGGCTACGATCTCGACCGCCAGACCCGGGGCGCGCGGCTCTCCATCGGCGTGGTGCCGCAGGAACTCGTGCTCGATCCCTATTTCACCGCGCGCGAGGCGCTCGAGGCCCAGGCCGGTTATTTCGGCCTGCGCCCGCATGAGCGCCGCACCGCCGAAATTCTCGAGACGGTCGGCCTCACGGATCAGGCGGAGACCTATCCGCGCGCGCTCTCCGGCGGCATGCGGCGGCGCCTGATGGTGGCCAAGGCGCTGGTGCATTCGCCGCCCATCGTCATCCTCGACGAGCCGACGGCAGGCGTCGATGTCGAGCTCCGCCAGCAGCTCTGGTCGCATTTGCGCACCCTCAATGCGCGCGGCGTCACGGTGGTGCTGACGACGCATTATCTCGAAGAGGCCGAGGCGCTGTGTGACACCATCGCCATTATCGACAAGGGCAAGCTGATCGCCTGCGAGCCGACGACCAGCCTGATCGAGCGCCTCGATATCAAGGGCCTGGTCATCACCAGCGCCGAGGATATGGCTGAAATCCCTGCCGGCCTGGAAGCGTTCGAGGCCGAGCTGCGCGGCCCGCGCCATCTCGCGCTGCGCTACCATCGCAGCGAAACGGAAATCGGCCAACTGCTCGATGCGGTGCGCCGCGCCGGGGTGACGATCCGCGATCTCAGCACGGACGAGCCCGACCTCGAGGATATTTTCCTCCATTTGACCGGCACCGGCGGCGCCGAGACGCAGGCAACCGACCGGCACGACAGCGCGAGAAGCCAGGGCATCCCCGGCCGGCGCGGCCCGCCCGGCGAAGACCCCTCGCGCCCCGGCGGGCTCTAGGCATGGCCGCCGCCATCCCTTTTAACCGATCGCTCGCGTTCGACTATGGCGTTTGCGACAGCCTGTCGCCGCTGATCCGGCGTGTCATTGCCAATAATCCCGGGCCGTTCACCTTTCATGGCACCGGCACCTATATTGTCGGGCGCGGCGAGGTGGCGGTGATCGATGCCGGGCCCGATCTAGCGGCGCATGTCGACGCGCTCTTAGGCGGGCTTGAAGGCGAAACCATTAGTCACTTATTGGTGACTCATACCCACCGCGACCATTCGCCGGCTGTGCGTCATCTACAGAAAGCGACTGGCGCGAAAAGTTACGGCTTCGGCCCCCATGGCGGCGGGCGTGCCGGCGAAGATGTCGAGGAGGGCGCGGACCGCGACTTCACGCCGGACGTGGTGGTCGGCGACGGCGATATGATCGCCGGCGACGGCTGGACCTTCGAGGCGATCCACACGCCGGGCCACACGTCCAACCATCTCTGCTTCGCGCTCGAAGAAGAGAAGGCGCTATTTTCCGGCGATCATGTCATGGGCTGGTCGACCACCGTCGTCTCGCCGCCGGACGGCAATATGGCGGACTACATGGCGTCGTGCCGGCGCCTCGCCGAGCGCTCGGAGACCGTGTTCTGGCCGACCCACGGCCCGGCGATCGAGGCGCCGGGGGAATTTGTCGCTGCCCTCATTGCCCACCGCGAAGCGCGCGAGGTGCAGATCGCCAAATGCCTGGAAGAGGGCATCGCCCGCATCCCCGACATGGTGCGCCTGATGTATGCCGATGTCGATCCGATGCTGCACACCGCCGCCGGGCGCTCGGTGCTCGCCCATCTCATCCATATGGTCGAGACCGGCCGCGCCGCCTGCGATGGCGAGCCCACCGGCGATAGCGAATTCACCCCGCCGATAGGTTAGTCGGCCGCGCCGTGCCAGAGATGGTTGCGCGCGACATGCTCCTGGTAGGCCTTCGCTTCGGCCTGGATGCGCGCCTCATCCCAGCCCATCTCCTCGGCCACCTGGCGCGCCGCCTCTTCGGCCATGGGGGCGGCCATTGAGGCGGTCCAGCCATTGCCGGTGCGGCGGAACAGGAGATCGATGAGATCGCCCGGCATCTGATGCGCCGCCGCATGGCGGAGATCGGCGAATGTGGCGTCCGGCCAGGCATCGTCGATCGCCGGCGAATTGGTGTTTTCCGGGAATTTGCTGGCGGCGAAGCTGAGCTTGCCCGGTGTGCCGCTCGGGCGCAGCCGCTTGGCAACGCGCTTGGTGAGCAGCTCGCCCGCCGAGCGGTGGGTCATGATCGGCCCGGCGGTGAGCGCGAAGAGATTGTCGAGCCCCTCGCCGGATAGATCGTGCAGCTCGCGGGCGCGCGCGCCCTTGGGCTGGGCCGGATCGTATGTCAGCGGGCGCACCCCGGCCCAGGCGAACAGCACATTCTCGCGCTTGAACGGCGCGCCGGGCAGCAGATGGTTGGCCTCACCGAGGAGCCATTCGATTTCTTCTTCCTCGGGGCGGATATCGTCGATGTCGCCTTCGTACAAAGTCTCCGTCGGACCAACATAGTGCAGATCGCGCCACGGCACGCAGTAGAACGGCTCGTCATCCCGGTTCATGCTGGCGATGCCCTGATCGGCGCATTCCGGCGGCAGGCGGAACATGCAATGGATGCCTTTGGTGCCGGTGATACGCCGCCCCGCGCTATCATCGGCCATGCGGTTGACCCGGTCGATCCAGATGCCCGCAGTGTTGATCACCGCTTTTGCCGTCACCGTCACCTCGTCCGATGCCAGCTTGTCCGCGAGAGTTAGGCGCCAATCGCCGCCGGCTTCGCGATCGAGCCCGCGCAGCGCGGTGTGGTTGCGCACTTCCGCGCCGAGGCGCTTGGCGTCAAGCACCGCATCGATGGCGACGCGCTCGGGCCAGTCGAAGCGGTATTCGCGGAACTGGGCGATGCCCTTCAGCGCGTCGATATCGCGCAGCCATTCGAGCACCGGGCGCGTGCGCGCCTCCGCGCGGCTGAGCCGACGGTAATCGAGCGGCACATCCTTCGGCCCAAGCGCATTCAGGATTTTGAAGGCGAGATCGATCTGCCACGGCGCGTAGGGTGTCTCCTTATAGATCGGGTAGGAGAAGGTCATCGGGCGCACCCGCTCCGGCGTCTCGCGCACCATCTGGCTGCGCGCCGCCATCCCCTGGCGCGCCATGGAGAGCGCCGTCATCAGGCGGCTGGGGTGGAAAGCGAATTCCCACATCGACGCGCCCGGCGCGAGATAGCGCAACCCGCAATGCAGCAGGCGGCTCGAGCGGCTCGACGAGCCGGAGGCGAAATCATTCTGCTCTACCAGAATGGTGCGGTAGCCGGCCGCCGCAAGATGCTGCGCCGCGCTCGCGCCATTGACCCCGGCGCCGATCACGGCGACGTCGAAGCGCGCGCCGTCCAGTTCGGATATCGCTGTTCTCATGGCGCGAGCCTACTTCACTTCCGCACGCGGTGGAATCGTCAATCCGGCGATCAGGCCGCCGGCGAGCGCCGCGCCCGCAGCGATCAGCGAGACGGCGCGGAACCCGGCGACGAATGATTCGCCGACCGCCGCGCGTAGGCGTTCCGCGGCGCTGGCTTCGAGCCCGTCCGGCGGTTGCAGGCCGGCCAGATCCGCCATGCGCGCGGCGATTTCCGCCCGGCTGGCGTCATCGATCGGCATGGCCTGAAGCGCGCCCTGCAACTGGCTCGAATAGGTCTCGAACATCACCACGCCGAAGATCGCCACCGCCATCAGCATGGCGACGCGCGAGGCGGCATTGTTGACGCCCGAGGCGAGGCCGGAGCGGTTCGCCGGCACCGCCCCCATGACGACGATGGTGAGCGGCGCCACGGCGATGCCAAGCCCAAGGCCGAGCACGGCGATGCCCGGCATGAAGCCGGACCAATAGCCGCTGTCGCTATCCGGCAAGGCAAGGAGCGCGAAGCCAAGCGCGGCGACGCAGGCGCCGATGGCAAGCGGCAGGCGCTGACCGAGGCGCGCCACCAGCTTACCGGCGGCGAGCGAACAGACGGCGATCAGCAGAATGAGCGGCAACAGGGCGGCGCCGGCTTCCGTCGCGCTCCAGCCCTGCACCTGCATCAGATTGAACGGCAGAAAAAAGAGGCTGCCGGTCATCGCGCCATAAAGCAGGAAGGTCATGATATTGGCGCCGGAGAAAGCGCGCGAGCGGAACACGTCGAGCGGCAGCATGGGAAATTGCGCCGTCTTTTGCCGGTAGATGAAGGCAAGGGTGATCGCCGCGCCCGCCGCCATCGAACCCCACACTTCCACCGCGTCGAAGCCGAGGCGCGAGGATTCGAGCAGGCCGAACACCAGCCCGCCGAGGCCGAGGGTGATGAGCACCGCGCCGGCAATGTCGAGCCTGCGCGCCTGGCTCTCGTCGCGGCTTTCCGGCACGCCGAGATAGAGCACGAAGATCAGAATGGCGGCGATCGGTAGATTGATGAAAAACACCCAGCGCCAGGATGCCGTATCGACCAGCACGCCGCCCAGCACCGGGCCGAACACGATGGCGAGCGTGGTGAACGAGGCCCATTGGCCGATGGCGCGGCCGCGCCGCTCCTCGGGGAAATGTGCGCTCAAGAGCGCCAGGCTGCCGGGGACCACGAGGGCCGCGCCGACGCCCTGAAAGCCGCGGGCGACGATGAGTTGCAATATATCTCCGGCGAGGCCGCACCAGGCGGAAGCGGCGGCGAAGATGACAACGCCGACAGCGAACATCCGCTTGCGCCCGAGATGATCGCCGAGCACGCCGCCGACCAGGATCAACGCGCCGAGGAACAGTGAGTAGGATTCGATAACCCATTGCAGCGCAGCGATATCGGCGTCGAACCCGGCTTGAATCGCCGGCAGGGCGACATTGATGGCGGTGGCGTCGATGATGGCGAGGCTCGAGCCGCACACCGTCGCCGCGAGCACGCAAACATCGGCGAAGCGGCTATGAACCGGTGCGTCTTGTGGCGGCGGCGGCGAAGTTTCGTTAGGGACGATAGCGCGGCACTACGTAGGGCCCCTCCGGGATGATTGCGACGCGTTTGTCGCCGGCGGTAGCGACTGCTACGGCCACGGCGTCGGCGATGGAGACGACGGGCTCGACGGCGGTGAGGGCGAATTCCTCTTCCGTGAGGCCTTCCGTGTAGAGGCCGACGCTGCCGGCGCGGAGCGGCTTCAGGAGCATCTCCGTCTGCCATTCATCGACCGCCGCATGGCTCTTCGCTTCGATATGGCTGAGGAAGCGCTCGGCGCCCATGTCCAGCAAATTGCGCTGGGAGGCGACATATTCTTCTGAGCCCATGCCCTCGGAACAGGCCGAGGCGATAACGAGGGAGCCGCCCGGCTCAAGAATATCGAGCGGGCCGACCATGCCCTTGACGGTCTGGTAATAGGTCTTGTCCAAGGGATAGCCCGCCGCACTGGTGACCACGGTGGGAAAGCGCTCCGGCACGCCAACCTCGGCATAGGCGCGGACATGATCGACCGCCGCCAGATGGCTTTCCACCACCTCGCCGAAATTGATCATCGAGATGCGGCGTTCCTCGTCGATCACCACATTGACCGCGCTGGCGCCGCCCAGCATGGCCATGATCTCCAACTGCTCTTCATGCAGCGGGTTGCCGTCGAGCACGCAATTGTCGCACAGCGGATGCTCCATGAAGCGCGCGCTGTGGAAGGTGGTGATGGTCTCGGCATGGGCGACGCCCGGCGCGATCACCTTGCGCCCGCCCGACCAGCCGGCCATGAAATGGGGCTCTACCAGCCCGGTGGCGATGCGCAGATCCGCCTCGACGAAGCGCTTGTCGAGCCGCACTTCCGTGCCGCTCTCGGTGCGCCCGAGCGAGACATGCGCCGCATCGTCACGGGCGAAATGATTGGCGACGGTGAAATTCTCCATCACCCATTGATCGCCGACCAGCTCAGCCAGCTCGTCGCCCTCGTTGGGCCGATGCAGCCCGGTGGCGACAATGATGGAAATGTTTTCGGCCTTCAGACCGGCGGCGAGGAGCGCGCGCAACAGCGGCGGCAGCAACACGCCATTTGGCACCGGGCGGGTGATATCGCAAATAAGAACGCAGGCGCTCTTGGCGACCTTGGCGAGATCGGCAAGCGGCGGGCCGCCATCCGGTTTGGCAAAAGAGGCCTCGAGCGCCGCGACGGGATCGTCGAGGAGCGGCATGTCGGGCTTGCGGATAATGCTGACGTCGAGATCGTCCGGCAGGGTCACAGTGAGCAGCGACTTGCCGTAATTAAGCGAGATGTCCATGGCGGTGGAGTTTAGTGGTTTATCGCCCCTATGGAAATCGTGGCAGACGGAACCTCCAACCGGAATGTTCTTCGCATTCCGGCAAGCGCGACCGCGCGCCCGAGTTAATACGAGGTAAGCCAAGCGCGCGGATGCGCGCGCCCGGCGCTTGAGGGAACATACAACGGGTCATTCTTATGACCCGTTGGTACTAAAGCGTGCCGACGAGAGGGATGCCGGTGGCCTCGGCGGTGGCGAGGGTAATCGCGCGCAAATCTTCCGGTTCGACATTTTGCAGATTGGTCTTGCCGGTGCAGCGCGCCATCATCGATGCCTCGACCGAGCAGGCCTTGATGATGTTGGTCACGCCGCGGGTGCGGTCCTCGTCATTATGGCCGAGGCCGAATTGCATCGCGTTGCCGTCGAAATCGCCGCCCGCCGCGAGCGCGACGGAGACGCCGAGAATGATCGCATTGCAGCCGAGCGCGATGATCTTGGCCGCGTCGGTGCCGGAGCGCACGCCGCCGAAATAGGCGAGATTGATCTCTTCTTCCCGGTCGATCTTGCGAAGGAAGCTTATCGCGTCGCGCAGGATCGTGAGATCGGGCGCGCCGGTCATCTCGGCGGCAAGCGTGCCGAGCCCGCCGGAGCCGTCGAGCACGACCATGTCGAAATCATTGTCGAGGGCATGGCTGATCGTCGCTTCCAGGGCGTCTGTCGAGGATACCGCGAGGGCGACAACCTGATTGTCCTTGAGCCGGTTGGCCTCAATGGCCTGGAATTTGTTGCCGAGCGCATGGACCACCACGGCGGCATCGGCGCTCGCCTCGCCCGTGCCGGCATCGAGCAATTGCCACCACGTAACTTTGCCGCCGATCGGCTCGGCGCCGAGATAGGCGCTGTTGCCTTCGGCCAGGCCCGCCGCGATGTTGGCGCGCACTTCGGGCGCCGCATCGTCGAAGCCGGTGACGACGAAGGGATGCGCCATTTCCACGCGCCCGCCGCCGATGTCGGTATCGATGCGGCACGCCTCGCGGTAAGGATCGATCACCAGGCGGGTGAGATTGGCGGGCAGGAAGACGAGATCGTCCAGCGTCGCCGCGCGGCCCTCGGGGAAGGGGTTTTCAGAGTTCCCCATACGGTGGCGCAGCATCGCCGCGTGGCCGGTATGATCGAGCGGATTGGTCCGCGCCATGGCGATAATGTCTTCGCGGTTGTGCACCGAATAATCGGACGAGCCGGTCTCCGCGTCGCAGCGGAAGCAGCGCGCCGCTTCCGCCTTGGCAGTTTCCCAGTCGTAGCCGATTTCGCTTTCGGGAAACTCGCTCGGCTTGTCGCCGAGGCCGAGAAATTCCTGCTTCATCGGCGGAATTTCCGACCATTCGAGGTCCTGCGCCACGGTAATGCGCCGCGTGCGGTGCGGCGTCCTGTAGGGCACCGGATTGTCGTCGCCACTGAGCATCGCCTTGATGTAATAGGCCGCCTTGTGGCCGTGATACATCGCCTCGACGATGGTCGAGCCGCCGAAGGCGCCGTCGCCGCCGGCGAACACCTTGGGGTCGTCGGTGCGCATGGTCTCGAAGCTGGTGCGCACGACGCCGCGCTCCAACATGCCGCGCTGCTCGAGATCGTCGCACAGCGTATGCTGGCCGACGGCGAGCATGACGCGATCGCACGGCACGTCATATTCGGAATCCTCGACGATATCGAATTGCAGGCGGCCATCCTCGTCGAGGCCGCCGCCTTCGGTGCGCACGCAACGCATCACCGCCTTGCCGCCGTCGAATTTGAATCCGGTCGGCAGGCGGTCATTGTGAAGCTGGACGTCTTCCGCCAGCGCGCCGGCCAGCTCGTGCTCGCTGGCGGGCATGCTGTAGCGGTTCTCCAGCACCGAGAGATGGACCTCCTCGGCGCCGAGGCGAAATGCCGTGCGGGCGACATCCATGGCGACATCACCGCCGCCGATCACCACCACCTTGCCTTTGACTTCCGGGCGCTCGCCGGCATTGACCCGGTGCAGGAAGTCGACGCCGTCCCACACCTCGGGCGAATCGCCGCCGGGGATGGGGAGCTTCTTGCCCCAGGTCGTGCCGATGGTCAGCAATACCGCGTCATGGCGCTCCTTCAGATCGTCGAGGGTGAGATCCTCTCCCAGCGACGTGTTGAGATGCACTTCGATATCCGGGCAGCGCGCCAGAACCCGGTCGATATCCTCGTTGAGCACGTCCGGCGGCAGGCGGTTGAAGGGAATGCCCCAGGCAACCATGCCGCCCAGCCGGTCGGACATTTCGTAGATATGGACCTTGAAGCCGGCGATGCTGAGATCCTGCGCCGCGGTTAGCGCGGCGGGGCCGCCGCCGGCGATGCCGATCGATTCCCCGCGCGTCGCCTTGACCGGCGGCAAGACGAAATCCTTGCCATAGCGCTCCATCACATAGCGCTTGAGATTACGGATGGCGATGGGCCCGTCGCTTTCGGCGCGGCGGCAGACATCCTCGCAGGGAGCCGCGCAAATGCGCGCGCAGGACGAGCTGAACGGGTTGGTCGCGGTGATCGCCTCGAACGCCTCCTCCATCCGGTCCTCCCAGATGAGGGCGATATAGGACGGCGCGTCGGTGCCGATCGGGCAGCCCTTCTGGCAGGGCGCCGGAACGAAATGGATATCGCCGGTATCGTCGAGCAGTTCGGTGGGCGTCAGGCTCTCGTCGATGTCATGGGGATGCTGCGTCGCCATCTCAGCCGGCCTCCCGGCGCAGGCCTTCGGCGACATCCCGCATGCCCGGCTCATAAGGCAACCGGGTGATGGCGGCGGCTTCCGGCGTCAGCGCCACGAGATCGTCGCGCGACAGATCGGTGACCGAATCATGGCCGAGGCCATGGGTCAGCGCGGCAATCTGCCAGCGCACGCTTTCCAGGAAGCGGTGAATATTGTGCGATTCGACTTCCGGGTTGTAGCGCGCCTCATGCTCCGGGTCTTGCGTCGCGATGCCGACCGGACAGTTGCCGATATGACATTGCATGCAGGCGATGCAGCCGCCGGCGATGATGGTCGTGGTGCCATAGGCCACCGCATCGGCGCCGAGGCAAAGCGCCTTGACCGCATCGACGCCATCCTTGATGCCGCCCATCAGGATGATCTGCAGCTGGCCATCCGCGCCGATCTCGGCGAGCCCGTCGAGCGCCGCCATGATCGCGGCGACGGTCGGGATGCCGACATATTCCATGACCTCGGCGCCGCCGGCGCCGGTCGAGCCCTGCCTGCCGTCGAGCTCGACGAAA
>CAZUVO010000128.1:0-808 GCA_964623955.1 uncultured Rhizobiaceae bacterium
CTCTCGCCATGCTCGCCGAGGGCACGGCTGCACGCGGCTTGCAGGGCCGCGTCTCCGCGAGCCATTGCAACGCGCTTGCGATCTATCCCGACGATGAGGCCAAGGCGGTGATCGATCAGGTGAAGGCCGCCGATATCGGCGTTACCGTGCTGCCGGTCGCCAATCTGCAGATGCTGGGCGGGCCCGAGCGCACGCCCAGGAACCGCGGCTCCTCGCGGGTCAAGGAACTGCTCGACGCCGGCATCAATGTCGCCGCCGGGTCGGATAGCATGTTCGACATCTGGTACCGCTTTAACCGCCTGGATCCCGCAGAGACCGGCTACATCTCCTGCCTCAGCGCCGGCATGCGCACGGACGAGGAGGTCGCGACCGCGTTCGACATGGTGACGACGCGCGCGGCGCGCATGGTCGGCAAGGAGGCGGAGATTTCAGTCGGCGCGCCGGCGGATCTGGTCGTGCATGGCGCGCCCGATATCGTCCAGGTGCTGCGTGGGATGCCGGGGAAGCGTCTAACGCTGAAGCATGGGCGAGTTGTCGGTGGGCAAGAAAAGTCGCAATGGTGCATTCGCTAGACTCCACCGTTACGAGCCCTTCTTCCCCTTGGGGGGAAGAAGGGTTGGGAAGAAGGGGGAGCCAAAGCGCGCTAAAGCGCGCTAAGTGAGGTCATGACTCTCGAACTCTACGGCAATCACCGATCCACCTGCAGCCAGAAGGTGCGCATCTGCCTGGCGGAGAAGAAGGTCGAGTGGGTCAATCACAATGTCGATCTTGCGGCGGGGGAGCATCTCGCGCCGGCCTATCTCGCGCT
>CAZUVO010000128.1:819-11097 GCA_964623955.1 uncultured Rhizobiaceae bacterium
AATCCCAATGGCGTGGTGCCGACCCTGGTGCATGTCGGCCGGGCGATCCCGGAATCCACCGTGATCTGCGAATATATCGACGAAATCCATCCGCACGCGCCGCGTCTCGCGCCGGAAGACGCGGGCGCGCGCGCAGAGATGCGCGTGTGGCTGCGCTATCTCGACGAAGTGCCGTCCATGGCGATCCGCGTGCCGACTTTCCAGAACATCCTGCTACCGAACTTCCAGAAAATGAGCGCGGCGGAATTCGACGCCTTCGTCGAGCGCAACCCGCTGCGCAAACCCTTCCTCAAGCGCATGGGCCAGAGCGGTTTCAGCCAGGAGGATGTCGATATCGCCATCGGCCAGCTCGACCAATCCCTCGCCCGCATGGAAGACGCACTGGCCGACGGCCCTTGGCTGATGGGCGATCTCTACACCATTGCCGATATCTGCATGGCGCCGCTGGTGCAGCGCCTGGAAGATCTCGGCATGGCGGATATGTGGACCGCCACCCGCCCGCGCGTCGGCGATTGGTACGACCGCATCCGCGCGCGGGAAGCGTATCAGGAAGCGTTTTATCCGGGGTCGCGGATGGCGTAGCTGCGGGGGTGGGGAGAACTCTCAAAGGTTCTCCAAGAAGGCACCACCAACCGGAATGCGCTTCCTGCATTCCGGCAAGCGCGACCGCGCGCCCGAGTTAATACGAGGTAAGCCAAGGGAGCGGAGGCGACCGCCCGGCGTTTGAGGGGCCAAACAAACAAGAATTTACCGCTTCGCGGTTGGGTTGCCCCAACTCCCTAATCCCTCTTCCCCTCGGGGAAGAGGGACTTGTAACGGTTAGTCTTCTTCTTCCTCTGCGATTAGCTCGGCGGCCCGCAGTCCCGTCATATACGCCCCGTGGGTGGTGCCGGCATAATCGAAGATGGTGTGTTCGCCGGCGAGGAGGAGGGAGCCGGCGACGGGCTCGGCGAGGTCGTCGAACTGGCTCGGGCGGCTGCCCGGTGTCGGATAGGCGTAGGCGCCGAGGGTTTCCGGGTCGGTCGACCAATGGGTGGCGAGCATCTCCACCGGCTCGCCCACCGCGTCGCCCCACACATCGCGCAGCACCTCGAGCGCGTCGGCCTTCATCTCCTCGTCACTCATGCGGTCGGCCTCGGGCGCATAGGCGCCGACGCTCAAGCCGAGGATGATGTTTTCGGCTGAGAAGGTGCGGTAATTGACCCAATAGTTCCAGCGCCCCTTGGGCTCGGGCATGATGCCGAAATATTGCGTCTCCACATCCCAAAACGCCTCTTCGAATTTGAGCGCGATCTTGGTGACGCTGCCGAAGCCGAGCTCGGCGATATTCTCGCGGTAATCGCCCGGCAGCGGCGGATTGAAGGCGACCGTGCCGGCCTTGAGCACGCCGAGCGGCAGGGTGCAGATGGCATAATCACCCTCGAAGGCGCCCTGATCGGTGGTCACCGCCACGCCGTCATCGCCATATTCGATTGCCGTCACCCGGTGCGAGAGGCGGATATCGATCCCGGCGGCGAGCGGGCCCAAGATCTTGTCGTAACCGGTCGTCACAACCACGTCCGGCATGTCGAACAATTCGTCGTCATCGTGATAGGCGGCGGAGAGATCCTCGATCGGCGCGCCCTTGGAAAACTCCGTATAGGCCGACATCGCCCACATGAACCCTGCGTCGCCGAGGCCGCCGGTCAAATCGCCGATCGCCTGGCTCAGGCTGCGCTTGTCATGCAGCTCCAGCTCATTGTCGATCTTCTCCAGCGCGCTTTCCCAATCGTCATCGATCTCGTCGAGCTCGTCCTCGTCGAGCTCTTCGCCCTCATCGTCGAACACGGTGAGGTTGGCGTCGTCGGTCACCACGGTTTGTGCGTCCACCGCTTCGGCGAGCTGGGTGATCGGATTGTCCTCGCTCGGCCCGTGAATCCAGCCGGCGCCGAATTCGAACGGCGGACCGAGGGCGAAATCCGTATATAGCCGCCCGCCGATGCGCGGCTTGGCCTCAAGCACCACCACCTTCGCCCCCTGATCGGCCAACACCCGCGCCGCGCCGAGGCCGGCAAGCCCGGCGCCGATAATAACGATTTCGGTGCCGTCGAGCGCTTGCGCCCGCGCGCCGCCGCCGGGCAGCGCAACCGCCGCCGCCGACGCCAACAGCGCCGCCTTGATGAATTGGCGGCGATTGAAAATTCCGCTTTTCATGGTTCTTCCTCCGCTGCGTGCTCCGCCGATAGCGTTTCCGGATGGGGCTGTCGAGATGAATCGCGGCGCATCGCCGTTCCCATGGCCGCCGGTTGTGCGCTACCATCCGGAATCATGTGTAGCAGGGAGGAAGGCGCATGACTGTGATCCTTTCACAATTTGGCGAATTCGACGTGGCGGAGGGGGCATGGCTCGAGCCGGACCAGGCTGCGGCGGCGAGCGGCTGGGAATTGCGGCCCGAGGGTCTTTGCCGCGGCGATGTTTGCGTGCCGGCGCAGGAAAGTTTCGCCGCCGACGGCAAGGTCAATCTCACCGCGTTTTGGAACCATATGGGCATGCCTTCGGCATCGAGCGTTGACGGCGACGTCTGGGCGCTCGGCGAAGGCGCCGAGAGCCGGGCGGAGGCGCTGCGTTCGCTTGAGGCGCCGGATTTCACCCTGCCCGATCTCGCCGGCACGGCGCACAGCCTGTCGGATTATCGCGGCATGAAAACCCTGCTCGCGACCTGGGCGTCCTGGTGAGGCTGTCGTGACGATCTGTCCGTGTGGCGGAAATTTTACGACGAGCTGAAAGACCGGAACTTCATCGTTATCGCGGTTGCCATGGACAGCGAAACGGACGCGGCCAGGCCATGGATCGAGGCGGCGGCGGCGGACTATCCGGCGCTGATCGACCGCGATCACCTTGTGGCCGAGCTCTACAATATGGTGAACGTGCCCCAGGCCGTGTGGATCGACGAGACCGGCACGATCGTTCGCCCGGCGGAGAATGCCGGCGCCTATGAGGGCTTTCGCGCAATGGATGTGAAAACCTTCACCATGCCGGAGGACGAGCTGGCCACCACCATCCAAGCCAAAGAGACCTACGTCCAAGCGGTCCGCGATTGGGTGCTCCAAGGCGAGGCGTGTGGCCATCTCTACGATGCCGCCGAGGCCAAGGCGCGCACCGCCGTGCCGGACCGGGACATCCAGCAGGCCCATTGCCATTTCCGCCTCGGCCTCTATCTGCTACGCCACGGCAGCGAAGCGGAGGCCGAGACGCATATGGCCGAAGCCGCGCGCCTGCATCCGGCATCGTGGAATATCTGGCGTCAGGCGGCGGAAAAGAACGACACCGGCCTCGCCGCCAGCGCCGAATTCTGGACCCGGGTGAATGCCCTCGGCGCCGATTACTACTACCCGCCGGTCGACATCGCCGGCATGCCGCAAAAAGGCGTGCCGAGCTAGATTCGCGGGTATTGCAACTCCTGGTGCATCCCCCGCCCGCGGGCTACAATGATATGAAAGGAATCGATGTAACGCAGGCGGGAAAATGACCATTGCCATTATCGTTATCGTCATCGTCGCGGCGCTCCTGGTTCTGTGGGTGATCGCGATCTTCAACAAACTGGTTTCGCTGAGGAACCGGGTCGATAACGCCTTCGCGCAGATCGAGGTGCAGTTGAAGCGGCGCTACGATTTGATCCCCAATCTCGTGGAGACCGCCAAGGCCTATATGGCGCATGAGAGCGAAACTCTCGAAGCGGTGATTGCGGCGCGCAACGCCGCGGCGGACATGCTTTCCAAGGCCGCCGCCAGCCCCACGAGCCCCGCCGCGATCAAGGACCTGATCGGCGCCGAAGGCAAACTCGCCGGCGCGCTCTCGGGCCTCAATGTGGTGATGGAGGCCTATCCCGACCTCAAGGCCAATCGCAACATGATGCAGCTCACCGAGGAGCTGACGAGCACGGAGAACAAGGTCACCTTCGCGCGCCAGGCGCTCAATGACCAAGTGATGAGCTACAACACCTACCGCCAGAGCTTCCCGCCCTTGCTCTTCGCCACCACCTTCGGCCATCCGCACGACGCGATCTTCCTCGATTTCGAGGACAGCGAAGCCTTCCAGGACGCCCCGAAAGTCGCCTTCTAACGTAGCCCGAACGGGGGAGTTCTCATGAACTTCTTCGAGGCCCAGGACCGCGCGCGGCGCAAGACGGGCCTGCTGGTGATCTTGTTCGTCTTGGCGGTGCTCTCCCTCGCCGGGCTGACGATGGGCGTCGTGTTTCTGGCGCTGGCGAGACACAATGAATGGCAGACCCGGGATGGCGGCGAGCTGCACATACCGATGGACTGGGAGATCATCGGCGGAATCGGCGGCGCGATCCTGTTCCTGGCGTTTCTCGCCAGCCTGATGCGGATTGTCGCCTTGTCGGCGGGCGGCAAAGCCGTTGCCGAGCTGCTTGGCGGCAAGCTGATTTCGCCGGATACAAGCGACGAAAAACTGCGGCGCTTGATGAATGTGGTGGAGGAGATGGCCATCGCCTGCGGCACGCCGGCGCCGCCGGTCTATGTGCTTACGGCGGAGAAGGGAATCAACGCCTTCGCCGCCGGCTACTCGCCGCGCGATGCCGTTATCGGCGTGACCCAGGGCGCCATTGACCAGCTCAGCCGCGACCGCTTGCAGGGCGTCATCGCGCATGAGTTCAGCCATATCCTCAACGGCGATATGCGGCTCAACACGCGCATGGCCGGGGTGCTGCACGGGATACTGGTCATCGGATATTTGGGCTACTACATCACGCGCGTAACGATCCGTGCGAGCAGCAGACGCGGCCTCAATCCGCTCGCCGTGCTCGGTGTGGGATTGTTGGTGATCGGCTTCGGCGGCATGTTTTTCGGCGGCCTCATCAAGGCGGGTCTCAGCCGTCAGCGAGAGTTTCTCGCCGACGCCTCGGCGGTGCAGTTTACCCGCAATCCGGGCGGGCTCGCCGGCGCGCTCAAGGTCATCGGCGGTCTCGGCTCGGGCGCCAAGCTCAAGCGCGCGGCGGCGTCCGAGTTCAGCCATGCCATGTTCGCGCAAGGATTTTCGAGCCTGCTGCAGGGCTTGATGGCCACCCACCCGCCGCTGGAGGTCCGCATCCGCCGGCTCGATCCGTTTTGGAACGGCAACTACATTCTTTCCGAGACCGATCCGCCGGTCTCGGACAGGATTCCGCAAGGCGACGGGTATGTTCGGCCGATCTGGATGGAGGCGGCGTCCGAGTACGCGGCAGGAGAGGGTCGGGGAACTGCGGCCACCATGGCCATCGTAGAGGATATCTTCGATCCGCTGCCGGCGCCGAAAGCGCCGAAAGGCGAGGCGATCGAATATGCCGGCAGTCTGGTAGAGGAACTGCCCGACAATGTCCGGTCCGCCGCGCGCAATCCCGCCGACGTCCGCGCCGTCGTCCATTGCCTGCTGCTCGATCCCGACGGCGAGGACCGTGTCGGCCAGTTGGATCGATTGAGGCCGCATACCGATCCGGCGTGCTACGAGAAAACGCTGAAGCTGATGCTGAGCATTAACGGGCTCGGCGTCGCATACCGCCTGCCGCTGATCGATCTCGCCGTGCCGGCGCTGAAGAAGTTCTCCGGCAAGCAGTACGTGGCTTTCAAGCAGGGCGTGATCGCCTTGGCAGAAGGGAGCGCCACGGTCGACCCGATGACATGGGCGCTCAAGACCGTGCTGCTGAACCATCTGGAAAGCCATTTCGTTAGGCCGCTGCCGCCCGGTGGGCCGCCGTTGCGCCTGGATACCGTTGGCCAGGAACTCAGCCTGATGCTCTCGGCACTGGCCCATGCCGGCAATGAGGCGCAGGAATCCGTCGAGGGCTCCTTCGCCGCGGCGAAGAATATTCTCAAGCTCGGTGCGCTCCGCCTGATGGCGAAGGGTGAAATCGCCGCGCCGGAACTCGACCGCGCCGTGGCCAGGCTCGCGCGGCTCAATTCCCTCGCCAAGACGAACCTGCTGCGCGCCTGCGGTCATGCCGTGTTGCAGGACAAAGAGATCACGCCGCAAGAGCTTGAATTAATCCGCGCAGTCTCTGGCGCCCTCGACTGCCCGATCCCGCCCATCGTTCCGGCGGACACGCCGGAACAGGCGCCAGCGCCGTGAATTTCTTCGAAGCCCAGAAGCGCGCGCGGCGGAAGACGGGGCTGCTGGTATTGCTATTCGCTCTCGCCGTGGCTGTTTTGACCGCCGTCGTCAATATCGTCGTTCTGGCGATCGTTACCCTGTTCGGTCTAGGCGATATTCCCAGCTGGTCGGGTCTGTTTCACTATGTGACCTGGCCGGGGATTGCCGCGATCAGTGCCGCCGTACTTCTTGTCGTGGCCGCGGGCAGCATTTTCAAAATGTCGTTCCTGTCTCAGGGCGGTCGGGTGGTGGCGGAAGCGCTCGGCGGCACGCGGATCGGGCACAGCGCGGCGGGCCTCAAGCAGCGCACCTTGCTGAACGTGGTGGAGGAAATGGCAGTCGCCTGTGGCACGCCGGCGCCGCCCGTCTACCTGCTCACCGAGGAGACGGGGATCAATGCCTGCTCCGCAGGCACCTCGCCGCGCGACGCGGTGATCTGTGTGACCCAGGGCGCGGTCGATCATCTCACCCGCGAGCAGTTGCAGGGCGTCGTCGCACATGAATTCGGTCATATCCTGACGGGCGACCTCAAGCTCCATACGCGCATCACCGGCGTTCTTCACGGCATTCTTCTGTTCGGCCTGCTGGGCCGTAGGTTGTTGTTCGCCTCGTACAATCCCAACAGCAGATCGATAGGCGTGGGAATGGCACTGGGCCTGTTGCTCATGTTGCTGGGGTCTCTCGGCGTTTATTTCGGCGGTCTCATCAAGACGGCGGTCAGCCGGCAGCAGGAATTCCTGGCCGATGCATTCGCCGTGCAAATTACCCGCAATCCGGAGGGCCTGACCGGCGCGCTAAGGCGCATCGGCGGAATAACCTGGCGCTCGCGGGTGAGAAGCCGAATTTCTCCCGAATTCAACCACACCTTTTTCACCGCCGTCGTGTCGCGTTTTTCGCTCTCCAGCGCGTCCACTCATCCCTCCCTGAACGAGCGAATTCGCCGCATCGATCCACGCTGGGACGGCTCGTTCATCGAGACCGATTTGAAGGATTTGGCGAAAGACAAGCAGGGCGACGCGATGAAGAATTCTGCGACGCGCGATGCCTTCGCCAAATCTCTCGCCGCCGTGGCCACCGGCGCGGTGATCACCGATGTCGCTCGCTTGGTCGATCAAATCGGCGAACCGGAACATGATGTGATCGATTACGCCCGCTCACTCATTGCAACATTGCCCGACGCCATCAAACAGGCGGTCGGCGAGCCCGACGGCGCGCGCGCCATCGTCTTTTGCCTCTTGCTCGATCCCGGCGGCGATTCCCGGGCGCGGCAAACCACCTATCTGAACGGGCTCATCGACGATGACGTATCCGTTTTCGCGCAAAAGCTTGCCCCGGAAATGGCGGCGCTCGATGTGCGCTACAGGCTGCCGATCATTGATCTCGCCATTCCAACCCTCAAGCGGCTGACCACGCGCGAATACCGCTATTTCAAGAACAGCATCGAGGCGTTGACCGGCATGGCGGCCGAGGATGAACCGTTGAATTGGTCAATCCGGAGGATTCTGAGCGACCATCTAGATGGCCATTTTTTCGCGTCACGCCACATGGGTCGACGCACTCTGAAGATCGGCGACGTCCCGCGAAGTTCGGCGGCGCTTCTCTCCGTGCTGGCGCGCACCGGAAACGACGACCGGGAGGCCGTGAAAAAGGCGTTCGAATCCGCCAAAAAAATTATGGGGCTCGACGGGATTCGTCTGGTGAAGGCCGAGAGCATCACCTCGGAGAGGCTGGACCGCGTGGTAAGAATTCTGGGGAGACTCGATCCGGCCGGCAAATCGACCATCCTGCGTGCCTGTGCCGCCGCAGTCCTGCGCGATAATAAGGTCACGCCACACGAGCTGGAACTATTCCGCGCTATCGCCTGTGCCCTCGATTGCCCAATCCCGCCGATCGTTCCGGCACAAGCGCCGGGATAAACGCGCGCGTCACGCGCGGGCGAGGAGGCGGTAGCACGGCATTGTGCCCTTGCCCTTGACCTCGACGGTGCTTGGTTCGCCGAAGCGGTATTTGTCCTTCAGCGCTTCGTGAACCGCGTCGGTGACCTGGATCGCGCCGGCCTCGCCGGTCGATTCCATGCGGCTCGCGATGTTCACCGTGTCGCCCCAGAGGTCGTAGGCGAATTTGTTCTTGCCGATGACACCGGCGACCACGGGGCCGCGATGGATGCCGACGCGGAGCGCAAAAGCCTCGCCCGATTCTTTTTTGACCTCGCGGATGGCCGCCTGCATGTCGAGCGCCATGTCGGCGATCGCCTCGAGATGATCCGCCCGCGGCTCGGGCAGGCCGCCGACCACCATATAGGCGTCGCCGATGGTTTTGATCTTCTCCAACCCGTGGTGGTCGGCGAGGTCGTCGAAACGGAGGAAGATATCGTTCAGCTTGGTGACCAGCTCGTCGGCGCGGACGGTGCCGGAATAGCGCGTGAAATCGACGATATCGGCGAACAACACGCTGGCGTCGTCATAGGCCTCGGCGATGACGCCGGGCGCGGTCTTCAGTTTCTCGGCGGTCTTGCGCGGCAGGATGTTGAGCAGCAAACCGTCCGCCTTGGCCCGCTCGCTCACCGCGCTGGAGACGAAATAGCTCGCGAAGGTGAAAACGACGAAGGAGAAGACGCCGAGATTCATGATGAAGAAAAAGAGGCGCGTGCCATCGGACACGGCATGGCCGTGGCTTGCGAAGAAATCCTCGAAAATGACGGTGATGGCGATGTTCACGAGATGCAGCGCCAGCCACACCGCCGAATGGCGGATCGAGAAGAACATCAGCGCGATGATCGGGCCCATGAAGGCCCACACCAGCACGAAGCCGGAATCGAACACGCTGCCGATGCTCCACTGAATGAAGGCGGTGATATAGATGATGCAGAGGATCTGAACGTAAATCAGCGGCCGGTGATTGCGCAGCGCATGGCAGATGGCGATCGCCGCGCCGACAATGACGACGAAGGCGAAGGGCAGTGCCGCGGACAAGCCGAAGCCGAAAATGACGAGATACATGATCGTCCAGGCGGACCCCGCCACGCAGCAGGAGGCGGCAACGAGAAAAATGGTGAGCTTCTCGAGCCGGATATCGTCCGTATCGTCGGGCGCGTAGGCGTAGAAGGTTTTTAGATTCATTGCCGTTCCGTGCAAACGCCTCCTCTCACCGCGCGATAGGCGGCAGGATAATTGAATCCGGCGCCCGGCCCGCTCTGACGGTCGATATGCAGCCCCCACGCCCGTGCGGGGAGGCTCGCCGGCGTGCCGCTCTAAGCCGGCGGCGGATAGGCCGCGGCGGCGGTTTGTGCTTTGGTCATGGCGTCGACGGCCTGGTCCATGCTCAGCAGCCGTGTGGTCTTGCCGCTCGCGGTCGCGCCGGTGGCGGTGATCGCCATGGCCAGGGCCGCCATCGCTTCATCGTCCGGCATGTCCGCGATCACCACCACGTCATTCTCGCCGAACGCCATCCAGGCGCCGATCAGCGTGCCGCCACAGGCCTCGACGATTGCGCGCGCGGCGCCGGTCCGGTCATGCGGGTTGGCGATGAGCGATTTGATCGCGTCCACCGAATAGGTCGCTTGGTACATATAGATCGACATGCGCCGGCACCTCCTAAATTTGCGGGCCGAAAAAGCACCGCTGACGCGGTTGGGTAGCCCCATCTCTCCAACCTCTCTTCCCCTCGGGGAAGAGAGGCTTATTCGGAGGGGCGCTTAGGCCGCTAATATGTCGCTGATCTTGGTTCCGCTCCAACCGGCTTCGCGGCGGCTCCAATAGCTGTCGAACAGGCGCGAAGTGAGGATGCCGGGCGCGCCATTGCCGAGCGGTTTGTCGTCGATGGCGGTGATCGGCATCACGCCGCCGGCTGACGAGGTGGCGAAGGCTTCGTCGGCATTGCGCAGCTCGTCCGGGTGGACGTTGCGCAGCTCGAACGGGATGTTCTCCATGCCGCACAGCTCGATCACCGATTGGCGTGACATGCCCAAGAGGCAGTTCTTGTCCGGCGTCGCGCACACGCCGTCCTTGACGACCCAGATGTTGAAGCCCGGGCCCTCGGCGAGGTTGCCGTCGGCGGCCAACAGCGCGGCGTCGTCGCGGTTCGCCTCATAGGCTTGGTATTGCGCCTGAATGAGATCGCCCCAATGGAAATTCTTGAAGCGCGCATCGACCG
>CAZUVO010000129.1:0-11043 GCA_964623955.1 uncultured Rhizobiaceae bacterium
GCCATCATCGCCTATCAACAAGTCGGTACCGTCGGCGCCAATGAGAAAATCGTCGCCCGCGCCGCCGTCCAGGGTCGAATTGACGTCGGCGGCATAAACCACATCGGCGCCGCCGGTCGCCGCGAAGGAGATGGTCGAACTGGTGAGCACGGCGAAATCATTGCCCGCGGTGGCCGCGGTGGCGGTGGTGAATTGCGTTGCGCCAATGCCGTTGAATATGACCGTCTCGAGCTTGCCGGCGTTGAAGAAATCCTCGACGAAGATGACGATATCCTCGACGCCGATCACCCCTTCCCGCTCATCGATAATGAGATTGTCGCCGTCGCGTTCGATTTCCAGGGTCGCCGGGTCGAGGGTGAGACGGCCGAGCGTCGCGTTCTCGACAACCAGGGAATCGGCGGCGCCGCCGGAATCGGTGACGATATCGAAATCCGCATCCTTGCCGAAAATATAGCGGTCGTTGTCGGCGCCGCCCTGCAGCGTGTCGACGCCGCTATCGCCGTTCAGGGTGTCGTCCCCGGCATTGCCTTGCAGCAAATCGCCGCCATCGCTGCCGGTGAGCGAATCATTGCCGTCATCGCCCTTGAGGTGATCGTCGGCTATGCCCCCGGAGAGCGTGTCGTTGCCCAATTCGCCGGAGAGGGTGCTTGCGGTCGTGCCACCGGTCAGGCTTTCGTTGAAGTTTGAGCCGACCACGAGCTCGATGCTGGTCAGCGTATCGGTGCCGCCATCGCCATCGCTCGCCGTGCCGGTGGTGAGGTTGACGGTCGCGCCGGCGGCCGCGGCGGCATAGGTGGCGACATCGTCGCCGGCGCCGCCATTCAGCGTGTCGTTGCCACCGCCGCCGGCAAGTGTATCGACGCTCGCGCCGCCATCGAGCGAATTCGACTGGGCGTCTCCGGTGAGAACGTCGCTGTGGGCCGAGCCGATGATATTTTCGATGGCGCCGAGCGTGTCCGTGCCGCCATCGCCGTCGCTCGCGCTCCCCGTCGCCAGATTGGCGGTAACTCCGGCCGCCGCCGACGCATAGGTGGCGATGTCGTTGCCGCCGCCGCCATCGAGCGAATCATTGCCGCCGCCGCCCTCCAGGGTGTCGTCGCCTAGTCCGCCGGCCAGCGCATTGTCTAGACTGTTGCCGGCGAGACTGTCCGCATGGTCCGAGCCGGTGACGTTCTCGATCCCGCTCAAGGTATCGCTGCCGCCCTCGCCGTCGCTCGCGCTGCCGGCGTTGAGATCGACCGTCACGGCGCCGCTGGCAAGGGCGAAACTGATACTGTCAGTGCCGGCGCCACCGGCGAGCGAATCATTGCCGCCGCCGCCCTCCAAGGTGTCGTCGCCGTCATTGCCGAACAGCACGTCATTGCCGACCTTGCCGACCAGCACGTCGTTGCCGAGGCCGCCGGTGAGCGTGTTGGCGAAATTATCACCGGTAATATTGTCGTTGAAATTGCTGCCGATGACGTTTTCGATATTGCTTAAGGAGTCCGTACCGCCCTGACCGTCGGATGCGCTGGCGGTCGCCAGATTGACCGTGACCGCGGCCGGGCCGCTGGCGAAGGTGAGCGTGTCGGTCCCACCGCCGCCATCCATCGAATCGTCGCCGACATCCGCATGGGCGCGGAAGACATCGTTACCGTCGCCGCCCTTCAGCGTATCGTTGCCGCTGCCGCCGGCCAGCGTGTCGTCGCCGGCAAGGCCGCGCAGCTCGTCATTGCCCAGGCCGCCGGTGAGATTGTCCGCGCCAGCGGTGCCGACGAGAAAATCATTGCCGTCCGTGACGGTATTCACCGAGGAAACATAGCTGAAGCTGACAGTGGCGCCGGCGGAAATGGAATCGGCCTTGAAGACGAAGGTGATCGCGTCGTTCAGGGTGGCGCCATTTGGATCGGCGGGGGATTCGAAATGGCTGGCTTCATAAGGGTCGCGGTGAGAGAGGCCGGCGGCAGAGGAAGCCCGCGCCTCAAGCCCGTCATTGGCGGCATTATCGGCCAGCAGGACCATCGAGACGCCGCTGTGCACGCCCTTGGCCGAGACAACGGCTTCGCCGGTTTCGCCGGTTGGATTGCTCAGCACATCGTTGATCGTGCGGAACTCATTCTGCACCACCGCTTCCTGGTCCGGATCCATATTGCGCAAATAGCGCACATCGAAAAGGGTGCTGCCGGTAAGATTGGTGAGCGTGATGGTGGTGGTGAAGAAGGTATCGTCGGCGCCGATCTCTACCTTCTGTTCATAATCGATCCGGCCGTCGACAATGCCCGAGGTTTCCGCCGCCGCGTTGCCGGCGGTGGAGAGATCGATCGTGCTCGTGCCGACATCGCGGATTTCCTGGCGGCCGAAATTTGAGAAGACGCTGGTCGCGCCGCCGCCGGTCAGGCGGAAGCCGACGCTCCAGCCCTCCTCCGAGATGCCGGGCATGAAGAAATCGTTTGTCGTCGGCGCCGCGCCGCTATCGAACCGGTCCGCATCGAAAACGAAGGACATGGCGCCGGGGTTGTGGAAATCGCCCGGCGCGCCATTGACGGAGCCGAACGAGCCGGCGCCGGAGACGCCAAGCTCGATCAATTCATTGCCGATAAAGACATCCGTGCCCACGGTGATGCTGCGCACCGAGCCGGTTTGCCCGACGAACACATCGATTGTTTCGACCGTATTTTCGATGAAGACGAAATCATCTTCGGCCGGGGCCTCGAAGGTATCCTCGACGATGACCGGTTCCGCCAAAAACAAATCCTCGCCGAGGAATGTATCGTCCTGGAACGTGTAATCGTCGAAAAAGATGTCACTCTCGTAAATGTCGCCATCGGCAAAGCCGCCATCGAGAATCGGATCGTCGAAATAGCTGTCGGCGAAATAATCATCGCCGACCAGGCCGCCATCGAAATTCACCGTGCCGAACGCGTCGAGCTCGCCGGAGAAATCGTCGGTCGCGAATTCGTCGCCGGCGAATTCGTCACCGGCGAAATCATCGGTGGCAAATTCATCGGTGGCGAATTCGTCGCTCAGCGCCTCGGCGAATTGCTCGGCATCGATCAATTCGCCTTCCTGTGCGGCGAGACTTTCCGCGCCGGCGCCCGAGAAATCATCTTGCAGAGATTCGGCGAAATCGCCCGAATCAAATCCGAGCTCGTTGGCCGCGAGCTCATCGCCGGCTTCGAAGGCGTCTTCGGGGGAGATGCCCTCGACCCCGAAATTGGCGGTCGCGTCATAGGCCGCGAGGCCGGCGACCATCGCCACTTCCATCGCCGCATCGAGCGTCGCACCGCCGTCGATCGCGGCTTCCAGCGCATCGAACGCGGCGTTGGAGGCGGCCAATTCCGCCGCGGCGATGTCTTCGCTGCTCGGGCCCTCCGCTGCCTCACCCTCGACGGCGCCTTCCGGCGCATCGCCGGGGCCCGCTGCGCCGCCGGCGATCTCGACCGCTTCAACGGTTCCGTCCGCCGTGTCGGCCGCTTCGGCCGTTTCCGTCGCATCGCCTTCGCCCTCGGCGGCCTCACCGCCCTCCGCTTCCGCCTCTGCATCGGCGTCGCCGGCTTCGGCCTCGGCGTCGCCGGCCGCCACCTCTTCGAGTTCCTCCGCGTCACCCTCGGCTTCGCCTTCGCCGGCCTCAAGCTCGCCTTCGAGTTCTTCACCTTCGCCGGCGAGTTTCTCCTCGGCCGCCGCGGCCTCGCCGTCGCCACCCTCCTCGCCGCCTTGCGCCTGCTCCTGTTGATCTTCGCCGCCGCCTTCTTCACCCTCCGCGCCCTCTTCGCCGCGGCCTTCGCCGGCGCCGTCGCCGGCGGCATCCTGGGTGGCCACGGTGGCGGGCAGGATGCGGTCGACCGCGCCATAGAGGCCGCCCGCCTGCTCGGCGGAGAGCGTGACCGGGTTTGCCGGCGAATCGAATACCGAAGAGACGGCGGTGGTCTCATAGGCGGTGCTGAGGGTTACCGTCGCCGATTGCGTGCTCACCGTAATCGCGCCGGTCACCGCGCCGCCTTCTTCCGGCATCATGGTGACGGTGTTGAGCTCGCCCTCCGTTGCCGCCCGGCCGCCCACCTTGGTGCCGCGAATGCCGAGCGTCGCGACCGGCGTGCGAATTATCATTTCGTCCGGATTGTGCGCGGCGATCTCGCCCGAGACGAAAACGAACACGCCCTGAACGACCGAGAACGTCGTCGAACCTTCGAGGGTCGAAGGATCGAAGATCAGCTCGTCGAGCACCATGCGGCCGTCTTCGCCGAGAGAGAATTCCGTCTCGTCGATGAACACCACGGCGACCGCGCCGCCGGTGCCGGTCTCCAGAATGTCGCCCTGGAAGACCGGTGAATCTTTGCCGAGCGCAACCGTCGTGCCGTCGACCCGGGTGGCGGTGACCTCGCCGATAGCCTCGTCGATGCGCCCGATCGGCGGTGTCTCGACGCCGTCGCCGGCTTGCGCGTATTGGCCCGGCGCGTGCGGCCCGGCGAGCGCGGTGACGAGATCGTAGGGCAGCGCCGCGCCGCCCTCGGTCATCAGCGTGGTCGGCACCGGCGCGGAATAATAGTCGAGCACGATGGTGCGCGACCCATCGGGCATGAGGATCAACAAATCGCCGCCCGAGGGCACGAACTCGGCGCGCAGCAGCATATCGCCGCCGGGCACGACAAGCCGCCCGTCGCCGCTGCCGGCGGTCAAGATGACCGGCAATTTGGCCACGATCGACGCCTGCCAATTCGCCAGCGCCGCCGTTTCGCCACCCTCGAAACCCATGGCACTTCCCAAAAATAATTCCGCGCGCGGGACGCGATTCGCCCCACCCTGAATCGACCAGAATTTTGTTAAGAAATAGCTAGATCGGTAGGATTCTCGCGGCTTCCAATTGCGCAGGTGCGGCGCGCCCTATTAAGGTAAACAGCCATTAACTTCGAATCGGGAAGCTGATCATGGGCGACACAACCCTCCTCGACCGGCGCATACATCTCATGGGCGCCGACGCCCCACTGTTTTACAGCCGGCCCTTGCATCTGGTGCGGGGCGAGGGGGTGTGGCTCTACGACGCCGATGGCGAGCGCTATCTCGATGGCTACAACAATGTCGCCAATGTCGGCCATTGTCACCCACACGTCGTCGAAGCGCTTGAAAAACAAGCGAAAACCCTGAACACCCATACGCGCTATCTGCATGAGGCGATCCTCGACTATGGCGAGGCGCTGACCGCCACCTTCGAGGAAGGCTTGAGCCGGCTTTATCTCTGCTGCTCGGGCACGGAAGCGAACGAGCTGGCGCTGAGGATCGCCAAGGCGTGCAGCGGCGCCGAGGGCGTCATCGTCACCGATTATTGCTATCACGGAAATTCCAAAGCCATCGCCGAACTGTCGACCGCCTATCTCGGGCCGGAAGGCCTGGGCGCGAATGTCCGGACTGTCACCGCGCCGGATATTTATCGCCTGCATCAAGGGCTTAGCGAGGAGGAGTCGGCCCAGCGCTTCGCCGCCGATGTCGATGCGGCGATTGCCTCGCTGGCCGAGGCCGGTATGAAGCCGGCGGCGCTGCTGGTCGATACCGTGTTCGCCACCGAGGGCCTGCCGGACATGCCCGCCGGCGCCATGGAACAGGCGGTGGCGCGCGTCCACGCCGCCGGCGGCTTTTACATTGCCGACGAGGTTCAGCCCGGCTTCGGCCGCACCGGCGAGAATATGTGGGGTTATCAGCTTTACGGCGCCATTCCCGACCTCGTCACCATGGGCAAGCCGATGGGCAATGGCCACCCCCTCGCCGGCGTCGTCAGCCGTGCCGATCTGGCCGAGGAATTCGGCAAAAAGGCAATGTATTTCAATACTTTCGGCGGAAATCCCGTATCCGCGGCGGTAGGCCATGCGGTGTTGCAGGTGATCGAACGCGAAGGGCTGATGGCGAACGCCAAGAAGGTCGGCGGCCATTTGCGCGACGGCCTCCGCAAACTCGGCGACAAGCACGCCATGATCGGCGATGTGCGCGGCCATGGCCTGTTCACCGCGGCGGAATTTGTCACCGACAGAAAGGCGAAAACTCCGGCGGCGGCGGAAACCGGCGCCGTGGTGGACGCCATGCGCGAGCGCGGCGTCCTCATCAGCCGCACCGGGCGCGACGACAATGTGCTCAAGATCCGCCCGCCCCTGCCATTTTCCGTCGAAAACGCCGATTTTCTGTTGGCCACCCTCGACGATAGTCTCGCCGCTCTCTGAACGCCGGAAATATGAGCGATTTTTACGACATCGATATCGACGCGCGGGCGGAGCGCATGCGCGCCCTCGCCTGCAACGCGCTGCATGCCTGGGGCATCACCGATTGCCAGCCGGAGCTGATCAAGATCCGCGAAAACGCCGTTTTCCGCATCCAGGACGCGAACGGGCTGGACGCCGCGCTCCGCATTCACCGTTACGGCTATCACTCCGATGCCGCGCTGCAGTCGGAGCTGAGTTGGATGCAGGCGCTTAACCGGGACGGCATCGACGTGCCGGAGATCATCCCCGCCGAATCCGGCGCGCTCTTCGTCATCACCCGGGCAAGTGGCGTTCCGGAGCCGCGCCAGGTCGATATGGTGCGATGGCTCCCGGGCGAGCCCCTCGGCAGTATCGAAGAGGGTTTGAGCGAATCGGTCGGCGATATCGCCGGCGTCTTTCGCGAGGTCGGCGCGCTCGCGGCGCGGCTGCACAATCATGCCGCCCGCTGGACGCCGCCCGCCGGCTTCGTGCGCCATGCCTGGGATCTCGACGGGCTGACCGGCGAGGAACCGCTATGGGGCCGGTTCTGGGAATTTCCCGGCCTCGACGCGGCGCAGAAAGCGCTGATGCTGCGGTCGCGTGATGCAGCGCGCAGCGACTTAATCGCCCTCGGCACCGGCGCCGAGGGCTATGGCCTGATCCATGCGGATTTCAATTTCGACAATTTCATCCTGCGCGACGGACGCGTCACGGCGATCGACTTCGACGATTGCGGCCATGGCTGGCACCTCTTCGACCTCGCCACCATCTCGATTCTCTTTCTCCAGACCGACCTTTCGGACACGGTGCGGAACGCCGTCGTCGAGGGCTATCGCCGCGAGCGCCTCTTGTCGGACGAATCTTTAAGCCAGATGCCGCTCTTCTATCTCTTGCGCGCCTTCACCTATCTCGGCTGGATTCACACCAGAAGCGAAACCGCGACCGCCCAGGAAATCGCCCCCATGGTCATCGCCATGGTGTGCCGTATGGCGGAGGATTATCTCAGCGCCCGCGAGGCGGCGGAGACGGAGGAAGAGGCATGAAAGCAGCGATCCTGTCCGATACGGGCCTCGCCATCGGCGACGCGCCCATGCCCGAAATCAAGCCCAACGAGATTCTCGTCCGCGTCCGCGCCGCCGGCCTCAACCGCGCCGATCTCTTGATGACCGACGGGCGCATGCATGGCGCGCTCGGTGGCGCCGGCACGGTGATCGGCCTGGAATGGGCCGGCGAGGTGATCGAGACCGGCAGCGAGACGCAAGAATTCAAGCCGGGCGACAGGGTGATGTGCTCGGGCGCGGGCGGCTACGGCGAATATGCCAAGACCGATTGGGGCCGCGCCTCGCCCATACCCACCGAGGAGATGAGCTTCGCCGAGGCGGCGACGCTTCCCATCGCGCTCAAGACCATGCATGACGCGCTCGTCGGCAATGGCCGCCTGCAAGCGGGGGAATCGGTGCTGATCCAGGGTGCAAGCTCCGGCGTCGGCCTGATGGGCCTGCAAATCGCCAAACATCTCGGGGCGGCGCCGGTAATCGGCACCTCGCGCGATGCCGGCCGGCGCGAACGGCTGAAGGAATTCGGCGCCGATCGCGCCCTCGACCCGAGCGATCCGGACTGGCCCGAACAGGCGGCGGAGGCCGCCGGCGGGGGCGTTGATCTGATCGTCGACCAAATTTCCGGCGGCGTGGCGAACGGCAATATGAAGGCCGCCGCCATCCAGGGGCGCATCGTCAATGTCGGGCGGCTCGGCGGCTTCAGCGGCGAGTTCGATTACGATCTCCACGCCCTCAAGCGCATCCACTATATCGGCGTCACCTTCCGCACCCGCTCCGTCGAGGAGGTGCGCGCGATCAACCGCGCCATGCGCGCCGACCTTTGGCCGGCGGTCGAATCCGGTAAATTACGCCTGCCGATCGACCGGACCTTCCCGCTTGACCAAGCGGCGGCGGCGCTCGATCACATGCGCGCCAACGCCCATCTCGGCAAGATCGTGCTTGAGGTTTAGAGCAAATCCCGAGCAGGTGGAATCACCTGCGACGACGCATTTGCTTCAATCAACAGAGGATAGAGCCTGTTAGGTGAGCGGAAGCGAACCTGACATGCTCTAGCGCCGCACGGCGGCTCTTAGGCTTTGCGTAACCTTTCGGTAACAAAATAGCGGCAGCTCTCAAGGAGTTGTTAAGCATAGCCCGTGAGAGCCGGTGAGCGCTGCGTCGAAGGGATTGTCATGTCAACCGTCAGGCCGGTTTCGTTTCTTCCCACCCTGGCCATGATCAACGTCGTCATGGACGGCGACTATCAGTACAAGGAAGAGATTCCGCTCGGCGTGGGCGCGGTCGCTGCCTTCATCCGTCAGGAAGGCTTCCCGGTCGTCATCCAGCAATGCCTGCCCGACGACGGCGCCGAAGAGATCGCGCGCGCCGCCCTGGTGGATGCCGACGTCTACGGCTTCCAACTGCAGATGTCGAACTATCTCAGCGTGCGCACCGTCGCCGAGAGGATCCGCAGCCGCAATCCGGATGCGCTTCTCGTCCTCGGCGGTCCTTATCTTTCCTCTCTCGCCGAGCCCATATTGGAGAACGAGCCCCTGTTCGATTGCGTCGTCAGCGGCGAGGGCGAGATGACCATGCTCGAAATCATGCAGGCGGTGCAGCGCGGCGAGGTCGAGCTGCCGCTGATCAACGGGCTGGTCTATCGCGACCGGATGGGCCAGGCGCAGAAATCGCTGCCGCGCAAGCTGATCCGCGAATTGGACGGCCTGCCCTTCCCGGCGCGGGACTTTATCGACCAAGCGAAACGCGACCCCTTCGACAGCGGCATCACGGAAAATATCCGCATCATCACCTCGCGCGGTTGCGTCTCGAACTGCTCCTTCTGTTCGGTCAATTTCTACACCAAGCTCGCCCATGGCAAATTGTGGCGCGGACGCTCGGCGGAAAATGTCGTCGACGAATTGGACATGCTGACCAAGGAGAAGCATGTCCGCATCGTCAATTTCTCCGACAGCTCCTTCGAGGACCCGGGCAAGAAGGGCAAACAGCGCACCCGCGATATCTGCACCGGCATCATTGAGCGAAATATTGAGGTATCCGCCAAGGTCTATATGCGCGCCGACACCATGCTCGCGCCGGAGGATGACGATCTCTTCCGCCTGTGGAAGAAGGCGGGCATCGACATGATCATCATCGGCGCGGAATCGGGCTCGGATCTCGAGCTCAAGCTCTATGTCAAGCGCGCCGATCTCGCCGATAATCTGAAGACCGTCGAGCGGCTGAAAAAGCTCGACCTGCACTTCGTCTGGCTCGGCATGCTCATGTTCGGCCCCAACTCCACCCTGGAAACCCTGCGCGACAATGTCGCCTTCCTCGAGCGGGTCGGCCATACCCATGACAGTTTCGCCATGAGCAATGTGCTCATGCTGATCCGCGACACCACGCTTTACGCCGAGCTCAAGGAAGAAGACCGGGTGAGCGAGCCGGAGAATTATTGGGACCTGCCGAAATACAGCTTCCTCGACCCTCAGGGCGAACGCGCCGCCAAGCATTGGGAAAGCGCGCTCGCGCGCTATCCCGCGCTCGACCGCATCAACAAGGCTTTCATGCAGTCGGAAAATATCATCACCCGCATGACCAACCCGATGAACGCGCGGATACTCGAGCGGGTGGCAAACGATTTCCCGGCCTTCAAGGCTAATATCCGCGGCCTCTGCGAAGAATTCGGCGCCCTGCAGAGCGGCTATTTCCTCGATGTCCTGGAGAAGATCGAAAATGGCATCGACGACGCGCGGTTGGAGCAGCAAGGCCAGGCGTTCTTCGTCCGCGCGGCGGGAGAGTATGCCGAGCGGTTCGATGCCCTCTATGACCAATTCTACGAAACCCTGCTCGACACCGAGCTCGGCTTAAGCGGCCTCGTCTTTCGTCATTATTGGTCGAGCGTCCACGACAAGGCCGTCAAGCGAATTTAACTCACCGATTCTGCCGGTTGTCCACCAGGTCCGTTACCACCGCCGGGTCGGCGAGTGTCGAGGTGTCGCCCAGCTCGTCATGCTCGTTGGCGGCGATCTTGCGTAGAATGCGGCGCATGATCTTGCCCGAGCGCGTCTTCGGCAGGCCCGGCGCCCATTGAATAAGATCCGGCGTAGCGATCGGGCCGATCTCCTTGCGCACCCATTTCACGAGCTCCTTGCGCAGCTCCTCCGTCGCTTCGTAACCCACGGTGAGGGTGACATAGGCATAGATGCCCTGGCCCTTGATATCGTGCGGATAGCCCACGACCGCGGCCTCGGACACCGCCTCGTGCGACACCAGCGCGCTCTCCACCTCCGCCGTTCCCATACGGTGGCCGGAGACGTTGATCACATCGTCGACGCGCCCGGTGATCCAGTAATAGCCGTCCTCGTCGCGCTTGGCGCCGTCGCCGGTGAAATAGCGCCCGGGATATTGCACCATATAGGTGCTGATGAAGCGCTCATGGTCGCCGTAAACCGAGCGCATCATGCCGGGCCAGGAATCGCCGATGCAGAGGAGCCCGGTGCAGGCGCCTTCGAGCTCGTTGCCGTCGGCATCGACGATCAGCGGCTTGATGCCGAAGAAGGGCCGCGTCGCCGAGCCGGGCTTGAGCGCGGTCGCGCCGGGCAACGGCGTGATCAGAATGCCGCCGGTTTCGGTCTGCCACCAGGTATCGACGATCGGGCAGCGCTTGTCGCCGACGACCTCATTGTACCACACCCAGGCTTCCGGATTGATCGGCTCGCCGACCGTGCCGAGGATGCGCAGCGAAGCGCGCGAGGTCTTGGTCACCGGCCCGTCGCCTTCGCGCATCAGGGCGCGGATGGTGG
>CAZUVO010000130.1:0-10685 GCA_964623955.1 uncultured Rhizobiaceae bacterium
CCTGCAGGATGGTGAATTGCGGCTCATGGCCGGCGAGTTCATCAAGGCTCGGCGTGATGAAGAGGTTGCGCGCGAACAGCGAATGCCAGGCATATTCCGAGATCACCCGGATCGGCAGGCGGTAGGTCGGATCGGCCCCGGCGAAGCAATCCTGAACGAAAACGTCCTTGTCCTTGAAGTGGGCCATCATGCGCCGTTCGATATCGTCGAAGCGCTCGGCATCGATCGGCCGGTTGACATTGCCCCACCAGATATCGTTCTCCGTCGACGCTTCGCGGGCGAAGAATTTGTCGTTCGGCGAGCGTCCGGTATGGATGCCGGTCATCGCGGCGAGCGGCCCGCCCTTGGCGATTTGCGCTTCGCCGCGGCTGATCGCTTCTTCATAGAGGGTGGGGGTAGGCAAATTCCAGTGGGCGGTTCGAACCTGTTCGATACCCAGCGAGTCCAACCCGTGCGGGCTGACGAATGGACCTCGATGTTGCATGAATTCCTGTGCTTTAGCGTGCTGGAGTGAAGGAACAATCACACTGTTTTGCCGGCTAACCGGCATCGCGGCGCAAGAGTCATTCAACACCCAACATCTCAGCGTGACAAGCACCGAGGCGCGAGAATCGGTGAAAATTCGACCTGTGGGCTAAATTATTTTTCGCTGCCCGTCGGCGCGCCGTAAGGCGGCGAAATTTGCCGCCGTTTGGCATCGCCGAAACGCCGGTGCAGGAAGGCGGCGAGAGCGCCCAAAGCAAGCCAGAAAAGGCCGCTGGTAATCAGCGAGGCATAGACGTAGCGCTCCGCCATCTCCGCCGGCGCGAGGCCGCCATGATGTTCCGGCGCCGGCGCGCCGATGATGTGCGGCAGCGCCAGGGGCACGAGGCCGAGCGCGCGCACCCAGGCCGGCCGGGCAAAGGCGATCAGGCCGAGGCCGAGTGCGGTGAGCACGACGGTCATGATCCACCAGCCCTGACGGCCGGCGAGCGCCGCCGCCTCGCTGCCGGGCAGTTCCGGCGGCAGGCCCAAGCCCGGCGCCAGATTGAAAATGCCGAACCCGGCGAGGCCCCAGAGGAGACCGGCCCGCCAGGTCACCACTCGATTGCGCGCCGCCAGGATGGTGAACGACACGGATAGAAGCAGGCCGAAGCCGATGGCGGCGATGACATTGGCCAGGAGCGTGACGGCGAAGCGCTCGATCCCGTCATCCGGCGCCCAGGGCTCGCCGTCATGGTTATGCGCGTGCGCATCATGCGCATGATCGGCGCCGCCGCCGGTCGCCTCATAGCTTTCCGCCTCATGGATGAGGGGTATGACTTCAATGTATTGCAGGCCGGTCAGCAGCAGACCGGCAAGAATCCCGGCGATGAGGGCAGGCAGGACAATCCGGCCAAGCAATTCCATCGCGCCGCCCCTCAGGGCTCAGTGGCAAGGAAAGGCGAGCGAATGCCTCGTATCGTGGGCCGCATTGTGCATTGCCGAGGAATTGGCCAGCCCGACGCCATAGATGATCGACACGCCCAACAGGGCCGCGAAAAATAACGGCCAGAGGCGGCGAACGCTCCGCGCGGTAATTCTTTCCGCGGGATTGTTGGTCGTCGGCTGAGCTGCTTTTGCCATTTTACTTTTCCCCGAATCCACCTTCGAACGCATTCGCTGCCCAGCCGGCCGCGCCGGCTCGAAGCAGAGGGCGATAATAATAGGTCGCGGCGGGCGGCGCTACCAGTGCCTTTGTATGAAATCAAAAAAATTCTTTGCCGCCCTTATGCCGTGGTGGCGCTTCGGATAGTCTCTGGCGCGATGTCCACCCGCAGTTCGAGCGGCGAAACGCCGGGCGCGGCCGAAATGGCCGCCCCGGCGATGAGTTTCGCTACCCATTTGAGACGCACCGTTCGCCTGGCGGCGCCGATGATTGTCGCGCGCGCGGGATTGCTGGTTATGGCCGCGGTGGATACCGCCATGATCGGCCATTACGGCACCCTCGATCTCGCCTTTTACGCCGCTTCCAACGCTTTGCAGATCGTGATGATCCTGGTCGGCGTCGGCTTGTTGCAGGGCACGGTGGTGCTGGTCGCCCAGGCGCATGGCGCCGGCGCGGACAGGGATTGCGGCGGCTATTGGCGGGTCGGCCTGGTGCATGGCGCGGTACTTGGCCTGGTCATGGCCGGGATTTGTTTTCTTGGTGAGCCGCTTCTTTCGCTCATCGGCCAAACGGACGAATTGGCGGCCGGCGGCGGCGATGTGCTGCGCATGATCTCCTGGGGATTTCCGCCGATGGCCATGTGGGTGGCGACCTCTTTCTTCCTCGAAGGGCTGAGCCGGCCGTTGCCGGTGATGCTGCTGATGATGGCGGCGGTGATCGGCAATGCCGGGCTCAATGCGATCTTCATCTATGGCAATCTCGGCGCGCCGGAAATGGGCGCCGAGGGCGCGGCCATGGCAACCTCGATCACGCGCTGGATCATGTTCGCCATTCTCGCCCTCTATGTGCTGCGTCTTAGCGACCGCGAGGCGCTGGGCATCGGCGGCGCGATCCGCGATTTCCGCCGGACGGCAGGCAAATTGCTGCGTATCGGCATCCCCATGGGCGCGGCGCGCGGCATGGAAGCCGCGGCTTTCAGCGCGCTCACCATGTTTGCCGGGCTGCTCGGCACGGTGCAACTCGCCGGCTATCAAATCGCGTTCAATATGGTGGCGCTGGTGTTCATGAGCGCCATCGGCGTCGCCGGCGCGTCGACGATCCGTATCGCCAATGCGGTGGGGCGGCGCAATGCCAGCGATATCCGCCGCGCCGGCTGGTCGGCGCTGGCACTGATCTTTCTCATCATGGCGGTATTTGCCGGCCTCTTTTTCGCCCTCGGCATGCCGCTGGTGGAAATCTATAGCGACGATAGGGCGGTGATCGCCGTCGCCGTGCCGCTGATGTTTGTCGCCGGACTGGTGCTGATTTTCGATGGCTGGCAGGCGGTGCTGATGGGCGCGCTGCGCGGCATGGCCGATGTCTGGCTGCCGCCGCTGTGGCAGTTTCTGTCGTGGTGGGGGGTTACGGTGACCGGCGCCTATTTGCTCGCCTTCGAGGCCGATCTCGCGACGGTCGGGCTCATGTGGGGATTCCTCGCCGGCGCCATCGTTTCCAGCGCCGGTCTTGCGGTCCGGTTCGTCCTGGTATCGCGCCGCCCGGTCAGGCGCTTCTGATGCGCGCCTCTCTACTGGCGCCCGGAGCCGTTCCGCAGTAAATTGACGAAGCAACCGGGGGCCGTCGAGTCGCGTGCCAAACCCAGCATCTGACATTTTGCGCCACTGCTATCAAACATGCCGCCGGCTTGGCCTCGGCGCCGTGCTGCTCGCGCTGGTTCTCGCCATCGCCGTAGCGTGCGGCAGCGAATCGATCTCCGAAAAGGGCTCGCGCGCCGACCGGGTGTATGTCATGGCCAATGAGGGCGACGCGACGGCGCAAACCGCGCTTGGCCTCCTCTATGAGCGCGGCCTCGGTGTGGCGCCGGACCCGGCGGCGGCGCTGTTATGGTATCGCCGTGCCGCCGAGCAGGGCGACGCCCTGGCGGCGTTTCATATCGGCTCGCTTTACGAACGCGGCGCCGGCGTGGAGCGCGATTATGTCGCGGCGGCCGAGTGGTATCAGCGCGCCTCCGATCAGGGCAACGCCTCGGCCCAGGCGGCGCTCGCCTATCTCTACGACCGCGGCCTCGGCGTGGCGCGCGATTTTTCCGAGGCGGAGGCGCTCTACAGCCAGGCATCGGCGAGCTGGATCGAGGTCGATCATTATCCGGCGGAGGCGACCTTCGCCACCGGGCGCGAGGTTCCGGCCCTGGCCGGCCCCAGCGTCGAGGCGCTGCCATCCTATGGTGGGCGGCCCGAATTCACCGCCGGCAAGGAGGAAGAACCAGCCATCGAAATCGATCTCGCCGCGCTCGACGAGGTGCCCGATCCGCCGCCCGCCGCCGCCATTTTCGACGGGCCCGAGCCGATCGCCGGAAAGGGCGAGAATTTTCCCCTGGCCGGTAGCTCGCTCCAGGCGCCGGCACCATCCGCCACGGCGGTACCCCAAGCGCCCAGCGCGCCCAATGCCAGCGAACCGGCGGAGACATTGCGCTTGCCGATTGCTGACGAAGCCGGCGATCCGCCGCCCTTGCCGCCCGGGTTGAAGCCGTCTCAGCCGGAGGACCCGCTTCCGGCAGCGGCGGCGGAAGAAAAGGCCGGCGATGGCGAGCTCCTGATCGCGGCGCAACCCGAGCCCGAACCGGCGGTGCTCTCGGTCAAGGAACTGTTGGCGGATGAAGGGATCGCGGTGGACGCGAAGGTGTCGGACGCGGAAGTGGTCACCTCGGAGCCGGAGGCGGAGCCCAAACCAGCGCCGGAGGCGAAGCCCGAACCGGCGCCGGAGGCGGAGCCCGAACCGGCGCCGGAGCCAAGCGTTGTCGAGGAGAAGAGCGAGCCTCCCGCACCGGCGGAAGCGGAGGAGTCTTCCGGCGTAGAGGCCGCCCGGGTGCGGCTGGCGAAAGCGGAAGAGAATCTGATCGCCAGCCTCAATGCCGAGCTCGACCAGGAGGCGCAATCCTTTTCCACGGCCTCCGAGACGCCGGAGCCGGATTCCACCGCACCGCCCGGCGAGACGCCCGATGGTGACGCGCCGGACACCGCCGAATCCGACAGCGCCCAGCCGGCGCGGGACGATGAGCCGCCGCCACTGCCGCCCGAGCCCAGCCTGTTCATGATCAGCCTCGCGACCTACGAGACCGAAGCTCTGGCGCTCGAGGCTTGGGATATCATGCGCACCACCCATGCCGGCCTGCTCGCCCGCCTGCCCTATGAATTGCAGCCCGTCGATATGGGCGATGAGGGTCAATTCGTCGAGCTTATCGTCGGTCCGCTCGATTCGCCGACCCGCTCGCGCGCCCTTTGCGCGGCGCTCCGCGCCCACAGTCATGTGTGCCGAACGATAGATAGATAAGAGAAAAGACCGGCAGCCAAATCGATCCATGACAAACGAATCCGCAAACTTTCAACATATCGGCATTGTCGGCGGCGGCGCCTGGGGGACGGCGCTGGCAGCCGCGGCGGTGCGTGCCGGGCGCGAGGTGTCGCTCTGGGCGCGCGAGGAAGAGGTGGCGGCGTCGATCACGGCGGATCACGAGAACAAGCGTTTCCTGCCCGGCGTTCCGCTCGATCCGGCGATCTCGGCAAGCACCGACAAGGCGTCGCTTGCCGCCGCCGATCTCGTCCTGCTGGCGGCGCCGGCGCAGCATATGCGCACCATCACGCGGGAGTTCGCCGATCATCTCGATCCCACGGCGCCCCTCGTCATCTGCGCCAAGGGCATCGAGCTCGACAGCGGCGCGCTGATGAGCGAGGCGGTGTGCGATGTGCTCGGCGCGGCCCGGCCGCTCGCCATTCTCTCGGGCCCGAGCTTCGCCGCCGAAGTGGCGCGCGGCCTGCCGAGCGCCATTGCGCTTGCGAGCGACGATACGGCCCTCGGCGAGGCCATCGCGGCGGCCCTCGGCAGCGCCACTTTCCGGCCCTATCTCTCCGACGATATGGTGGGCGCCGAGATCGGCGGCGCGGCCAAGAACGTCATGGCGGTTGCCGCCGGCATCGCCATCGGCCGCGGCCTCGGCGAAAACGCCCGCGCCGCGATCATGACCCGGGGCTTCGCCGAAATGGTCCGCCTCGCCCGCGCCAAGGGCGCGAAGCTCGAAACCCTGGCCGGCCTTTCCGGGCTGGGCGATCTGGTGCTGACCTGCACCAGCCTGCAGTCACGCAATTTTTCCCTCGGCCAGGCGCTCGGCGAAGGTCAGCCGCTAACCGATATTCTCGCCGCCCGCGACAGCGTCGCCGAGGGCGTCGCCAGCGCCCCCGCCCTGGTGGCGCTCGGCGAGAAGCTCGAAGTCGATTTGCCGATCGCCGGCGCGGTGACGCAAGTGCTGCATCACGGCGCCGAGATCGGCGAGACAATCACCTCTCTCCTGGCGCGGCCTTTCCGTTCGGAATTTTGAAGAGAACACAATAAATTCCGCTGCCAACGGCACCACCAACCGGAATGCTCTTCGCATTCCGGCAAGCGTGCCAAGCCAAGGGGGCGGACGCCCCCGCCCGGCGATTGAGGGGCAAACAAAAGAGCGCCCGAGTTAATACGAGGTAAGCCAAGGGAGCGGAGGCGACCGCCCGGCGTTTGAGGGGCAAATAAAAACAAGAGCGTAGCGCGTGGCGTACGGCTAATGTGTCCCTGCAGGTAATCTAAACGGGGAGTGTGGCGTGGCGTATTGGCTGTTCAAGAGCGAACCGGGGGCCTGGTCGTGGGACGATCAGGTGAAGGAAGGCGCATGCGAGTGGGACGGGGTGCGCAACCATCAGGCCAATAACAATATGAAAGCCATGAAGATCGGCGACAGGGGCTTCTTCTATCACTCGGTCAATGAGAAGCAGATCGTCGGCGTGGTTGAGGTCTGCAAAGAGCATTATCCGGATCACACCGATGCCAAGGGCATATTCGGCATGGTCGATGTCAAGCCGGTGATGCCGGTGGAGACGCCGGTGACCTTGGCCCAGATCAAGGCCCATCCCGATCTCTCGGAGATGTTCCTGGTGCGCCATTCGCGGCTTTCGGTCGGCCCGGTGGCGGCCAAGGAATGGAAAATCATCTGCAAGATGGCCGGGATCAAGCCGTGACGGCGGCGCGCACATGAAGCGGCGAACGCGCCGGGGCGAGACCATCGCCGCCCAGGCCGGGCATTTCATCGATGCCGCCACCGGCGGGGTGACGCCGCCGATCCAGCCCTCGGTCACCTTCGCGCGCGACGCGGATTATGCGTTGAGGAACCCGGCCTTTATCTATGGCCGTGCGAACAACCCGACAACCACCGCCGCCGAGGCGCTGCTCGCCAGCCTCGAAGATGCCGAAGCGGCGCTGTTGTTCCCTTCCGGCCTCGCCGCGGCCAATGCGCTTTTCGCCAGCCTGCCGCGCGGTGCCCGGGTGGTCGTGCCGCGCATCATGTATAGCGTCATTCAGGATCGCCTGCGCCAGCTCGCCGCATTGGGGCAGGTCGAGTTCGCCATGTTCGACGCCACGCGGCCGGGCGACATGGAAGCGGTGATCGCCGCCGGCGGGACGGCGCTGGTGTGGATCGAAACGCCGTGCAATCCGACCTGGGACGTGATCGATATCGCCGCTGCCGTGAAGGCGGCGCATGCGGCGGGCGCGCGCATTGCAGTCGATTCGACGGTCGCGACCCCGGTGCTGACCCGCCCGCTCGCCCTCGGCGCGGATTACGTGTTTCATTCGGCGACGAAATATCTCAACGGTCATAGCGATGTGCTGGCCGGCGCCGTGTTGTGTGCGGAGGCGGATGACCATTGGGACAAAGTGCGCGAGGCGCGCTGGCTCGGCGGCGCCGTGCTCGGGCCGTTCGAGGCCTGGCTGCTGATCCGGGGTTTGCGCACGCTTTATCTCCGGGTGCGCCAATCCTCGGAGAATGCGCTTGCCATCGCGCGCCACTTCGAGGGCCACGACAAGGTGGCGGCGGTGCTTTATCCCGGCCTCGCCGCCCATCCCGGCCACGAAGTCGCGGCGCGGCAAATGGAAGGCGGCTTCGGCGGCATGCTTTCCATTCTCGTCGCCGGCGGCCGAGAGACGGCGATCGGCGCCGCGGCGCGGGCCGAAATATTTCTCCCCGCCACCTCGCTCGGCGGGGTCGAAAGTCTGGTTGAGCACCGCGCCACCATCGAAGGACCGGATGGTCCGGCGCCGGAAAATCTCCTCCGCCTCTCGGTCGGCATCGAGGACGCGGAGGAGCTGATTGCCGATCTCGAACAGATGTTGGCCGACGCCCCGTGAGCGATTTGGACTGGAAAATTCTCTGCCGCCTTTCGGATATTCCCGACGGCGGCAGCAAGGGCTTTACGTTTGGCGAGGGCGCCGGCGCCTTCGAGATGTTCGTCACCCGCAAGGGCGAGCGGGTCTACGCCTATGAGAACAGTTGCCCCCATACCGGCGGGCCGCTCGATTGGACCCCCGACAAATTCATCGATGGCGATAGTGGCCACATTCTCTGCGCCACCCACGGCGCTCTGTTTCGCGTCGAGACCGGCGAATGCCTGGCCGGCCCGTGCGCCGGCGACTGGCTGCGCGCGCTCCGCGTCGATATCGAAGGCGATGAGATCGTCTTGGAGATGAAGTAAGGCAACAGCAAATCCCGAGCAGGTGGAATCACCTGCGACGACGCATTTGCTTTAACAAAAAGGCGAGAGAGCTTGTCGGGTGAGCGTCAGCGATCCTGGCAGGCTCTAGAGCGGCCAGGAAACGCGGAAGGTGAGGTTCTGAACGATGCTGCCGCTGGTGCTGCTGTCCATGCGGTGGCCGAGTTCGGTTACCGTGCCGTCTTCGGTGGCGTGGCGCAGCGATAGATGAAGCATGTTGTCATCGCTCGGCTCCGCCGGCTCGGCGCCGACCTCCGCATCGCGTCCGCTATAAGTGAGCGACAGGTTCCACGGGCCCTGCTCGCCGGTCACGCCGAGGGTGAGGTAGCGCCGATCGAGCGGCACGTCGCCGCGATCTTCGAGGCCGGCGATCTCCAGAATCGGATGGATGGTGAAATCCTCGGCCTGGACGAAATCGCCGTGCAACGCCGCGACATAGCCATATTCCTGGACGGTGCTTTCATCGCCCGATTCCTGATAACGAATGGCGAACTGATAGGAGAGCCCATCGAGCACCGCCTGGAACTCACCGTCGAGCACGGCGGAGAAATGCCGCACTTCGCTGAGATAGGGGCCCTCGTTCGCCTGCTCGGGTCCGTCGGCCTGCCAGTTGGCCGGATTCAGCAGATCGCTTTCGGCAAAAAAGGAATCCAAGGACAGCCTGTGCTGGCCTGCGCCGGCGAAGTGCCATGCGGCGCCGAGCCCCAGCCGTCCTTTCTGGTCATATTCCTGAGAAATTCCCGCTGCCAGCGAGAGCGGCGCGCGCGCTGCGCTGACGCCGAATGCCGGCGTGTATTTGCCGGCGGCGAGCGATAGCCCGTCCTGCTGGTAATGCAGCGATAAGGTCTCCACATGGCCGCCCGGCTCGCCGGCCGCCCAATGCGCCGACGCGGATTCGGGATGGGCCGAAGCCCTATCGGGCGACAGGCGCGAAGATGCGGATTGGTTAAAGCGCTGGAGAAAATAATCGTCGATTTTGCTGAAGGCGTCGCGCAATTCGGGCGCCGTCCGTTCGTCCGCGAGAAGAGGATTCGCGCCAATACTGGTTACGAGGAGCGGCATCGCGGTGACAAGTGCGATGAGATGTATCCGTCGCATGGCCTAGCCTTCCTGGCTCTCCCGGTTCTGCCTTCATTCAGTGGGGTAAGTATAGTGGTTAACTCGTTACCGATTTATTAACCAAATGGCCGGACCCCACCCCGCTTGCCCGGCACCGGCATTGGGCGGATAATCCCGCCAACAAAACCGAACGAACCGGAAGCTGGGAGCGTCTTATGATTCCGCACGAGAACGAAATCTTTCCCGTATCGCCCGAATTGGCCAAGACGGCGCATTGCGATGAGGCGGCGTATCACGAGATGTATGCCCGCTCGATCGACGATCCCGAGGGCTTTTGGGCCGAGCAGGCGGAAACGCTCGAGTGGATGCAGCGCTGGTCCAAGGTCAAGGATTCCAAATTCGGTACGGACGCGCAGATCCGCTGGTTCGAAGGCGGCAAACTAAATGTCAGCGCCAATTGCATCGACCGCCATTTGGCGACGCGCGGCGATCAGACGGCGATTATCTGGGAAGGTGACGATCCGGAAGTCTCACAGAGGATCACTTTCCGCGAATTGCACAGCCATGTCTGCCGCATGGCCAATGTGCTGAAGGCGCAAGGGGTCGCGAAGGGCGACCGGGTCACTATTTATATGCCGATGATCCCCGAGGTCGCCTACGCCATGCTCGCCTGCACCCGGATCGGCGCGGTCCACTCGGTGGTGTTCGGCGGCTTTTCGCCCGATTCGCTCGCCAACCGCATCCATGATTGCGACAGCAATTGCGTGATCACCGCCGACGAGGGCGTGCGCGGCGGCCGGCCGATCCCCTTGAAAGCCAATACGGATCAGGCCCTGACGCGGAGCCCGAGCGTCAAGAGCGTGATCGTCGTCAAGCGCACCGGCGGCGCCATCGATTGGACCGAGGGGCGCGACGTCTGGTATCACGAGGAAGCGGCGAAGGTCTCCGACGATTGCCCGGCGGAGGAAATGGACGCCGAGGACCCGATGTTCATCCTCTATACCTCGGGCTCGACCGGCAAGCCCAAGGGAGTGATGCACACCACCGGCGGCTACCTGCTTTTCGCCTCGCTGACCCATAAATATGTCTTCGATTATCATAAAGACGACATCTACTGGTGTACAGCCGATATCGGTTGGGTTACGGGTCACTCCTACATCGTTTATGGCCCCCTCTGTGAAGGCGCCACGTCAGTGATGTTTGAAGGTGTTCCAAGTTATCCAGAACCGGATCGTTTCTGGGATGTCTGTGAAAAATATAAAGTGAATATCTTCTACACCGCTCCTACCGCTCTTCGTGCCATCATGCGTGAAGGTAACGAGTGGCCAGGAAGGCATGACCTCACGAACCTTCGCATTTTGGGGACCGTCGGTGAGCCGATTAACCCAGAAGCATGGATGTGGTACTACAACACCATCGGTGGCGGCAAT
>CAZUVO010000131.1:0-10579 GCA_964623955.1 uncultured Rhizobiaceae bacterium
CTTATTTCTCTCACTCATCCCACATTGGTGGCTATGCAGACAACTGTTTGCGGATTGCGGGCCGCTTGTTTCCTCTGGTTGGCGATCAGCGATAGGTGACGCCTCTCTAATCGCCCGCGCTTGGAATATGGCGAAAGCGGTAACCCACACTGCGACGGTCCATATCGCCTTGGTTTCGACAAGCGAACATGCGTGCCTTCCAAGATGTACGTCCGTTCTGGGTCAACTCCGGTCCTAAGCGGCGTATCGACGTTAGGCCCGCTTAACGTGACAAAGCGGACATCGTCCAACGATCCCGCCGAGTAGGTTTTTTATTCGAGTACAGGGCTCCTAAATTCTTCAATCGGGAGATACCCCGGACGACTCGGCGTCCGAAAGCCCGCCCTGTCGGCGTTCATCGTTCCAAAACGGGGCCTGTTCGGCTACCATCTGAAGCCAGTTTGGCGGCCACCTGGGAACGTTGGAGTAGGAGTAGAAGCATGACGGCGACAAGCGAGAAGGTTGTTGACAACACCATGTGGAGCGGGCTCCTGCATGCCGGCGTGCAGGGCACCTTCATGAAGCTGCCCTACGTCCCGCCCCGGGCGGACGCGCTGCGCGAAGCCGGCGCGAACGTAGGCGTCATGGGCTTTCCCTGGGACAGCTGCTGCATCAGCCGGTCCGGCGCGCGCTTCGGCCCGAAGGCCATCCGCGAGGCGAGCGACCAGTTCCTGCTCTACAACGCCACCTCGGATATCGATCTCACCGACCACTACACGATCGTCGATTGCGGCGACGTGGAAGTGGTGCCGGCCAAGGGCGAGGTATCCATGGCCCGGGGCGAGGCCATGTTCACCGAGATCCTCGCCGCCGGGGCCGTGCCCGTGATGCTCGGCGGCAACCATGCCGTGACCATTGCCGGCGTGCGCGCCCACAGGAAGGCGTTTGACAATCCCGGCCTCGTGCTGCTCGACACCCATTTCGACACCGCCGCCGAGATGGGCGGCGACGAGCTGAGCCATTGCTGCCCGGTGGCGCGGGCCGTAGACGCGGGGTTCGACCCCAAGAAGATCGCCATGATCGGCATTGGCGGCTGGCTCAACCCGCGCTCGGAGCTCGAATATGTCCGCGACCACGGCATCTCCCTCTTCTCCCTCGACGACATGATCGAGCGCGGCGCCCTGGAAGTTGCCCGGGAGGCGGCGCGCATCGCCTCCGACGGCACCGACAACATCTACCTGACCGTCGATGTCGACTGCCTCGATTTGGCCTACGCACCCGGTACCTGCGTACCGACGCCGGGCGGCATGACCTCGCGCGAGCTTTTCATCATCATCAAGGAAGTCGCGCGGCACGGGCTCGGCGCCTTCGATATCGCCGAGGTCTCGCCGCCCTGGGACCAGGACAGCATCACCAGCCGCGTCGCCTGCCGCGCCGTCCTCGACGCCCTCGCCGCCAACGCGAGCGCCAAGGGCGGCTGAGCGCGCTGGCCGGCTCTCGCGGTCATCGGCCTCGCCGCGCCCCCCTGTGCTAGGATTGCCGGCGGTTGGTAGGATTCGTTTGGGAAATCCCGATTCAAACAAGGAGAAACAAATATGGGCGATAAGGGAAAGAAAGATAAAGGCAAGAAGGAACATCAGAAAACGGCCAAACTCAGTCCGAAGGAAAAACGCAAGCAGAAAAAAGAAAAAAGAGAGAAGGAATAAGCGCCCGGTAGAAGCGCTTGATCAGGATACCGGTGACGGCTTCGAGGTGCGGTTGACCAGGAAGAGGCCGAGGAAGAGGATGGCGATGGCGGCCCAAATCCACGGGCTCGGCACCTCGCCAAAAAAGAGCGCGGCCCAGGCAAGGCCAATCAGCGTGCCGAAATAGCCGTAGGTCGAGAAAAAAACCGGCCCCGCCATGCGAATAATCTCGAACATAACGACGAAGAAAACCGCGTTGATGAGGATATTCCCGATCAGCGCCCAATCGCCATCGGTCATGGTGGCGTCGAAAATCCACCAGTTCTCCGTCACCGCCATGACAGGCAGCGATATGATGGAAGCGCAAGTGAAAACGCCGCAGGTCAGCGGGATGGCCCGCATCTCGGGCGGCCGGAAAACGGCGATACACACATTGCTGAGCGAGTAGCAGAGCGGGCCGCCGAAACCCAGCAACAGCCAGGGCGCCATGCCCGGCTCCGGCAGGCTTTGTTCGGGCAGGATGGCCAACAGGACCCCGGCGAGGCCGAGCAGGATTCCGGCAATACGCAGCAGGCGGATATGATCGATGCGAAAGAGGACGGCAAATACATAGGTCAGGATCGGCGGCAGGGCGAGGCCGAGTGAAATGGCGCCGGCCGGGACCCTGGGCGCGGCGAATGCGAACAGGATCATCGGCACGGCGGTCGTCAAGGCGCCGAACAGCAGATAGAGGCGAAGAGATTTGTGCCCCAGGCTCGGCAGTTGCCGTGTCGCGGCGGCGGCGACAAATGTCAGCAGGGCGGCGCCAAGGCATTGCCAAAACACGAAGGCGAAGACCGGAATGCCTTCGGTCATGGCGGTCCGGTTTAGCGAAAACGTCAAGGAGAAGGTCACGGCAGCGAACAGCAGCAACGCGAACGGTACCAACTGCGATCTATTCACCGTCATCATCTGCATCATCGCTGGAGCCTGACAGGTTTGCGTGCGGCGACACAGCGGAAATTTGGGCCCACGATAATCAAGGCGACAGGGCCGGGAAGAAGAAGTCGCCGGGCAGGAAGCTCTGACCTGTCGTCGGGCGCCCCGACGGATTGAAAATGCCCGTCGCCGGCTGTGTGCTTCCAGGCACCAGCCAAACGTGAAAGTCCCACAGCCGGGGATGCCAGAAAACATTGGCAACCGGATTGTCAGGCGCCGTCGCGACGCCCGCGCCGAGGACCGCCTCGGCCGGCGGCGTCGCCGTGAAACCGCCATTGAGCAGGTGAAAGCCGGCCTCATGGACGAACCAGCGTTCGGCCGGCAGGCAGCCCACGGAGGGCGGCAGGTCCGGCACATAGGTGGCGACATGGGCCCAGCCGATCAGCCGGTAAGGCGGCGCCGGCACGACAACATCGAGGGCGCCCCCGGCCGAGGCTTCGTTGCCCAAGGGCTCATAAAACAGAAGATGCGGCGTACCGACCACAGCCGGGTCCGGGGTCACCGGATTGAGTGGGCCGATATAGGTTTCGCCCATAGCGATGAAACTGACGAACCCGTGCGGCGGCGGCGGAATCGACGCGGAGAGCCGAACATGCGGATTGGCAAAGCTGAACGCGGACGCGATGAGCGCCTGATCGCGGGCGAGCGCGGCGCTCACATCCGCTTCGCTGCAGCCGATGCGAAAGCTCTGAAGCGGACCGGTCGCTCTGCGCAGCGCCCCCGGGCCACCGCCCGAATCGGTAAACTGCAGCTCCCACTGAAAGAACACCCGATAGCTCCGGCGAAAATTTTCAGGATCCGCAATTTGATGGCGGAACAATTTGGCATCGCCGGAATCGGGCACCGCCTCGATGGAGCGCGCCGGCGCGACGCCGGGCCAGTTGTGGCGTGCAAAGTGAACCAGGACGCGCACGATTTCATAGTCGTCCGAATCGATAACGACCCGCGCTTCCAAAGGTTTTTCCGTGGCGCCCCCGTTCCAGCCCGGCGCCAGGCCGACGATCGACGGCCCGCATCCGGCGAGGGTGATGGCAATGACGGCGCAGAGGAGAATTCCGCGGCGGCTACGATACATGTGCGAATTTCGGCATGATTTCCTGTTTCAGTATCGTCACCGATTCGCGCCAGCCCTGCATGTCGTCGACATGATCATAGGCGTTGGAGAGCAGGCATCCGCAGCCGCCGGTGATCTCCACCATGTCGGCGATTCTGTTCTCGACCGTCTCGCGGCTGCCGACGAACATGCAGCGGTCGATAATATAGTCCAGATCGACGTCGGAATCGGGCATGTCCGGATCATGTTTGACCGCCGACAACAAGCCAGCACTCTTCAGCATCGGCATCCAGAATTTAATATAGTGATCGCCGACCGCCCCGTTTTTCACCTTGTCCCGGGCTTCGGTGTCGCTGTCCGCGACATAGATATCGCGGCCGATCCGCCACAGGCTGCGGTCCGCCGCCATGCCCGTTTCGCCGGCGCCTTTTTCGACCGCCGACCAGTGGCTGGGGAGGAAGCGGTTAGAGAAGCCGAAGCTCAAAGGGATGAAGCCCTTGCGTCCGCAAAGCTCCAGCGTGGGTGAATTCGCGGTGAACCCGGCGATGGCGACTTGCGGATGGGGTTTGGTGAAAGGCTTGATGTGGTAGGAGTAGTTTTCGTCGAAGCCCTCCGCCGGGCGCCGCGCGGTCCAGTATTTTCCTTTATATTCGAACGGTTCTTCGCTCAGCCAAAAGCGCAGCATGATCTCGAGCGATTCTTCCATCATTCGGCGGTTTTCGCCGGCGGCGCCGTCGACGTCGAACATTTCCCAGTCGGTCGGTATGGCGCCCGAGGCGACGCCGGCATAGCACCGCCCCTGCGAGATATGGTCGAGCCACGCGATGCGATGGGCGAGCTCCGCCGGATGATGAAACGGCAACACATATCCGCCGGTCGAAACTCTGATGTTCTTTGTCTTGACCAGCGATTGGGCAACCAGCAGGTCGGGCGAGGGGCAGGGCTCTCTCAGCGTGGTAAAATGCTCGCCGATCCATGCCTCGTCGAAGCCGAGACGATCGAGGAACACCAGATAGTCGAGATCATGCTCATGCCCGTCGCTAAAACTCCGATGCGGCGGGTGGTTCGGCATCATGAATGTGCCTAGCTTCATGCTCTGATCACCTCTCAACAGCGTTGGCACCAGGTAGATAAATCGAGCCGTTTCGGCTGGGTGCATGCTCCCGTTCTAACTTAGCCTTAAAGCGCAAACTGGGACTCGGACGGTCGAGAGTCAACAGTTGGGCGCGGGCGGCCGCGACGATACGAAGTCCTTTCCAAATATGGTAGAGAGGGATTGCTCGATCATTCGGTCGGGAATTTGATCCGCGATAGTTCCGCGCTGCATAAGAGAGGAAAGGATTTAGCCATGCCGATACGGCAAATCGCGAAGATGGGACACCCGGTGTTGCGGCGGCGCGCGGCGGAGGTGGCGGATCCGACCGACCCGGAGATCGCGCGGCTGGTCGAGGATATGCGCGACACGCTGATCGATATCGCCGGCGCCGGCATCGCCGCGCCGCAGATCTATGATCCCCGGCGCGTCGTTCTCTACCGCATCGATGCTGGCCGGATTCCCGATGGCTCAAGCATGCAGCCACTCGACTGGACCGCGATGGTCAATCCGGTGCTCACGCCGGTAGGTGACGAGAAACAGCTGATCTGGGAGCGCTGTCTCTCGCTGCCGGGCCTCCATGGCAAGGTGCCGCGCCATACCAAGGTGCATATTTCCTTCCAAACATTGGCGGGCGACAGCGTCGACTATGAAGCCGAGGGCTGGCACGCGATGATCCTGCAGCATGAGTGCGACCATCTCGACGGCATCCTCTATCCCATGCGCATGGAGGATATCTCGCTGCTCAGCTTCAACGCCGAGCCGGGCCCGCTGGCGGAAGACGTCGCCAAGGACAAGAGCATCGACCGCGTGCTGCAAAACATGGTGGCGGCCTGGACCGGCCGCGAATTGTGGCTGCCGGAGACCAAGGGAAAAATCTGAGCGCGTCCCGGCGTCCCGCGCCGACCATGCCGTGCGCCGGCACGGGGCGGCGGGCGAAGATGTCAATCTTCGATGGAATTAATGTAGGGGGGCTGGGTTTGCCGAAATTGCGAGTTCGCGGCGATGGCGTCGGGAGCGTGGTCACGAACGCAGTTGCGGCCATCGGCCTTGGCTTGATAGCAGGCGCTATCCGCCCGTTCGATCATGCTCTCAAGGGTCGCCTCCTCCGCCGCGCCATCGGGTGATATCGAACTGATCCCAACGCTGATGGTGACCGGCGGCAGACCGTCATGTTGCGGAGACGCCGCGACGGCTTGGCGCAACCTTTCGGCCGAAGACTTGGCGGTGTGCAATTCCGCGCCGCCCAAATAAACAACGAATTCCTCGCCCCCGAAACGTCCCACGAAATCCGACGGGCGAAGATCCTCCTCCAGCTTCGTCGCAATATTTTGCAACACTTGATCGCCGACAATATGGCCATGCGTATCGTTGATTTCCTTGAAGTGGTCGACATCGATGAACAATATGGAGACGGGAGATTGCTGAACGCCCGCTTCCGAAAACCTCTTTTCCGCCCGCTCGAAGAAAGCATGGCGGTTCATCGCACCGGTTAACTGATCGCGCGTCGCCATTTCTTGCATTTTTTGCTGCACCTGATAGAGGTCCTGTTCCACACGGTGCTTGTCTTCCAGGTTTTGGAATCCGACGATTACGCTTCCCAAGGTGTTCACATAGGGCCTGAGTGCGTCGACGATATCCTCGTCGTAGCCGTTCCGGCGATTGGCCACGCCGGCCATGCCGACAAAGCGGCTGCCGGCGTATATCGGCAAACCCAGATAGGTATAAAGCGGAGGATGCCCTGGCGGCAGCCCGCCGGCATGCTCGTGGTCGGTCGGGCTGTTCGATATCAACATGTCGCCGGTACGGATCGTGTAGCCGAAAAGCGTGTTCAAGTTCAGGAATTCGAGGCCGTTCCGGACATTTTCTTTATAGAATTTGCGGGTTTCTGAATCCCACGCAATATTGGTGATCGCGTGAGTTTTCAGAAACGGCACGCCATCATCCTTTCTCAGGACCTCGCCGATAAAACCGTATTCGCTTTCGCCGAGCGTGAGCAGGCTGGACAGGGCGTCGTCGAACAATTCCCTTTTGTTCCACAGATTCGCCGCGATGAACTTGTCCAACATGCTGTTGATGGATGCGGTGACCTGCGACGCTTGAAAATTCTCGTCCTCGAGTTCCCGCCGGTCCGAAATATCGCGGATGACGCCGACAAAATGGATTTCGTCGTCGATCATCGTCTTGGAAATCGAGAGTTCGGCGGCAAACTGTCTGCCGTCCTCCGACTGGGCAACGACCTCCCGCCCGGTTCCGATAACGGAACCGCTCCCCGTGCGAAAATACCGGCTGAGATATTCGTCATGCTGCGAGGCGATAGTGCCCGGCATCAGGATCTTGACGTTTTCGTCGAGCAGAACGTCCGAGGAGTAACCGAACAGTTTGAATGTCGCGGGGTTGCAATATCTGATCGCGCCGCGGGAATCGATCACGATGATCGCGTCGATTGCGCTGCGCAGCACGGAGATCGCAACCTCCGATTCGGAACCGAAGCTCGGATGAATATTCTCGACGGGCGAGAGGGTCTGCGTTTTCGTGGTCATGGTGAAATTTTCGCTTGGCGCTGGTTTGCCTCGCGGAAACTTTCCCATGGCGGGCTAAAGAAATAATTAATCTAGGTTATAGGTCGCCCTTATGCCCCTCATGACGGCTTTGGGCCGACGGCGGGAAAGCGGGATTTCGGCGAATTGCGGGCACCAGGAATCTGTCGTAGCTTTCCCGCGCAACTTTTCCGCGCCGAAACACCCTATGCAGATCAGCCAGAATAGAATTCTGACGACCCATGTGGGCAGCCTGCCGCGCAGCAAGGAGCTGAACGGCTTTCTCCTGAGCAAGGAATATGACGAGCCCTATGACGAGGGCGCGTTCGAGGCGGTGCTCGCCGCAGCGCTGGATCATGCGGTGGGCATGCAGGCAAAAACCGGCATCGACATTTGCGGCGACGGCGAGCTGCCGCGCATCGGATTCTCGATCTATGCCAAGGACCGCATGACCGGTTTCGGCGGCGTTTCCAAGCGCAACCGGACCTCGGACCTGATCAACTATCCGCAATATGCCGAGATGTTCGACAAGCGCGTCTGGGCCACGGTGGAGCGCAAGCCGAAGGTGTGGAACGCGCCCGAGGCGGTCGGCCCTGTCGCCTACGATCCGGAGCTGAGCGATGCCCGCCGGGAATTGGACGGTTTCGAGGCGGCCCTCCAAGCGACCGGGCGGGATGCGTTTGCCGATAGCTTCGTCACCGCGGCGTCCCCCGGCGTCGTCTCGACCACCATGTTGCGCGCCGAGAACAATTCCGCCTACCCGACCGACCGCGACTATGTGCTGGCGGTGGCGGCGGAAATGAAACTGGAATACGACCTCATCGCCTCGCGCGGCCATATCCTGCAGCTCGATGCGCCGGATTTGGCGATGGACCGGCAATCGCTCTTTCGCGGCCGCCCGCTGACGGATTTTCTCGACCGCATTACGCTTCACATCGAGGCGCTCAATCTCGCCACCGCCGATATTCCGCGCGAGCGAATCCGCCTCCATGTGTGCTGGGGCAATTGGGACGGCCCGCATACCGAGGATGTCGAGCTCGACGCGATTCTGCCTATCCTCTACGAGGCCAACGTCGGCGCCATCAGCCTCGCTTGCGCCAATCCGCGCCATCAGCATGAATACAAGACCTTCAAGGCGAATCCGCCGCCGAAATCGATGTCCTTGATTCCCGGTGTCATCGACGTCACAACCAATTTCGTCGAACACCCGGAAGTCGTCGCCGAGCGCATTTGCCAGTTCGCCGACGCGCTGGGCGACCGCGAGCGAGTGATTGCCGGTTGCGATTGCGGCTTCGGCACCTTCGCCGGCTACCAATTCGTCAGCGAAGACGTGATGTGGAGCAAGCTCGGCGCCCTGGTCGAGGGCAGCAGGATCGCGACGGAAAGACTGTGGAGCTAGAGACAGCATGGCCGAACCCGTAGCGCCGCCAGGTTTCACCGTCGAAAAGGCGGGCGCGCAGACGACGGTGCAGGATAGCGGCCGGCCGGGATATCTCGGCCGCGGCATTCCGCCTGCCGGCGCACAGGACAATCTCGCGCTTCGCGTCGCCAATCTGCTGGTCGGCAACGATGCCGGGCAGCCTTTCCTCACCCTCGGCGGCCCCGGCGCGGCGGGATTGGAATGTTTGCTGTTCGGGCCGAGCCTGCGCTTCACCGGCGATACGGTTTTCGCGCTGACCGGCGGATTGTGCGCGGCGAAATTGGACGGTGACGCGGTGCCGATGTATGCCGGCGTGGCCGCCAAAGCCGGGCAGCTCCTGACCATCGGCATGATAAAGACCGGCGTTCGGGTTTATCTGGCGGCCGCCGGCGGCATCGATGTGCCGCTCTATCTCGGCAGCCGGGCGACCCATATCGCCGTCGGCCTGGGCGGCTTCGAGGGACGCACGCTGCAGGTCGGCGATGCGGTACGCCTCTTCCCGTCCGACGCCAGGGCCGGGCGAACGGCGCCCAAAGAGCTCCATGCCGATCTCTCCGACGAGCCGGTTTTGCGCGTCGTCATGGGGCCGCAGGATGAGATGTATGACGGCGAAAGCCGCGCCGCCTTCCTCGAACAGCCGTGGGAATTGCTGCCCATGTCGAACCGCATGGGGCTGCGCTTCAGCGGGCCGGCGCTGACCTTCGTGCCCGGCCGCCCGGCCTATCTCGACCGCGATGCCGGCGACAATCCGTCGAATATCGTCGACGACATCATCCCGCTCGGCGGCATCCAGACGCCCGACGGAAAAGCTTTGATCGCCATGGGGGTGGAGCATCCGACGGCAGGCGGCTACGCCAAGATCGCCACCGTGATCTCAACCGATATCAGCCGGCTGGGCCAGCTCCGCCCGGCCGCCATCGGGCGCTTTCAATCGGTCAGCGCGGATGAGGCCATCGCGATCGAGGCCGAGCTTGAAGCCCGCCTGGCGAACTGGTCGGCGGGCCTCGGCGCGGGATGAGGCAGGCCTATGCTATTTGAACAGCCCACATACCGCATGCTCGGCGACTCTTATCTCAGCATCGAATTCGCCGACACGGTCCATTTGCGCGAAAATTTCCGCATTCAGGCGATCGCCCGCGCGCTGGCCGCCGAGCCGGCCAAAGGCGTCGTCGAAATCGTGCCGCATCTGCGCAATCTCGCCATCGTCTTCGACCGCGCCCGGACCACGCCCGACAAGATGCGCGATTTCGCCAAGGAAGCGGTCGAGCAGGTCGAAACGGAGCTCGTGATCGAATCGCGGCTCTTTCGCATTCCCGTCTGGTATGACGATCCCTGGAGCCAGGCGGTCGCCGATAAATACGATGTCGCCAACAATTTGGCGTTTATCGCCGAGGCCAATGGGGTATCGGTCGAAGCCGCGATCGAGCGCCATAGCGGGACGGATTTCTGGATTGCCGCCGTCGGCTTCGTTCCCGGCTGCTATTGGGGCATCCCGCTCGATTTCGGCCGCACCCTGTCGGCGCCGAAATACCGCATTCCGCGCGACACCACGCCGGCCAGGACGTTGGCGCTGGCCGGTCTGACAACCACGATCTATCCCTATGCCGGGCCCGGCGGCTATCAATGCATCGGCCGCACCGCGATCGATATTTACAGCCCGGGCTCGACCAACCCGATCTTTCCCGAGGACGGCATTCTGGTGCGCGCCGGCGACCGCCACCGCCACTATCCGGTCGGCCCGCTGGAATATGAAGACATCCGCAACCGCACGCTTGCCGGCAGCTATGAATATGACGTCACGGTGGAGACGGTCGACCTCGGCAAATACGA
>CAZUVO010000132.1:0-10499 GCA_964623955.1 uncultured Rhizobiaceae bacterium
ACCGGTGCCCGAGACTCTATCAGGTAGTGGTACATAGAACGGGGGCTTTACAGTCCCTGCACGCCCGTGTGGCGGAGACTCTGGAAGCAATCTCGCCAAACATTGCGCAAACGCAGCCCGAGCTGTTGGCGCACCACTACACGGAAGCGGGATTAACCCAGCTGGCGCTCGACTACTGGCAACGGGCAGGAAAACGGGCGCTTGAAAGGTCGGCGCTCGCAGATGCAATCTCCCATGTCGAATTTGCCTTGCGGCTGTTGCCTGACCTTGCCGATAAACAGGACCAGAGCCGCCGCGAGATTCGCTTTCAGAACACGCTGGGCACCGCGTCGATGCAGACTCGCGGCTATGCCGCTCCCGAGACTGGCAAAGCCTTCCGTCGGGCGCTCGAACTCTGCGAATCGCTGAACGACACTGACGAGATATTTCCTGTTCTGTTTGGTCTCGAGGCGTATCACGTAGTGCAGGCCGAGTTTAGCGAGGCGTGGGACTACGCCAAGCGCTTTCATCAGTTGGCACAAGATCTCGACGATCCCGCCCTCGAAGTGATTGGTCTGCACTTGATGGGTCTCACCCCATGGATGCGTGGCCAGTTGCACGAGGCCAAGGGGTATTGGGAGGAGATGTGGGAACTGCGTGAGCGTACACTCCCTCCTTCCACCGCTGCTCGATTCGGAGAAGAGTCTCACATTTCAGGTCGGACATTCCTTGCCTTGATACTTTATATCCTTGGATATCCCGAGCAGGCCGCGCGGATTGTTGAGCGTGTGCTTGCTGATGGAAGAGCGCTGGCTCATGCCAATTCGCATGCCGTCGGACTAATCGGTGCGAACTACGTCGCGGTTTTGAGCCGTGACATGCCTTGGCTGAAGACCCTTGCACAGGAATTAAAATCCAATTCTGATGATCAAAAATTGCCGTTTCAAGCCAACTTTTCGAGAATATTTCTAGGTCGAGAACGCGCCGAGACTGGAGACCTTTCAGCTGGTCTTCGCCTTATGAGCGACGCCATAGAAGAACTAGGAGAGCCTGTGGGACCAGTGCAAGGGTGCCGTGGATTCATCGCCGAACTCCAGATTAGAAATGGCGATTACGCCGCAGCACGACATCAACTCGAAATGGAGAGGGTTCTTATAGATCGCTACGAGTTGGGGCTGTACGAAGCCGAGAACCACCGTTTGATGGCGCTGCTGGTCTGCGCAGAGGGAAACACAAAAGAGGCGGAGGAAGAGTTTGAGCGCGCGCTCGTCGCGGCGCGTGCGCAGGATGCACGTTGGTTCGAACTTCGTGCCGCAAGGGATCTCGCCCGCCTGTGGCGCGACCACGGCAAAACGGCCGAAGCTCGCGAACTCCTCGCTCCGGTCTACGACTGGTTCACCGAGGGCTTCGACACCGCCGACCTCAAGGACGCGAAGGCGCTTCTCGACGAGCTCGACCAATGACCGCTTTTGGCTATGAAGCGACGATCTGATCAGGTCTGATTGGCGTCCGCTTTCGGGCGGAAACCAGGCCATCCTGGCCGCGATGACCGTTTCGCGCCGCTATTCACGGCCTGTTATTTCTTTGAACGATTGGTGCCACGATGAACGCAATTCGCGAAACAGCGCCGGAGCCTCCATATCGTTGGGTGATCGTCGGCGCATCGGCGCTCATGCTCGCCCTTAGCATGGGCATGGTGATCAATGGCACCTCTGTCCTGTTCATACCGCTTTTCGAAGAGTTCGGTTGGCAGCGCGGCGCCGTCTCTTTGATAAATTCCGCGGGCTTGGCCGGGCTGGCGATCGGCGGCATTTTCATGGGCCGGATCGCCGACAGAACACCGATCCGCCGGGTCATATTGGTTGGCGCGGCGGTTGTCGGGCTCGGCATGTTGGGCGCTTCGCAGGCAAACGCCTTGTGGCAGTTTTACGTTCTGTTTTTTATCGCCGGATTTTTGGGGGCCGGCGCTCTTTTCGCACCCTTGATCGCCAATGTGGGAAATTGGTTTCAGACAGGTGCCGGGTTGGCGCTGGGCATTGCCGCGGCGGGCCAGGCTTTGGGCCAGGGCGGCATGCCCTATGTGCTGGCGCTGTTGGTCGGCGCCTTGGGCTGGCGCGATGCCTTGATGAGCGTTGGTGCGGCCATGCTTGTGTTGCTGCTGTCACTGGCCCTGTTGATCAGACAACCGCCCGAAGACACGACATCACAAGATACCGGCGCGGCGGGCGATCCGTCGGACGGCACCGGGGACTCTATTTTGTTTGCGCCCAATACCGTCGCTCTGTGGATGAGCGCGGCGGCGATCTTGTGTTGTATCTGCATGGCGGTTCCCTTGATGCATCTGGTGCCTTTGATGCAGGACCGGGGCATCTCGCTCGAAGATGCCGGCAGTGTGCTTTTCGTCATGTTGATCGTCGCCATTGCCGGGCGCATCGCCTTTGGCAAACTGGCCGACATGATCGGCGCGGTCCGGGCTTACTGGATTGCTTCGTGCTTTCAGACGGTGCTGGTCTTTTTCTTCCTGCAGATCGACACGCTCCAGGGGTTTTATCTTTTCGCGGCGATCTACGGCTTCGGCTACGCCGGCGTCATGACCGGCATTCTGGTTTGCGTGCGGGTCCTGACACCGGTATCGAAGCGCGCCTCCGTGCTTGGCATTGTCCTCTTTTTCGCCTTTATGGGCCATGGCATCGGCGGTTATCAGGGCGGCTTCTTTTTTGATATGACCGGGACTTACACTCTGACTTACGCCAATGCCGCCCTTGCCGGAATCGTAAATCTGATTTTGGTCGGCGCGCTATACATCATGGCAACCCGCCGCCGCGCCGCCCTGGCGATTGCGGCCTGAAGGCGGCATCCAACCGCGATGGTCACCATATGCCGCTGGTGTGGAAATCTGTCGAAAACCACCATGCGCTCATTGGGTGTGAGGTGATTCAGAGATTTTTACGTTGATTGCCGTTGGATGGTAGCCATTGCATGGATTGTTGATCTGCGGGCAGTTCGAGATCACGCAGAGAACGTCCATCTCGGCTCTAAGTTCGACATACGTCCCCGGCGTCGAAACACCATCCACAATCGCAAAACTTCCATCGCCGGTGACAGGGGCGCGCATGAAAAAATTTATATTGCTGACGATGTCACGCTTGCTCATGCCGTGGCGCGACATCTCGGCGATGAAGTTCTCTCGACAGGCATGTTGGTGACGGACGTCCTCGCCATATCGGACGGTGTTCGATTCTTTGCTGCAGCAACCAGCCACCGTGTCATGTTCGTTCAATGTGTCCGCGACGACAGTCAGCATCCGCCTGTCCTCGTTCGACATCAACACGGTTCCTTTGCGGATGTATATATTGCGCTGCGCGCGTAAGGTTGCCTGTGCGCAATAGCGTTCACCCAACTCGTCCGTGGCGTAGAACAGCGTGTCGACCGCCTGCGGGCCCTCGATATCCGTTATCCTGATATGTCCCCCGCGTGGCACGCGGCCGCTCCATGGCGAGCAGGCGGGAACGGTGATGTCGGTAACCCAGCGGCTTTCCTCTTCGCGGCGGGGCGCATCCGTTTCATGCGGTTCCACGGCGATGCTCCTCAGTCAGCTGGAATGCGCGAGCTAGCTCCTGCGAAACGCGATCGGGCAAGTCCGTCGGCTCGGCCACCGATCCGTCGCCGCGTACAATTTCCAGTTCGATGTCGCGTGGGGTCTCGCCCATTGCCTCCGCCAAGGGGTGCACGGTGTTGGAAATTACACAAAGGGCGTTCTGCGTGATCCTGAGCCCGACGATCTGATTCGCAACTACCGCCTCACGGTCGAATTCGATGTTGCCGCCGGCGTCGATGCGCAGCCCCGAAAAGAAGACGATCGACGGTCCTACGTCTCGACGGTCGAGACCGAACTTTCCCGCCGCCGTTCGGAAATGATCCTGAGCATTGGGAATATCGCCCGCGCCATCGGTCGCTGTTCGGACGCTCATCCGGGTACTGCCGCCAATCACGGCGTCATGGCGGCCACAGCTGTCTTCTTCGATGAAAGCCAACACCCGGCCCATATCGGTTAGCAACGCACTTCCCCGGCCAAACTGCGTCGTTCCCTGGACCTTCATGCTGTCAGCCACATTGAGACGCTCGGACGGGTCGTTCTCACACCAAATAAAAGCGGCAACCCCTTGTGTCCCCTGCGTGTTGCGAACGGTAATACGATCGCTGTGGCGCAATGCTCCCGCCCAATAGGCTCCCCCCGGAACAACGCAATCCAGAACGCTCACGCCTGTCATCGTCGGAACGCCTCTGAATTCGCACTGAAGTTGCCCGCCGTTCGGTTGGCCATTCGCGAGCCTGTGCTGCTCATTTGAGCCTCCACACATCAAATCGTCGGAGCGGAATTTATCGTAAGTCGATCATTTGCAAGTGGCAATTCGTGGGCTCTTGGAATTCCGTTCTTGGCTAGATTCGGACATTCTGCCACGCCATGATTCATGTCCGCATTGCGCCCTAAAGCAGCCGTAAGGATCTCGAGGGTCGGGCGCCTGCAGCCTTGTCAAGACATCGCCGGCGCTAGCCGTATTCCTTGGCGCGGGCGGCATAGGCGGCGGCGACGGTTTCGATTTCCTGGCGCTCCGCATTGCTCACGGCGCGGACGAATTTGGCCGGGGTGCCCATCCATAATTCGCCGCTCTTGACCCGCTTGTTGGCCGGCACCAGGGCGCCGGCGGCGACCCAGGCGCCGGTCTCGACCACGGAATAATCCATCACCACCGCGCCCATGCCGATCATGCAGGCATCTTCCAGGATGCAGGCGTGCAGCAGGCATTGATGGCCGATGACGACGTCCTCGCCGATCAGGGTGGGGCCGTCGCGGGTCGCGGTGTGGATGACCGTGCCGTCCTGGATATTGGAGCGCGCGCCGATGCGGACATAATTGACGTCGCCGCGGATGACGCCGCCAAACCACAGGCTCGACTCCTTGGCCATTTCGACATCGCCGATCACGCTCGCCCCCGGCGCGACATAGGCGGTCGGCGCAAAGCGCGGCCAGACATTGCGGAAGGGCAGGATATGCGCGCCGTCGGTGCCCATGGCTTAGGGGAAGAGCGTAAGCTGTTCGAGCCCGGTGGTCTCGGGCAGGCCGCACATCAAATTCATGTTCTGCAGCGCCTGGCCGGAGGCGCCCTTCACCAGATTGTCGATCGCCGTCAGGATAACGGCGTGGCCCGCCCTGCGGTCGGCGAAGACGCCGATCAGGCAATGGTTCGAGCCGCGCACGTCGCGCGTCGCCGGAGAGACGCCTTCGCCGACGACATGCACGAAGGGCTCGGCGGAATATTTCTGGTCAAGCGTCGCGCGCAGATCGTCCGCCGAGGCGCCGTTCGCGAGGCGGACATAGATGGTCGCCAGGATGCCCCGGTTCATCGGAATCAGATGCGGCGTGAAGGTGACGGCGACCGGCGCGCCGGCGGCTTGCGACAAGCCCTGCTCGATCTCCGGGGCGTGGCGGTGCTTGGCGACGCCGTAAGCATGCACCCCCTCGCCCACTTCGGAGAAGAGCGTGCCCTGCCGGGGCTCGCGCCCGGCGCCGCTGACGCCGGATTTGGCGTCGATGATGATGTCCTCAGGCGTGATCTGCCCGTTCCCGAGGAGCGGCATGAGGGCAAGCTGCGGCCCGGTCGGATAGCAGCCCGGATTGGCCACCAGGCGCGCGGCGGTAACGGCGCCCCGGTGTAGTTCAGTGAGGCCGTAGACCGCCTCTTTCTGTAAATCGGTGGCGCGGTGCTCATGGCCGTACCATTCGGCATAGACCGCCGGATCGGCGAGACGGAAATCGGCCGAGAGGTCGACCACCTTCAAATGCCCCGGCAGGCCGGCGATCACTTCCTGCGTCGTGCCGTGCGGCAGGCAGCAAAAGACCGCATCGAGCGCACCGTAGTCTAACGCATCGATGCTGACGAGATCGGGTGCGTTCATCGATGCGAGATGGGGAAACACCTCGGCGACGCGGCGCCCGGCGCGGCGCTCGGCCGAAAGCATGGCGACGTCCATGCCGTCATGGCCGGCGAGCAGGCGCAACAGCTCGCCGCCGGTATAGCCGCTGGCGCCGAGGACGCCGATCCGTATCTTGTTGCCGCTTTTCGCTGTCATGTTCGTCACATTCTCTTTTTACGCCGCTCGACGATATCGCCCTTTTCGTCGACCCGGCCGTGCACCCGTGCCGGGCTGCCATAGACCAGGCTGAATTCCGGCACGTCCTTGGTCACCACGCTGCCGGCGCCGATCATCGCGTAACGCCCGATTTCGATGCCGCAGACGATGGTCGCATTGGCGCCGATAGATGCGCCCTCGCCGATCACCGTCGGCAACAATTCCGGTTCCTTGTTTGCCGCGCCGCGCCGGCTGCGCGGGTTGAGGTCGTTGGTGAAGGTGGCATTGGGGCCGATAAAAACCCCGTCGCCGATCACCATGCGGTCCCACACCTGCACGCCGTTCTTGATCGTCACCCCGTCGCCGATCGTGACATCGTTTTCGACGAAGCAATTGGCGCCGATATTGCAATTGCGCCCGATCACGGCACCGGGCAGCACCACGGTGAACTGCCACACATGAGTGCCTTCGCCGATCTGTTCGGATTGCACGTCCGAAAGCGGATGAATCACGCCGGCCTCCCCGCCAGGCATCTCCCGCCGCGCCGAAGCGCGGCTGTCACCCGGCAATCGCTAACCCGGAATAACCTAACGCTTGGAGAATTGGAAGCTTCGTCGGGCCTTGGCTCTGCCGTATTTCTTGCGCTCGACGACGCGGCTGTCGCGCGTGAGAAAGCCGCCGGATTTGAGCACTTGCCTGAGATCCGGCTCGCGCGCGACGAGGGCGCGCGAGAGGCCGTGACGCACCGCGCCGGCTTGGCCCGAAAGGCCGCCGCCGCCCACGGTGCAGACGATATCGTATTGATCGCGCCGGTCGGTGGCGTCGAACGGCTGATTGATGATCATGCGCAGCGCCGGGCGGGCGAAATAAATCTCCACGTCTCGCTTGTTGACCGTGATCTGGCCGTTGCCCGGCTTGATCCAGACGCGGGCCACCGCGTCCTTGCGCTTGCCGGTGGCATAGGTGCGGCCCTGCGGGTCGATTACAGGTTCCGGCGCGGCGGCGTCGGCCACGGGTTCGGCGACCTCGCTCAGTTCGGACAGGCTCTCGAGTGTGCGGGTTTCTTCTTCAGCCACGGGTCGCGCTCCTCTTATTCTTCGGGTTCATTGCAGCGACATCGAGAGTTTCCGGCTGCTGCGCGTCGTGCGGATGCTCGGATCCGGCATAAACCTTGAGATTGCTCATCTGTTTGCGCCCCAATGGCCCCTTGGGGATCATGCGCTCCACCGCCTTGGACACCACCTTCTCCGGCGTCGGCCCGGCGAATATTTCGGCCGGCGTCGTGCTGCGGATACCGCCGGGATAGCCGGTATGGCGGTAATAGGTCTTGTCCGCCAGCTTGTTGCCCGTGAGCTTGACCTTTTCGGCGTTGATCACGATGACATTGTCGCCGCAATCCATATTCGGGGTGTAGCTCGGTTTGTGCTTGCCCCTGAGACGCGTGGCGATGACCGCCGCGAGGCGCCCGAGGATGATGTCTTCGGCATCGACGAGAAGCCACTTCTTGTCGATGTCCTTGGGTGTGGCCGCATAGGTTTTCATGGCTTATAGGGTCCGTGTCAAAAGCGCGCCGCATCTCCGGCGGCGCTCGGAAGGGCGGCAGTATGCCACGGAATTGAGCGCAGTCAACTCGATTAAGCGTTTTATTTCATTTATTTAAGAAGTGGTATTCAGGTAGTGTCTGGGTGACTGCCGGGACGGTTGGCGGCCCGATGCCAGGCGATTATATATGTTCCACCGAAACTTCGGAAATGCTGTCATGGCGACAAAAGCCGAGAGACTGGAAGCGACGGAAGAAGCCCCCCTGCTGCGGAGCGATTCCGACGGCGTGGCGCTCCTCACCCTCAACCGGCCGCGGGCGCGCAACAGCCTTTCGCTCGGCCTGATCGCGGCGCTTCAGGCGGAGCTCGACGCGATCCGGGAGGATGACGGCGTGCGTGTCGTCGTTATCGCGGCGGCGGGCGATGTCTTCTGCGCCGGGCACGATCTCAAGGAAATCCGCGCCAATCCGGGGCGCGAGGCCTATGAGACCCTGTTCGGCAATTGCGCCACGTTGATGACGAGCATCGTCAATCTGCCCAAGCCGGTGATCGCCAAGGTCCAGGGCCTGGCGACGGCGGCGGGCTGCCAATTGGTGGCGAGCTGCGATATGGCGGTGGCGGGGATGAGCGCGCGGTTCTGCACGCCCGGCGTCCATATCGGTCTCTTCTGTTCGACGCCGATGGTGGCGCTCAGCCGCAATGTGTCGCGCAAGGCGGCGATGGAAATGCTGCTGACCGGCGATGCGGTCGATGCCGAGACGGCGCGCGCATGGGGCCTGGTGAACCGTGCCGTCGCCGATGACGCGCTCGACGCGGCCGTGGCGGAGCTTGCCGCCAAGATCGCCGCTAAATCTCCGCTCACGGTCAAGACCGGCAAGCAGGCGTTTTACAGCCAGCTCGAAATGGGCCTGGACGAAGCCTATGCCTATGCCAGCCGGGTCATGACGGAAAACATGCTGGCCAAGGACGCGGAGGAAGGCATCGACGCCTTTCTCGAAAAGCGCCCGCCGGTGTGGCGCGGCGAATGAATAGTCGAAGGGCCGTTTCATGGTAGACGTCGCCATCAAATCGACCGACGGCCATCCCCTCGTCTATCTGCCGCGGCATGATTATTACCCGGACGATCTGCTGCGCGGGATCCTCGGCAGGGTGCGCACCTTCGCCATGGTCGGCGCCAGCACCAATTGGAAGCGGCCGAGCTTCTACGCGATGAAATATCTGGTGAAGAAGGGCTACCGGGTGATCCCGGTCAATCCCACCCGGGTCGGCGAGGAGCTGCTCGGCGAGACGGTGATCGCCAGCATCGCCGACTATCCCGGCCAGCTCGATATGGTCGATATCTTCCGGACCTCCGAGGAGGCCTATGAGATCACCAAGGACGTCATTGCCAACAAGGAAGAAAAAGGCATTGAAGTGCTGTGGATGCAGCTCACCGTGCGCAACGACAAGGCGGCCGAGCTGGCGGAAGAGGCCGGGCTCACCGTGATCATGAACCGCTGCCCCAAGATCGAATTTGCCCGCCTCTCCGGCGAGCTCGGCTGGAGCGGCATCAACACGAAAATCATAACGGCCAAACGGCTGAGGTCGCCCCGCGCATGAGCAAGAAAAAGAAATCCTCGACGGACGCCCCCGCGGCCGCCGAAGCGCCGCGCGATTACGGCATCGAAACCCTCGCCATCCATGCCGGCGCCCGGCCCGACCCGACCACCGGCGCGCGCACGACGCCGATTTTTCAGACCAACGCATACGTGTTCGACGATGCGGATCACGCCGCCGAACTCTTCAATCTGCAGACCTTCGGCTATATCTATTCGCGCCTGACCAACCCGACCGTGGCGGTACTCGAGGAGCGCGTCGCGGCGCTCGAAGACGGGCGCGGCGCGGTGGCGGTCGGCAGCGGCCATGCCGCCCAGTTTCTCGTCGGCACGGTTTTTCTCGAAGCCGGCGACGAGTTCATCGCCTCGAACAATCTCTATGGCGGCTCGGTGACCCAGTTCGGCGTAAGCTTCGCCCGGCTCGGCTGGAAGTGCCATTTCGTCGATATGACGGATCCGAAGAACATCGAAAAGGCGATGACCGACAAGGTCAAATTCATCTTCTGCGAGGCCCTCGCCAATCCCGGCGGCATCGTGCTCGACCTGGAGGCGATCGCCCCCATCGCGCGCCAGCACGGTATTCCGCTGGTGGTCGACAACACCCTGGCGACGCCCTATCTGTGGCGGCCCTTCGAATCCGGCGCCGACATCATCGTCCATTCGGCGACCAAGTTTATCGGCGGCCATGGCAATTCGATGGCCGGCGTGATCGCCGAATCCGGCGAGTTCGACTGGTTTCAGAACGACAAATTCCCGTCCCTCACCCAGCCCGACCCGGCCTATCACGGCCTGACTTTCGCCGAGACCTTCGGCGATTTCGCCTTCACCTTTAAGATGCGCGCGGTCGCGCTCAGGGATTACGGCCCGGCGCTGTCGCCGACCTCGGCGTGGAATATCCTGCAAGGGGTCGAGACCCTGCCGCTTAGGATGGAACGCCATTGCAGCAATGCCCAGGCGGTCGCCGAATATCTCGAAGCCCATCCCAAGGTGGACTGGGTCTCCTATGCCGGTCTCAAATCGAACCCCTTTCATAAATTGGCGAAGAAATATCTCCCCAAGGGGGCCGGCTCGGTCTTTACCTTCGGCGTCACAGGCGGTTATGAGGCGGGGCTCAAGATCGTCGACCGGGTCAATATGTTCTCTCATCTCGCCAATATCGGCGACACACGAAGCCTCATCATTCACCCGGCCTCCACCACCCACCGCCAGCTCACCGAAGAGCAGCGCATCGCCGCCGGCGCCGGGCCGGACG
>CAZUVO010000133.1:0-7191 GCA_964623955.1 uncultured Rhizobiaceae bacterium
GGCGAGCGGCGCATCTCCTCGATGATCGAAACCCGGCCCGATTGGGTGGTGTCGCGCCAGCGCATCTGGGGCGTGCCGATCACCGTCTATGTCGACAAGAAGAGCGGCCAGCCCCTGCGCGACGAAAAAGTATTGGCGCGCATCGCCGACGCCATCGAGGCGGAGGGCGCCGACGCCTGGTTCGCGAGCGACGATGCCCGCTTCCTCGCGCCGGATTACGATCCGCAAGATTATGACAAGGTGAACGACATTCTCGATGTCTGGTTCGATTCCGGCTCGACCCACAGCTTCGTGCTCGAAGGCCGCGACGATCAGATTTGGCCGGCCTCGGTCTATCTCGAAGGCTCCGACCAGCATCGCGGCTGGTTCCACTCCTCGCTCCTGGAGGCCTGTGGCACGCGCGGCCGCGCGCCTTACGAGGCGGTGGTGACGCATGGCTTCGTGGTCGATGGCGAAGGTAAGAAAATGTCGAAATCGAGCGGTAATGTGGTCGCGCCGCAAAAGATTATCGACCAATACGGCGCCGATATTCTGCGCCTCTGGGTGATGGCCTCGGATTATTCCGAGGATCTCCGCATGTCGGACGATATCCTGCGCCACCAGACCGATGCCTATCGGCGTCTGCGTAACACGCTGCGTTATCTCATCGGCAATCTCGCGGATTTCGAGGAGAGCGAAAAGCTTGATCCGGCCGAGCTGCCGGAGCTCGAACGCTGGGTGCTGCATCGCCTGTGGGAGATGGACGGTGACATCCGGCGGAATTGCGAGGATTTCAATTTCCACGCCGTCTTCACGGCGCTGCATAATTTCTGTGCGGTGGAGCTTTCCGCCTTCTATTTCGATGTGCGCAAGGATTCGCTCTATTGCGACACCAAACAGTCAGACCGCCGGCGCGCCGCGCGCACGGTGCTCGATATCGTGTTCGATTGCCTCACCGCCTGGCTCGCACCGTTCCTCTGCTTCACCGCCGACGAGGCGTGGCGGGCGCGCCATCCGGGCGAGGCGGAGAGCGTCCATCTGCGCGACTTCCCGGCCATCCCGCAAGGCTGGCGCGACGATGCCCTGGCCGAGAAATGGGCCAAGTTCCGCACCCTTCGCCGCGTCGTTACCGGCGCGCTCGAAATCAAGCGCGCCGACAAAACCATCGGCTCCAGCCTGCAGGGCGCCGCGACACTCTATGCGACGGAAGATTACCGCGCGCTCTGTGATGGACTCGATTTGCCGGAACTGTTCATCACCTCCGAGGCGCGCTTCGCCGAGGGCGATGTGCCTGAGGACGCCTTCCAGCTCGACGAGGTGCCCGGCATCGGCGTGGTGATCGACATGGCGGCGGGGGAAAAATGCGCGCGCTGCTGGCAGGTGCTGCCGGAGGTCGGCGCGTCGTCGGAGCATGGCGATATCTGCGCCCGTTGCGGCGATGCCGTCGATGCCCATCCGGCGGCGGCGGAATAGGCCGGTCATGACATCCGGCCGGAGGTTCGGGAGGCGGGCATGATCCGCTTCGGCCTGCCGGTCATCGCCCTGGCGATCATCCTCGACCAGGTCACCAAACTCCTCGCCCACAACGCGCTGTGGGATCCGCCGCGGCGCATCGAGCTACTCGGTTTTCTCGATCTCGTACCGGTCGAGAATCGCGGCATCAGCTTCGGCCTCTTTCAGGGCGATGGCGAGACCGGGGTATGGCTGATCTCCGGCGTGGCGCTCGCGGTCTCCGCCGGCCTCGGGATTTGGCTCAGCCGAGTCGAGCGCCGCTGGCCGGGGCTTGCGCTCGGCCTCATCATCGGCGGCGCGCTCGGCAATGTGATCGACCGGCTGCGACTCGGCTGGGTCATCGATTTCGTCGATTTCCACATAAACACTTGGCACTGGCCGGCCTTCAACATCGCCGATGCGGCGATTGTCGTGGGAGTCGCAATGCTGTTGATCGACGGCTTGTTCGGAACGGCGAAAAAGCCTAAATAGGGAGCATGCTCAAATCATGCGGCAGGGCCGCCACGGCAGCCCGGAATTTAGCGCTTTTCCCGGTGCTTGCGCTGGTATTGGCCGGAGCTGGCCTGGCGGGATGCGGCGGTGTCGGTGAATCCCTCGGCTTCGGCAAGCAATCGCCCGATGAATTCGCCGTGGTGCGCAATGCGCCGCTCACCATGCCGCCCGACCTTGCCTTGCGTCCGCCGCGCCCCGGCGCCCAACGCCCGCAGGAGCAGCCGCTCCGCCAGCAGGCCGAAAACGCGGTGTTCGAGCGCGAGAGCGGCGCCGCCACGCGGCCCGAGAGCCTGGGCGAAACGGCGCTGCTGCGCCAGGCCGATGCGCTCGACACCAACCCCAATATCCGGCGTCAGATCAACGAGGAATTCACCATCTACGCCCAGGAGAACGAAGGCTTTTTCGAATCCCTCCTCTTTTGGCGCGCCGAGGAGCCGCTCGGCGAAGCGGTCGACGCCGAGGAAGAAGCGCGGCGCCTGAGCGAAAACGCCGCTGTCGGCTTGCCGCCCACGGCCGGCGATACGCCGGTCATCGAACGCCGGGAGAAGGCGCTGTTCGAGGGAATATTCTAACCCGGTGCGCCCGCCGCCGATAAATTCCATCGCCGATGGCTGCGCCTTGCTTCGCGCCGGGCGCATCTTGCTCATTGCTCTGGCCCTAACCTCCCTGTTGTGGAGCAGCCCGCGCGGCGCTGTGGCGGGGCCGTTCAACGCGGAATTTTTCGAGCTCGACAACGACCTCCAGGTGGTGGTGATTCCCAACCACCGGGCGCCGGTCGTTATTCACATGATGTGGTACCGGGTCGGCTCGGCCGATGATCCGGTGGGCAAGTCGGGCATTGCCCATTTTCTCGAGCATCTCATGTTCAAGGGCACCGACAAGCTCGCGCCCGGCGAGTTCTCCCGCATCGTCGCGATGAATGGCGGCCAGGAGAACGCCTTCACCTCATGGGACTATACCGGCTATTTCCAGCGCGTCGCGCGCGACCGCCTCGAGATCGTCATGGAGCTCGAAGCCGGCCGGGTGCGCGGCCTGGTGCTCGACGAAGCGATCGTGGCGCCGGAGCGCGACGTCATTCTCGAGGAACGCAGCGCGCGCACCGACAATCAGCCCTCGGCGCTCCTCTCCGAGCAGCTCGGCGCGGCGCAGTTTCTGCGCCACCCCTACGGCACGCCGATCATCGGCTGGCGGCACGAGATCGAAACGCTCAATCATCAGGACGCGCTCGATTTTTACCGGCGCTATTACGCGCCGGACAATGCGATCCTGATCGTCGCCGGCGACATTACCGCCGCGCAATTGCGTCCGCTCGCCGAGAAATATTACGGCCCCTTGCCGCCGGCCGGGATCACGCCCCGGGTGCGGCCCCAGGAGCCGCCGCAGATCAGCCCGCGGCGGGTCAGCCTGGCGGATGCGCGCGTCGCCCAGCCGTCGATCACCCGCAGCTATCTCGCGCCCAATCACCGGAGCGGCGACAAGAGTAGCGTGGCCCTGCAGGTCTTCGCCGAAATTCTCGGCGGCAAATCGACCAGCCGGCTCTATCAGAACATCGTGGTCGAGCGCGGCCTCGCCGCCTGGGCGGGCTCGTCCTATCAGCCGATGTCGCTCGATTCCGCGCGTTTCTACATCTATGCCGATTCCGTGCCGGGCGGTTCCATCGAAGAGATCGAGGCGGCGCTCGACGAAGTGATAGACGAACTGCTCAGCACCGGCCCGACCGAAGCGGAAGTGGCGGCGGCGAAGGGCCGGATGCAGGATGTCGTGGTCTATGCGCTCGACAATCCGCAATCGGTGGCGAGCATTTTCGGCAATGCGCTCAGCACCGGCCTCACCGTCGAGGACGTCGAAAGTTGGCCCGCCCGTGTCGCCGCAGTCACCCGCGACGATGTCATCGCGGTGGCGCGCGAGGTCTTGCGCCTGGAGCGCTCGGTCACCGCCCTGCTGCTGCCGGAAGAAGAAGGCTAGGCGATGCGCGGAACTCTTCTCGGGATTGTCTTTGTGCTCTGCCTCTCCGTGCTTCCGGCGGCAGTTTCCGCCGCGCCGGTCGCCCCGGTCGAGCGCGTGGTTACGCCGGCGGGTATCGAGATCTGGTATGTGCGCGAGGCCAACATCCCGGTAATTTCCGTCTCCCTCGGCTTTCGCGGCGGCACCGCGTTGGATCCGGCGGACAAGTCCGGCCTCGCCAATTTCGCCCTCGGCCTCCTCGATGAAGGCGCCGGCGACATGGATTCGCTCGCCTTCCAGCAGGCGGTCGTCAACCGGGCGATCCAACTGTCGGGCGATGCCAGCCGGGATATGGTCACCGTCAGTTTGCAGACCATTTCGCGCCACCGCGACGAGGCGTTCGGCCTGTTGGGCCTGGCCCTCGGCGACGCGCATTTCGCGGCCGAACCGGTCGAGCGGGTGCGCCTGCAGATTCTCAACACCCTCGCCGACGAAGAGCGCAGCCCGCGCTCCATCGCCGCGCGCGACTGGTTCCGCGACGTGTTTGCCGAGCACCCCTATTCGCGGCGCGCCAACGGCACGGAAGAAGCGGTGCGCGCGATCACGCCGGCGGATTTGAAGGCCTGGGCCAAGGGCCGCTTCGCGCGCGACAATCTCATCGTCGGCGCGTCCGGCGATGTGGCGCCGGAGGAGATCGCCCGCCTCGTCGATATCGCCCTGGCTGGGCTGCCCGCCGAGGCGGCCACCGCCGCCGTGCCCGAGGCGGCGTTCCCGGCCGCCGGCGCGACCCGGGTGGTGCGCATGCCGCTGATGCAGAGCATCGTCGTGTTCGGCCTGCCCGGCATCAAGCGCGACGATGCGGATTTCTATGCCGGCTATGTGATGAATTACATTCTGGGCGGCGGCGGCTTTACCTCGCGGCTCTACCAGGAGGTGCGCGAGAAGCGCGGCCTGGCCTACTCCGTCTACAGCTATCTCGCGCCGCTCGAGCATGCCGGCCTCTATATGGGCGGGGTGGCGACGCGCAATGACGGCGTCGCCGAGGTGCTCGACATTATCCGCGCCGAGATCGCGCGGCTCGCCGAGCACAATATCAGCGCCGAAGAGCTTGCGATGGCCAAGCAATATCTCACCGGCGCCTTTCCGCTCCGCCTCGATACCAGCGGCAAGGTCGCGCGCATTCTCGTGCAGATGCAGTTCGAGGATCTCGGCATCGATTATTTGGTGCGCCGTAACGGCTATATCGAGGCGGTGACGCTGGACGATACCGCCCGGGCAGCGCGCCGCCTGTTGGACCCGGAGCGCATGCGCGTCGTGGTCGTCGGCGATCCGGAAAATCTCGCGGCGGACGGCCCCTGAGGGCGCCGGCGCGGCCATGCGATACCAACAGAACATCAATAACTGCCTGGCGACGGAGGTCGGCCAGGGCGGCATCGCGCCGGAGGATTATGCCCGCGCCTTGGCGGAAACCCGCCCGGCGCTTGAGCGCCTCACCGCCTGGCGCGACGCCGGCAGCCACCCCTTTCTGCTCTATCCCGGCAGAGGCGACGATCTCGCGGCCCTCGGCGAGACGGCGCGGGAGCTGCGCGGCCGCTTCCGACGGATCGCAATTATCGGCGTCGGCGGTGCCTCTCTCGGCGGCCAGGCGGTAACGGCACTCGAGTCCAATGCCCCGCTGGCTTTTTTGGAGAATCCGGACGGCGCGCGGCTCGACGCGGTGCTCGGTAGCGGCGCCGAGACCGGCTTTATCACCATCTCCAAATCCGGCGCCACTGCCGAGACCCTGGCGCAGACCCTGCTCGCCCTCTCCCGCGCGCCGGCGGAGAATTTTCTTTTCATTACCGCGCCGGGCGACAATCCGCTGCGCCGCCTCGCCGATCGCCATGGCGTGCGCGTCATCGATCACGATCCCGATCTCGGCGGGCGTTTCTCGGTGTTCTCCACCGTCGGTATGCTGCCGGCGATGCTCGCCGGCCTCGACGCGAAAGAATTTCGCAACGGCGCGCGCGAGACGCTCGCGGCTACCCTGGAAGCGGGCGAGCCCGCGAAAGCGCCGCCGGCGGCGGGCGCGGCGCTTGCTCTGGCCCTGGCGCCGCGGCTTTCCGCCGCCGTTTTCATGCCCTATGACGACCGCCTGCTGCCCTTCGCCCAGTGGCAGCGCCAGCTCTGGGCCGAATCCCTCGGCAAGGACGGCAAGGGCGCGACGCCGGTGGTCGCGCGCGGCGCAATCGATCAGCACAGCCAGTTGCAGCTTTATCTCGACGGTCCCGCCGACAAGCTCTTTACCCTCTTCACCACCGGCGACGCGCCGGACGGCCCCGCCATCGCGCCCGAGATGGCGGCTGAGGCGGGGGCGGACTATCTCGCCGGGCGCAGCCTCGGCGATCTCATGCGCGCCGAAGCCGCCGCCACCCGCGACGCCATCCGCGAGGCCGGGCGGCCCCTGCGCGAGATCGCGCTGGCCAGCCTCGACGAGGCCGCCCTCGGCGCGCTGATGATGCATTTCATGTTGGAAACGGTGATAATCGCGCTCAGCTTGAACATCGATCCGTTCGACCAGCCTGCTGTGGAGAGGGGCAAGCAATTGGCGCGGGACTATCTCAGGCGCGAGGGGTCATGAACATCCGTCTTCTGCCGGACGGCGTGATCAACCGCATCGCCGCCGGGGAAGTCGTCGAACGCCCCGCTTCGGCGGTTAAGGAACTGGTCGAAAACGCCATCGATGCCGGCGCCGGGCGTATCGAGGTGCGCATTGCCGAAGGCGGCCGCGCGCTCATCCAGGTGATCGACGATGGCTGTGGCATGGCGCGGGACGAATTGCCGCTCGCCATCGCGCGCCACGCCACCTCCAAGCTGCCCGACGATGACGATCTCAGCCATATCGCGACCCTCGGTTTTCGCGGCGAGGCATTGCCCTCGATCGCCGCCGTCAGCCGGCTCGAAATCACCAGCCGGCAACAGGGCGCGGAAAACGCCTGGTCGCTCACGGTCGAAGGCGGCGCGGCCGGGGAGCCCGTGCCGGCGGCGCATCCGCCCGGCACCACGCTCACCGTGCGCGATCTCTTCTATGCGACACCGGCCAGGCTCAAATTCCTCAAAACCGAACGCACCGAAGCCGGCCACATCGCCGACGTGATCCAGCGCCTCGCCATGGCGCGCCCGGATATCGCCTTCACTTTGTTGGATGGCGAGCGCGAGGTATTGCGCGCCCCTGTCGCCGTCGATCTCATCGATGCCCGCCTTTCCCGCCTGGCGCTCGTCATC
>CAZUVO010000133.1:7201-10361 GCA_964623955.1 uncultured Rhizobiaceae bacterium
AATGCGCTGGCGCTCGACGCCGAGCGCGAGGGCGTGCGGCTCACCGGTTATGCCGGCCTGCCGACCTTGAACCGCGCCACGGCGCGTCAGCAATATCTCTTCGTCAATGGCCGCCCGGTGCGCGACAAGCTGTTGACCGGCGCGGTGCGCGGCGCTTATCAGGATTTTATCGGCGGCGGGCGCCATCCCGTGGTCGCCCTCTTCGTCGATCTCGCGCCCGACGGGCTCGACGTCAATGTCCATCCCGCCAAGACCGAGGTGCGCTTTCGCGACGCCGGCGTGGTGCGCGGCCTGATCGTCGGTACCCTCAAGCGCGCCCTGGCCGAGGCCGGCCACCGCGCATCCAGCACCGTCTCGCACGCCGCGCTCGGTGCCGTGCGGCCGGGCGACGGATCGTTCCAGCCGGCGCTCTCGGCCCATGGCGGCGCGGCGCGGGGTTCCTATCCGCGGGCCAATCCAGGATCGCCACAGGGCCTCGCCGACGTCGCCGCCGAGTATCACGCGCCGCTCGCCCAGCCCACCGCCGAGACTCACGAACCATCACCGGAAGTGGCGGCGGATTACCCCCTCGGCGTCGCCCGTGGCCAGCTGCACGCCACCTATATCGTCGCCCAAACCGAGGACGGCATCGTCATCGTCGATCAGCATGCCGCCCATGAGCGCCTCGTCTATGAGCACATGAAGGCGGCGCTCGCCCACGGCGGCGTCGCGCGGCAAATCCTGCTCCTGCCCGAAGTGGTCGAGCTCGAAGAGGCCGCGGCGGCGCGCCTCACCGCGCGCAGCGAGGAGCTCAGCCTCCTCGGCCTGGTGCTCGAAGGCTTTGGCCCGGGTGCTGTCATCGTGCGCGAGACGCCGGCGCTGTTGGGCGAGGGCGACGTCAAGGGCCTGGTGCGCGATCTTGCCGAGGAGCTCGCCGAATTCGGCGACAGCGTGGCGCTCCAGGAAAAATTATCCGAGGTCTGCTCCTCGATGGCGTGCCATGGCAGCGTGCGCGCCGGCCGCCGGCTCAAGGCGGAGGAGATGAACGCGCTCCTCCGCGAGATGGAGGCGACGCACCATTCCGGCCAGTGCAATCACGGCCGCCCGACCTATGTCGAGCTCAAGCTCGGCGATATCGAGCGCCTATTCGGCCGGCGCTAATTTGAGGATCACCATCTCCGCCGCGCCATAGCGCCGCCGCTCGATCTCCTCATAGCCTTCCGGCGCTTTGAGCTTCTCCTTGGCGCTCGTCTCCGCCACCACGATGGCGCCCGGCGCGAGCCAATCCTGTTCGCGCAAGGAGGCGAGCGCCGGCTCCGCCTTGCCGCCGCGATAGGGCGGGTCGAGAAAGGCATAGGCGCAAGGCTCGGATGCGCGTGGCAGGCGCGTTGCGTCGCCCTGGATCACCCGCGCCTTCTTGGTGAAATCGAGCGCGCGGATATTTTCCCTGAGACAGCCGAGCGCCACCCCGTCGCTCTCCACCGCCGTCAGATGCGCCGCCCCACGCGACAGGGCCTCAAGACCGAGCGCCCCGGTGCCGGCAAAGAGATCGACCACCCGCGCGCCTTTGAGCGGCTGCGCGGCAAATTCTCGGTGGCCGATGATATTGAACAGCGCCTCACGCGCCCGCTCCGAGGTCGGCCGAAGGGCACGCCCCTCCGGCGCCTTCAGCCGCCGCCCGCGCCGGCTACCGCCTACGATCCGCATGATTCTCGTACCAACGGGTCATGAAGAATGACCCATTGTATGTTCCCTCAGGTGCCGGGCGCGCGCATCCGCGCGCTTGGCTTACCTCGCGCATGCTCGGGCGCGCAGTCGCGCTTGCGGGAAAGCGATGAATGTAATTCATCACTTCCCGGATCCCTTCAATTGTTCGCGTACCACCTTGGGCGGAATGCGTACCACCTGGCCGCGTTTCAGCGAGCCGAGTTGAAACGGCCCATAGGCGGTGCGGATCAGGCGGTTCACTTGCAAGCCGAGATGTTCGAGGACGCGTCTGATCTCGCGATTCTTGCCCTCTTTCAGACCGAGGGTGAGCCAGGCATTGCTGGCGCTTTGCGAATCCATCGCCGCCGCGATCGGGCCGTAGCGCACGCCTTCGACCGTGATGCCCTTTTCCAATGCTTCGAGGCGTGCCTTGTCGGGGCGGCCATAGACGCGTACCCGGTAGCGCCGGAGCCAGTCCGAACGCTCCAAGCGGCGCGACAGCCCGCCATCGTTGGTCAGCAGCAACAGCCCCTCCGAGGCGAGATCGAGCCTGCCGACCGAAAGCACCCGGCCGAGGTCCTTTGGCAGTTTCTCGAACACGGTCGGCCTGCCTTGCGGGTCGTTGTGGCTGGTGATCAGGCCGGGCGGCTTGTGATAGCGCCACAGCTCCGCCGGCTTGGCGGCGGCGATCGGCTTGCCGTCGACCGTCACCTCGCTCGCGGCAGTGACCAGAAAGGCCGGGGTATCCAGAATGTTGCCGTCGACCGCGACGCGGCCCGCGGCGATCATGCGCTCAGCCTCGCGCCGCGAACACAGGCCCGCGCGTGCAAGATGCTTGGCGATGCGCTCGCCTTCTCCCAATTGCGACATGGCCGCGCCCGCTTACGTCCGGCAGGCGGCGAGGAAGGAATCGAACAGGCGCACGTCGCCGGGATCGATGGCGAATTCGGGATGCCATTGCACGCCGATGAACCAGCGCCGCGCCGGATCCTCGATGCCCTCGATCACCCCGTCAGGCGCCACCGCGTTGACGGTAAAGCCCGGCGCGGCTTTCTCGACCGCCTGGTGATGGGCGCTGTTGACTTCCATCTCCGCCCGCTCGGTGATGCGAAGGAGCGCACTTTCCGCCGCCAGCGAGACGCCATGGCCCGGCTCGTTGCGCGGATTGGGCTGCTCATGGGCCAGCGCGTCGGGGATGGCGTCGGGGATATGCTGGATGAGGGTGCCGCCGAGCGCCACATTCATCAGCTGCTGGCCGCCGCAAATGCCGAGCGCCGGCATGTCGGCCGCGTGCGCCGCGCGGGTGATGGCGAGCTCGAATTGGGTGCGCCGGTCTTTGGTCGAGACGCTGTCATGACGCTCCGCCGCGCCGAACAGCGCCGGATCGACATCGAAGGCGCCGCCGGTCACCACCAGCCCGTCGATCAGGGCAAGATATTCCGCCGCGCGCTCCGGCTCGTGCGGCAGCGCGACC
>CAZUVO010000134.1:0-10356 GCA_964623955.1 uncultured Rhizobiaceae bacterium
TGGAGCGCGCGGGCGAAGAGCCGCGCCGCGGCGCTCACCAGATGGGATGTGCTGTCCTCGATAACGAACGCCGATGCGCTGGGTTCGTCTCCGGCGGGGGCGGGATGTCTGCGCGATATCTGATAAGCCATTTGCGCCTCAGCCTCGGCCTGGGGATCGGATCAAGCAAACCTACTCCCGCGCGGGCGACAAGACAATGTGAGGCATTCTGGGCGCCGGGCTTTGGCTGCCAGGTGGCGCGTGCTAGTCTGCGCGCCGTTTTTAACACCTTCATGCATGCGGAGAATTTGTTCCATGGCGATGACCAATACCTGCAAGAAAAAACTGCTCAAAGGGGAGCCGGCGATCGGCGCCTGGCTTTCGATGGGCAGCCCCATCGCCGCGGAGATCGTGGCCAATGCGGGCTATGACGCGGTGATCATGGATCACGAGCATGGTCCGGGCGATTTTCTCAATGCGATTTCGCTGATGCAGGCGGTGGGCGAGGCGGGCCCGACGCCGATGATGCGGGTGCCGTGGAACGATACGGTCTATATCAAGCGGGCGCTTGATATCGGCGTCATGGGCATCATCATCCCCTATGTGCAGAATGCCGAAGAGGCGCGCGCGGCGGTCGATGCCTGCCGCTATCCCCTGAAGGGCGTTCGCGGCGTCGCGCCCCATGCCGGGCGCTGTACACGCTGGAGTGCGCGGCTCGGCGAATATCTCGATGCCTGGCCCAAGCAGTGTCTCATCATGTGTCAGATCGAAACCGAGGAGGCGATCGAGAATATCGAGGAGATCGCCGCGGTCGACGGCGTCGATATGCTGTTCCTCGGGCCGAGCGATATCTCCGCCAGCGTCGGTCATATGCTCGACCTGGCGCATCCCGCCGTGACCGCCATGATCGAGCGTGCCGAGCGCAAGATGCGCAAGACCAATAAACTGCTCGGCACGGTCATCCGCCCGGGGCAAACCCTCAATTGGACCTATGAGCGGGGCTATGATTTTGTCATCGCCGCGAGCGATGCCAAGCTCGTCGGCGCGGGCGCTCAGGCGCAGGTGAACGGCTTTCGCGACAAGCCGCCGAAGCGCCCGAAACGAGCCAATGCGCCCCATCGCAACCGCCGCTGAGAGGGCCGATTTAACGAAGATTTAGGGCGCGAGCGGTATCCTTCTGGGGACAGCCGAATTCACGGTTTCGTTCTCAGGAGGCGGGCTCGCGATGGCCCAGGAAGCGCCAGAAGATATCCGAATCGCCGTCCCGCGCATGCCCGAGACGGACGCGCTCCTGCCATATCTTCGACGCATAGACGAAGCCCGCTATTACACCAATTTCGGCCCCCTGGTGCGCGAATTCGAAGCCCGCGTGGCGGCGGAGCTGGGCGTTGAGCCGGCCATGGTGGCGACCGTCTCGAGCGGCACCCAGGCGCTGATCCTCGGGCTCAAGGCCGCCGGCGCCGCGCCCGGCACCCTGTGCATGATGCCGGCCTGGACCTTCTCCGCCAGCGCCCACGCCGCGCGCGAAGCCGGCTTGACCCCCTATTTCGTCGATGTCTCGCCGGACAGTTGGGCGCTGACCCCTGAAATCGCCGGCGCGGCCCTCAGCCGGGCGCCCGAGCAGGTCGGCGCCGTCATGCCTGTCGCACCGTTCGGCGCGCCGATCGACTATGCGGCGTGGGACGGTTTTGCCGAGGAGACCGGAATCACCGTCGCCATCGATGCCGCCGCCGCGTTCGATACGGCGCGCCCCCAGCACGCGCCGGTGGCGATCAGCCTGCATGCGACGAAGCCCCTCGGGGTCGGCGAGGGCGGCCTTTTGGTATCGCGCGATGAGAAGCTGATCGGGCGCGCCCGCAGCCTGTCCAATTTCGGATTTCGCCATGGCCGCAACGCCGAGTTGGATGGCGTGAACGCCAAGCTGAGCGAATATGCCGCCGCCGTCGGCCTGGCGGCGCTCGATGCCTGGCCCTTCGTGCGCACCGGCTATGTCCGGCTCGGCCAGGCCTATGGAGCGGCGCTATCCGCCATCGACGGGGTATCCGTCATGGCCGGCTTCGGCGGCGAATGGGCGAGCACCACCTGCAATGTATCGTTCGACCGGCCCGTCGCGTCGGAGATCGCGAAGGGGCTGGCCATCCGGGGAATCGAAAGCCGCCACTGGTGGAGCCAGGGCTGCCATCGGCAGGCCGCCTTCGACGCCTGCCCCCGGGCCGAACTCGAGACGACGGAACATCTCGCCGGCCAGACCCTGGCACTGCCCTTTCACCTGAAGCTGGGGCCGGCGGAATTGAACCGCGTCGTCACCGCGCTGGCGTCCAGCATCCAAGCCGCCGAGCGCCGGCAACAGAACTTCGCGGCGGCGCAAACCGGGTAAGCGCGCAGCGCGCTTTTTCTTTTCAGGATTTGCTCTAGACTCGGCGCTTTCCGGCGCAATTCATGGATTCGATTCATGCCGAAATGGGCCAGCGGACCGGTCGGCCACCCGTCATACTGGCCGCGCGCGAAGAAAGAGCTGAGCGCTTCCGACCCGGTGATGGCGGAGATCATCAAAGGCTGCGGGCGCGGCGGTTTGACCGGCCAGGGAGATCCCTTCGTCACCCTGGTGCGCTCCATCGTGGCGCAGCAGATCTCGGTGCGCGCGGCGGACAGTATCTGGAACCGGCTGGAGGAGACGGTCGGCGGCATCTCGCCTGAGCGTGTCGTGGCGCGCGACGAGGCCGAGTTGCACGGCGCCGGTCTGACGCGGCGCAAGGCGTCTTATATTCGCGACATGGCGGTGGCGTTTCAGGACGGCAGCATTTCGCCGCCCCTTTGGCGCGACAAGGACGATGAGGGCGTGATCGCCGAGTTGTTGGTGCTGCGCGGCATCGGCCGCTGGACGGCGGAGATGTTCCTCATCTTTCATCTGTTGCGCCCGGACATTCTGCCGCTCGGCGATATCGGCCTGATCCGCGCCTGCGAACGTCATTATGCCGAGGGCGAGGCCCTGGCGGTGGATGAGATCGAGCGCCTCGCCGAGAACTGGCGGCCCTGGCGCTCGGTCGCGACCTGGTATCTCTGGCGCAGTCTCGACCCGACGCCCGTGGCCTATTAGCTACTCGGCGCCGGCCTTCTCGCCGTCGTCCGATCCCTCGTTGCGGGCGAAGGCGCGGCGCTGCTCGGCCAGTTGAGCGAGCCGGGCTTCGACTTTGCCGTTGATCGAATCGGCAGGGAAAGCGCCGGATTTATCCCGCGTTCCGGCCGCAACACCGGTCAGGATTTCGATGCCCTCATCGATGTTTGAGACCGCATAGACGCGGAAGGTGCCGTCGCGCACCGCGTCGAGCACATCGCGCCGCAGCATGAGATTTTGAACATTGGATTGTGGGATGAGCGCGCCCTGTTCGCCGGTCAGCCCGCGCGCTTTGCATATATCGAAGAAGCCCTCGATCTTCTCGTTGGCGCCGCCGATGGCCTGGACCTCGCCATGCTGATTGACCGCGCCGGTGACCGCGAGGGATTGCTTGATCGGCACCTCGGCGAGGGCGGAGAGAAGCGCGTAGAGCTCGGTCGAGGAGGCGCTGTCGCCATCGACGCCGCCATAGGATTGCTCGAACACGATGCTGGCGGCAAGCGACAGCGGGCTGTCGGTGGCGTAGCGCGACGCCAGATAGCTGCTGAGGATCAGCACGCCTTTGCTATGGAGCGGCCCGCCAAGTTCGACCTCGCGCTCGATATCGATCACCTTGCCGGTGCCCATACGCAGACGCACCGTGATGCGCGACGGCTTGCCGAACGCGTAGCGCCCGGTTTGCAGCACGGCAAGGCCGTTAATCTGGCCGACCTGTTCACCCTCGGTATCGATCAGCACGGTGCCGCGCAGGATCTGCTCCTGCAGCGCCTCGCGGATACGGCTCACCCGGGTCCGCGCATCGTCGATCGCGCGATTGACGTCCTCGGCGCCGATCGTGTCGCGGCCTTCCGCGCCGGCGAAATAATCCGCCTCGCGAACCAGGTCGCTCACCCGGCGCATCTGCGTCGACAGCCGCTCGGCGTCCGAGGCGAGGCGCGCGCTGTAATCGCAGAGACGCGCCGCGGCGCCATTTGTCAGCGGCTTCATGCCGTCGCGCCGCGCCAGGGTGCCGAGCAGGCGGGCATACATCAAATTGCTCTCTTCCGTGCGCTCGATCTTGTCCTCGAAATCGCCGGTCACCTTGAAGAGCTCGGCGAAGTCCGGGTCGCGCTGGTCGAGGAGGTAGTAGAGCTGGCGCTCGCCGATTAGCACCACTTTGATGTTGAGCGGTACCGGCTCGGGGCTGAGGGTCTGGGTGCTGACCACCCCGGCGGACTGGGCGGGATGCTCGATGCGGATTTCATGCGAGCGGAGCGCGCGCTTGAGGCCCTCCCAGGCGAACGGCTCCATCAGCACCTTGCGCGCATCCAGCATCAGATAGCCGCCATTCGCCCGGTGCAGGGCGCCGGATTTGATGCGCGTGAAATCGGTCATCAAAGTGCCGAATTCGGCGACATGCTCGATACTGCCGATCAGCTCCTGATAGGTCGGGTGATCGGCATAGACCACCGGGCCGCCCTTGAGGTGGGAGCGGTCGACAAAGAGATTGACCCGGTAGCGGCGAAACGGCGCATTTGCATCGGCCGGCTCGCTGGTCGGCATCGGCCCCGGCATCTGTCCGGGCGCGGCCCCCGGCTGGCCGGGCACACCTTCCTGCGCCCCGCGGAAGATTTCGACATTGTCGATCACATCCTTTTCCACCCCTGCCAAATAGTCCTGCACGCGGGGCAGTTCGGAAAATTGCGCCTTGGTGTCCTCGATCATCGCCTTGGCGGCGACGCTGGTCACTTCCCGGTCGAGCGCGAGGAATTTTTCGCGTGCCTCGCGGGCCCATTGGGGCACCATCATCATGGTGTCGCGGAAGCGCTTTTGCAGCTCGCCGATATTTTTCTGCAACTCCTCCCGATCGCCCTCGCTCATGGATTTGAGCTCCTCGGGCGGCAGCATTTCGCCGTCGCGCATGGGCGCGAAGGCGATGCCGTTCTCGGTCTGCATGATGGCGATATTGAGCGCGCTGGCCTCGCGCTGGATTTGCATGAAGGCGCTTTCCTGGCGCTGCTTGACGTCGTCGCCGATGATCTTGCGCTGGTTGCGGTATTCGTCGCTTTCGAAAATCGCCGGAATCGCGATCCTCAAATCCTTGATCAGTTTGTCGACCGCGTCGCGCAGGCGCGCGCCGTCGCCGGCCGGCAGTTGCAGCGCGACCGGCTTGTGGCGCCGCTCGAAATTATAGACATAGCACCAGTCGGACGGCGTCTCTTCCTGCTTGGCCTGGTTCTTGAGCAGCTTGCGGGCGACCGCGTGTTTCCCCGTGCCCGACGGCCCGAGAACGAACACATTGTAGCCCTCCTGTTTGACGCCGAGGGCGAATTGAATGGCGCTGACCGCGCGGTCCTGCCCGGCGATCTCGACCTGATCCTCAAGCTCCGCCGTGGTGGCGAAGGGAAATTGCGCGGGGTCGCAAAAGCGGCAGAGATCCTCGACCGGCAGGGGGGAGGGCGCGGCTCGTGTCGCGTCTTTCTTCGCCATGCGGTTTCTTCCTCTTCTTACAACGGACCCATGCCATTGGCAGGCGGAACAACATGAATCGCCTGCCGTCCCGCTGCCATTAATGATATACAGATTCGATGCGGCACGTAACTCACGGCAGCAATCGAATCTTCGCGATTCTATCCGCGCTTTATCTCGGCTTGGCGGTGTCTGTGGCCGCGTCCGTGGCGGCGGCGGCGGATTTCGACGCCGGGCTCAGCGCCTTTCTCGACGGCGATTACCGCTATGCCCGGGAAATCTGGCTGGACCTCGCGGCGGACGGCGATGCGCAATCGCAATTCGGCCTCGGCATGATGTATGAGAGCGGGCGCGGCGTGCCGCCCGATACGGAAAAGGCCTTTGACTGGTACTCGCGGGCGGCGGCACAGGGCATGATCGAGGCGCAGCTCAGCCTGGGCTCGCTCTATGAGCATGGCCGCGGTGTCGCGCGCGACCCGGAGCGGGCGGCCGAGCTCTATCTGGATGCCGCGGAGCGCGGCAACGCCCAGGCGCAATATAATCTGGGCGCGCTTTATCTCGGTGGCGAAGGCATCACGCCTGACCGCGAACGCGGTATCCGGTGGCTGCGGCTTGCGGCGGCGCAGCGTTACGGCCGCGCGATTCAGCGGCTGAACATCATGGGCGTCGATTTAGAGGCGCCGCAATCCGATCCGCCACGGGTGGCCGAGGCGGGCGAGGCGGCCGAGACGGCGGAGAACGCCGCGCCCGAACCGGCCCCTGAGGCCGAGAATAGCGAGCAATTGCAGATCCTCGTCGAAGGCAATCAATTCGAGGTGCCGATCGCCGCGCTCGAGGAGGTCGAGGGTGACATCCCGGTCGCCGGCGAGGCGCCGCCGGGCGAGTCCGATTTCAGTGTGCTGCTGGCGACGTTCGACCGCGAGGACGCGGCGGCTGAAGCCTGGGAAGCTTATGTCGACCGTTTTCCGGCGCTGTTCGAAACGCTGCAGCCGAAATTTACGGCGCATAAAATGACCGGCGGCAAGACCGTCCTGTGGCGTCTCGAGGCGGCGCGGCTGGCGAGCGAAGCGGCGGCGGTTGCGCTGTGCGATGCGCTCCGCCAGGCCGGCGAATATTGCTTTCCGCGGCGCGCCGGTGGCTCGGCGGAAGAATAGATACCGTCCACACGCTCGTCGGCGATTGCGCGATTCAAAGAAATCATCTACCATATCTTGATAGTTACGCTATTGAACCCACAAGAATTTGGGGACGGGGTGAGGCATACGGTTCGGTTGGCGGCGCTGATTTGCGCCGTTTCGTTGCTTGCGGCATGTGTTGAACTGCCGCGCGATATTGCCCTTTCGGAACGCGGCGCCGATGCGCTGGAAGTTGGCGATTACGTCGCCGCCGAGCAATTTCTCGGCGATGCGCTCGAGCATAATCCCGGCAATGAATATGCGCTGTTGAATTTGGGCGTGGTTTATCAGGATACCGGCCGTCCCGAATTGGCGCGGCGCACCTATGCCGAAATCATTCGCCTGAACCGGCTGGAGCGCGCCGCCTCGACGGTGGCGAGGCGTGGCAGCGGTATCGCGCCGACCGTGCTGGCGCGCGAAAATCTCGCGGACCTCAATCTCAGCCCGGTCGCCATCGACCGCCAGGAACCGCCGCCGAGCTGGTACGGCAACAATGCACCGATCGACAGTCGCAGTTTCGCCGCGCTCTACAGCGATATGAGCGCGGTGTTCGACAAGCTGCAGGCGCTGGCGGAATCCATGCGCCTGATGTCCGATACCTTGCGCAGCGCCGCCGCGGATGCCGACCGCCGCGCCGAAATGGCGAGCGCGGAATCCGATGGCGCCATGGCCTCGGCCGGCGAGAAATCCATGGACGATAAAGCGGACGCCAAAATGGCCTCGCTAGAGGCGGATGGCGGCGACGCGATGGACAAGAGCGGCAAAGCGAAACCCGCCAAGGCGACGGGCGGGAGCGGCGGCGAGGAAGCGGTCGCACGGGCCGAGGAAGTGGCGGATGACGGCCCCAGCGTGCGCGTCCACATCGCGTCGTTCCGCAGCGAAAAGGGCGCCGAGCATGGCTGGCAGCTGTTGCAGGAAAAGCATGGCGAGCTGTTGGGCGACCTCGAACTGGAAATCCGCAAAATAGATTTCGGCGCCGGCATGGGCGTCTTTTACCGCGTCCAGGCCGGGCCGCTGGAAAACGAGCAGGGCGCGAAGGAGATTTGCGAGCGCCTTAAGCTACGTGGCCTTTATTGCGCGGTGGCGTTTTTCTAACGCATTTCACGATCACTCGCGATAGTCCGGCTGATCCCGGTCCAGCACGCGTTTCAGCGCGGTGAAGTGATCGTTGGCGAAGCGGTGCATATTGTCCGCCATCATCTGCCGCGCGGTGGATTCGCAAATCTCCTTGGGGATCTGCTTGAGCGGGCGCCCGGTGCTCATGGCGAGAATTTGCGCCGCCGCCGTGCGCTCCAAATAATAAATTTCGTCATAGGCGCGGGCGACCGAGGCGGCGCCCACCAGGACGCCGTGATTGCCCATCATGAGGATCGATTTGTCCTGCATGGCCGCCGCGAGCCGCTCGCCTTCGGCGGCATCGAAGGCGAGGCCGGCATAGTCATCGTCATAGGCGACCCGGCCGTAGTAGCGCAGCGCATTCTGATTGATCGGCTCGATGACGCCGCCTTCGACCATGGCGAGCGCGAGCGTATGGGTCTGATGGGTATGCATGATGCAACGGAGGTCTGGCCGCAAGCGGTGGATCGGCGCGTGAATGTAAAACGCGGTGTCCTCGACCGTGCCCTCGCCTTCCAATATCTCGCCATCCAGGGTGACGAGGAGGAGGTTGCTGGCGGTGACTTCGCTCCAATGGGTGCCGTGGGAGATCAGCAGGAATTTGTCCGGCTCGCCGGGGACGGTGAGGGTCAAATGATTGCAGATGCCTTCGCTTAGGCCGTGCATGTAAGCCAACCTGTACGCGGCGGCCAGATCGATGCGCGCTTGGCGGATTTCGTCGCTCATAATGTCGTTCCGTGGATTGGTGTGTCTCGGTGCCGCGGGAGTATCAGCGCTCGCGGAAGGCTTCCGATTTAACCTTGATGACCGGTTTCAGCAAATATTGCATAACGCTCTTGGAGCCGGTGCGGATGTCGAGGGTTGCCTCCATGCCGGGCGCAATCGGCAAATCGCCGGGTCCGTCGCCGAGGTAATTCTTGTCGGTCTCGGCGATGACGCGAAAATAACTTTCGCCGGTCGCCGGGTCGACATGGGAGTCCGGCGAGATCGACACCACCCGTCCGTTCAGGCCGCCATAGCGCGAAAAATCATAGGTCGTGACCTTGACCATGGAATCCTGGCCGACGCGGACATAACCGATATCGAGCGGGCTGAGCTTCGCTTCGACGACCAGGCGCTCCTGGGTCGGGACGATTTCCATCAAAGGCTCGCCCGGGCGCGCGACGCCGCCGATGGTGTGGTGACGCATGCTTTGCACCACACCGGCGATCGGGCTGGAAATCTCCGTCCGCACGACCTGGTCCGTGGCGCGGCTTAGTTTTTCGCGGGCCGAGGCGATGCGCCGCTCGACATCGCTCAAATCCTCAAGGGCGATCCGCGAGAAAGTCAATTGCTCCTCCTTCAACCGCTCGGCGGCCTCGGAGATGCTTGCCTGAGCGCGCGGGATGGCGGATTTAAGCTCTTCCATCTCGCCCTGAAGTTTTTCGACTTCCTGTTTGATCTGTACATGGTCGATCTTCGGTGTCAGGCCTTCGGAGAGAAGCTCCTCCGACATGACGAATCGCTCAAGCGTGAGGGCGAGATTGTTCTTGGTCGAATTGAGCTGGGCGCGTATTTGCCGGACATCGAGCTCGCGCTGGCGCTTCTGCTCCTGCAACACAGCCAACTTGCTCTCAAGTTCGAGCCGATGCCCTTCGAAAGTATGGCGCTCCGCCTGCACCAGTTCGGGGCGGCGCTTGGCTTGCTCGTCGGGAAAGACAAGGAGGGTGCCCTGGGATTCGGCGATGAGACGGGAGCGCGCCAAAATCAAGCCGTCCAACTCGATCTGAACTTCATCGCGGTTGGAGCCGGAGATGCCGCGGTCGAGCTGCAACAGGAGATCGCCGGCGTTCACCGAATCACCCTCGGCAACGAATATTTGGCTGATGATGCCGCCTTCGAGATGCTGGATCACTTTGACCTGGCCTTGCGGCACGACCTCGCCGGCGGCGACGGCGACTTCCTCGAGCTCGGCATAGTTGGACCAGGCCACCAGTACAGCGATCGCAAGCCCGATCAAAAACGCGCTGCGCCGCCAGCCTCGGGCGCGCGCCCGGCCTTCGAGCTGATCGAGCCGGCTCACAGCGGCGTCCTCATGGAGTCTTATCCGCCGTGGCGGCGAGCGCGACGTCATCTTGCGCTGCGTCTTCGGGCGCTTCCGCCGGGCGCGGAGCGCCGCCGAACAGGCGCGGCAGGATCTCCTGGGTCGGCCCGCCCATGGCGATCTTGCCGCGGTCGAGCGCCATAATGTTGTTGCACGCGCGCAGCAGCACCGGTGTGTGGGTGACGACGACGATGGTGTGGTCGCGGGCCAGCCGGCTTAGCGTGTCGCGTAGCGAGATTTCCGCCTGCATGTCGAGATTGCCCGATACTTCGTCCAACAGCAGGATCGGCGGATCCGGCAGCAGCGCCCGGGCGATAGCGATGCGCTGGCGCTGGCCACCCGAGAGGCGCGAGCCGGCCTCGCCGATCTCGGTGGCGTATCCGTCGGGCAGGTCGATGACATAGTCGTGTACGCCGGCGAGCTTCGCCGCCTTGACGATA